>CP072828.1:1066805-1422407 GCA_017945845.1 Carnobacteriaceae bacterium zg-C25
TACAATATTAACTGCATTTGTTGTTAAAGAACCAAACAAGATGACGCCAGAACCCAACATAGCGACCGTTGGTACGACATATCTAAAAATCGGATTTTTAATAGACGTGAATTTATAGACTTGAGTATATAATAAAGTGTACAAAATATAGTTAAATACAATTGCAATTTCACTAATATCACTTTCTCCTAAAAGCATATACTGCATAACAACGTAGTGAATCACAAACCATACAGACAAGATACATACAGCGATGATGCTTGATTGCTTCGATACACCTGATTCTGTGCTATCAACTTGTTTTGAATAGCGCCCCAGCATGCCTTTGCTAGCTAAAATTTGTGGCATACGTATCATCGCCATAACAAGACCGTTTGTCGTACCTAAAACAGATATAAGGACAATGATAGATAATACTTTTCCACCAATATTACCTAATAACATATCGCTCACTAAAAAGACAGCATTTTTCCCTTCTTTCAAAACGGTGTCCACTCCCAAGAAAGATGTCACCCCTAAAAAGTAAAGAACATAAATACTTAAAATAAGCAACGGCCCCATAATCAGCACTTTTCTAAATGTTTTTTGTGGATTTGCAACATCATGCACCATAGTTGTTGATACTGTCCAGCCGTCATACGCAAAACTCATCGGTACTATTGCATAAAGCCAACCTGACATACCCATATCCAGTTGAGATAAACTTTGTAAAGTCGTCTGTTGCTCTTTCCCAAAAATTAACCCTGTCAGTGCGATTAAAAATAGTGGGATTAACTTAATAATCGTTGTCAGTGATTGAATACGTCCTCCGAGTCTTGTTGAAAGCGTATTTAAATAAACAAACACGATCATATATACAACACCGATAATAACTTGAACGAATAATTCATACTGTTTAGGTACTTGTATATCGAATAAAACCATTGTATAAATACTTGAAACCCAACAGAGAATAACCGTAATTGTTGGTAAATAAAGCGACATAAAAAATAAACCGTATGCACTTGCCCATTTAAACGATACAAATTCTTCAAAATAACCAACAAGCCCACCTTCTTTTTTTGAACGTAGTGCTAATTCTGCCATGGCTAATCCACCAAAAACAATACATATCGCTGCCAATACAAATACTAGTACACCTAATGAAACACTTCCGTTTGTTGAAGATAAAATGTTCGCGGTTTTAAAAAATATACCAGACCCGATACAAATACCAATCAGCATAGACAGTGCTGTAAAAAAACCAAATTTTTTCTGGTTCATAATAACCTCCTTTATTTTATATTTCGTCAATTATATGTAATTTTTGTATTTTTAACAATAGTTTATTTGAAACGGTCAACAAAAAATAGATCAATAATCAACACTTTAAACTGTTAATTATTGACCTTATAATCTAAAAGTCATTCTATAATGAAAATGGGAGAAAAACAAACGGCACTACGCTGTTGATTTTCTCCGATTTAATCTTGATATCGTCATGCTTTGAAAAACTAAACGTATCACGTCATCGTTTTCTAACCTACCTGTTGTAACTTTTAGGTCAGTACCTTTTAAGCATTACGATTACGCTCAATCATTTTATCATGAAATTCACGATATTGTTTTTTTAACTCTGGTGTCACATCAAGTGATGAAACATTGTCATTAAATCGTTTCAACGTCTCCATTAAACGTGTTTTGACATCGTCAACCGTTAATTTTACACCTAACAAATCTTCTAAGTTCATCATGGCTGATGGGTTCACGTCTGGGAAAGCGTAATTTGTTGGCTCGTTCTTTTTACCCTCTTGATAAAAGGCACGCACCAATTCACCACGTTTTTGTTGATTGCCACAAACGCTTAAATAAATCGAAATGGACACACCATCTTTAAAACGGCGTTGAGCAGTCCCTGCGAATTTTTTACCATTGATACTTAAATCAAAATCTCCGGGACAATAAGAGTCTTCAATCGTAAAATGTTCAATTTTTTTGCGATATGACGAAAACATTTCACAAATAAAGTCGTACATAAAGATGTACGCGTCTTGAATTGATAATTTTTCATCTGGTCGTTTCGGTAAAATAAACGAAAAGTTTAATATCCCCTCGTCTGCAACAACCGCCAAACCACCCACGTTACGCACAATTGCACGATACCCGTTTGTTCGTACCGTCTTAATGGCATCGTCACAATACGGTAATCGGCGATCTAACATTCCTAAAATTAACGTATTTTCCATCGGCCAAATATGCAAAATGGATGAATCGGGGTTTTTATTGACTGCTCTTAAAAATACATCTCCCCACGCAAATGGCTGATACAATTGTTCACTCGCTCTATCACTTTCATCAAAAACAACAATGGGTGTGCGTTTTAATACATTAGTGATGGTGTCCACAACTGCATCCTCCTAAATCATCGTGATGATGGTGTGCATGATCGTGCGAATGATCGTGTTCGTGTTCATCAACAATTTCAAATTCAATACCCGTCAACGCCATTACTTCTTCATTACTCAAATAGTCTCGTTGTTGATGTAATGCACCATCAATATATGTTAGCGGTAAAATATCCATGCCATGTTCAGCAATTTGTGATAAAACGTCTTGTGAAAAATTATCTTCTCCAAATACATAATATCCCGTTTCAAACTGTTCTAAACTACCTAAACCTTCTAAAATCAATTGCATACGTTCCGCTTCAAATTGGGCGTGACGATCGTCATAACCCGTTACAATGCGATCAAATACTTCTATTTTCATCATTAACCTCTACTCATTTTCGTATGCTGTTATCGTAACACATTCTATATACTTTGTAAAAAACAAGTACCCTATATTGTGTACATTGTGGTAAGTTGTACAACTTAGTGGCTAATACGAAAAAAATGGTTAATCTTTATTTTATCAACAGTTTAAGTAATGTTAGTGAAACACGACCTTAAACGCATTTTTTGTCTACTGATACAATCCAATACGCCTTTTGAGTTGTTTAATCTAAAAAACGTTTACCCTCAACTAAATGAACATCTTCAACAACCATTTCAACAACAAAGTGGTGTTTACCATCACTAGAATCATATTGTCTTGATGACAGACGTCCGGACAAGCCAATCATATTACCTTTTTGACAATATTTTTCAACAACTCTAGCCGTTTTACCCCAAATGGTAACGGGTATAAAATCAGCATTTTGTCCCGCTTCACTTTTTCGTCTACGACCAACGGCTACCACATTATTAATGACACACTTTTCTTGTCCAAAATCTTTCACCTCAATCGGTTTTACAAATCTGCCAACAATAGATACGTCATTCATATTACCCCTCCTTTCATCAATAACATACGCGTTTTATTGTGAAATGACACAAAAAAATAGTGCCAAATTGACACTATTTTTTAACTATTGATTTTTAAGGTTTGTAATATCAGCCATCAACACAATTGATTAAGCATCTAACCGATTGAGCATCATTTCATTTTTAGGACGATATTGTCTAATGTGCTGATCAACACCGGATAACACCACAATATGTGATGGAGCATCCACTTCCATTTTTTGTCCATCTTCTGGCAGTGATACACTGAAAATGTCTTCATATTGTTCAATCGTTAATAATTGACGATTTTCAAGCATTTGCTTATGAACGGAAGTAAACAGATTTTCTTTGTACGTATCACATAGCGTCAATGTAAAAAACTCTCCCACAGCGCCAGATCCGTAACTAAACAATCCGATTTTATCTCCACCACGCAAACTATTTGATGTTTCTAACAGTGAAATCAAACTCAAGTAAAGTGAGCCAGTATAAATATTTCCAACCATTTGGTTATATAAGCGACTCATGTGATATGCGGATAACAAGCGCATGCGATTATTTTCTGTCTCATCTAATTGATCTAAAACGTTTCCTAACGCTTTTAAACCTAATTTAGTAAACGGTTGATGGAAGCAAATTGCCGCAAAATCATCTAACGTTTCATTCGTTGTATCTAAGTAACGTGTAAAAACATCTGTAAAAAATTCAAGATATTGTTGCGTCGAAAATTTACCGTCCGCAAAAGCTAGCGGCGAATAAACCGGACGCCAAAAATCCATAATATCACGTGTTAAGAACGTGCGTTCACGATTTAATACAGCCACTTTAGGATTGGCACTAATTAACATTGCTACGGCACCAGCACCTTGCGTTGGCTCACCAGCACTATTTAACCCGTATTTAGCAATATCACTAGCAATGACCAACACTTTACTTTCAGGATAATCGACAATATGACTTTTAGCTAATTGCAACGCCATTGTCGCACCGTAGCAGGCTTGCTTCAACTCAACCGCACGAACGTGCTCATGTATACCACACAATTCTTTAACATAAACAGCAATAGATTTTGAATTATCTACACCCGATTCGCTACCGACTAAAATCAAATCAATAGCGCGCTTATCTTCATCACTTAATAGTTGATTGGCTGCATTTGCCGCCATTGTTACAGCATCTTCGTACACCGGTGGTACAGCCATCATTTCTTGGCCTAACCCAAGTGTTAATTTTGATACCGGAATATTTCTTGCTTTTGCCAACGTTGACATATTCAACACATATTCAGGTGTATAAAATGTTATTTTTTCAATACCGATTTGTACCATAACCTTCTCCATTACATTTATCTGTTTACAGTATATCAAGTCCTGTTACTTTATGGGGAACATTATGAAAAACTTAAACATTTATTAATTTTTTGATTTAGCGCATTGTCACAAATTCTTCTGATCCTGTTGGATGAATCGCTAACGTATTATCAAAATCTGCTTTAGTCGCTCCCATTTTCATAGCTACTGCAAAACCTTGTACCATTTCATCTAATCCATAGCCAATACCGTGTAACCCAACGACTTTTTCTTCTTTTCCAACGACAACTAATTTCATTTTGACTAATTGGCGATGACTTGTCACAGCCGTATACATAGACGCAAACGTTGACGTATACACTTTCACGTCATCTCCATATTGTTCGCGCGCTTGTTTTTCGCTCAAACCAACTGTTCCAATTGCAGGATGTGAAAAAATAACGGTTGGTATTAAACTGTAATCCAATTTTAAATCGGTTTGGCCATTAAATAATCGTTCTGACAATCTTCTACCCGCCGCGATGGCAACAGGTGTTAATGCTGCTCGTCCCGTAACGTCTCCCACCGCGTAAACACCTTTAGCACTCGTATTTTGATAGTCATCCGTTTGAATGTATCCCGCTTCATTCAATGTCACCGAAGTATTTTCTAACCCTAGAGCGTCCACATTCACATGGCGCCCGATTGCCCAAATAATGCGTTCCACAACAATCGTCTCACCCGTTGTACTTTCAAACGTCAATGTTCCATCATCGTTTTTAACGACACGCTGTGGTGTTGCGTGCGTGTGAAATGTAATGCCCGTTTTATCAAATTCCTCTACCAAACAGTCTGACAACATGTCATCAAATTGTCGAAGCGGTTTATCTTGTCGAACCGCTAAATGTGTTGTTACGCCTAAACGATTTAAAACACCGGCTAATTCCACCGCAATATACCCTGCACCCACCACTAAAACGGATTGCGGTAATGTTGTCCATTCAAAAAAGTCATCTGACGTTTCACCATATTCACTACCTTCAACGTTAGGCACACTTGGCTTTCCACCTGTCGCAATTAAAATATGCGGTGCAGTATACAGTTCACCATTTACCGATACCGTATGATTGTCAACAAAGCTAGCGTATCCTTCAACAACACTAACACCATTAGTTTCAAAACTACGCGTATACGCTGCACGTGAACGTTCAACATAGGCATCACGATTTTTTAATAACGTCTCAAACTGTAACGGCGTTTGTGGGACATCAAATCCATAATCTTTAGCATATAAGTTTAATGTTTCTGCCACTTGTGCACCGTACCACATAATTTTTTTCGGCACACACCCGACATTCACACATGTACCACCTAATAAATTACCTTCAATAACCAATACGTTTGCACCACGAAGTGCTGCACGATTTGCCGAGCCAATACCGCCACTTCCACCACCAATAACGATATAATCAAATGTTTGCATCTTCAATACCTCTTTACTGTTTATTCTCTTTTTATTATCTATAAAAAGTTAAAAAATGGAATTTTTTTGCTCTAAATAACTCTTGTGGACTGTAATATAACAGTTATACACTTTTGTTTTATAACACAAAAAATACTAATTTAACAAGGTTTTTACCATTGACAACTGTACTATTCATTGTTATGATGACACAGTAATTTAAGGAGGACAACATGAAAAAATTTAAGCTATTACTTTCTGTTGCAACGGCATTTTTACTTGCTGCTTGCTCAACAACACCAACAAAAACACAAACAACTTGGCAAAAAATTGAAGCTGCCGGAACGATTAAAGTAGCCACACCTGGAACGCTATATCCAACGTCTTACAAAAACGATCAAAACGCGTTGGTCGGTTACGAAATCGACATGATGAACGAAATCGCAAAACGATTGAACCTTAAAGTAGAATACACAGAAATCGGTGTTGCTGAAGCGTTAACATCAGTAGATAGCGGAAAAGTTGATATTTCAATTAACAATTTCACGCCAACAAAAGAACGTGCGGAAAAATATAATTTATCCGAATCTTACAAATATTCTATCGGTGGGATGATTGTTCGTGCGGACGATTCATCAAACATTACGGCTACCGATTTAAGCGACTGGAAAGGCAAAAAAGCTGGTGGTGGCGCAGGAACGACTTTTATGAAAATCACTAAAAAATTGGGTGGAGAGCCTGTTATTTACGACAACGTTACAAACGACGTTTACTTACGTGATGTTTCAACTGGTCGTACCGACTTTGTGCCAAATGATTACTTTACACAAGTGATTGCCGTAAAATTAATTACTGAAAAATTCCCAGACATTAAAGTTAAAATGGGGAACGTTAAATATAATCCATCAGAATCTGTTATCATTATGAGTAAAACGGATACATCATTAAAAGAAAAAATTGACGGTGTAATTGCTCAAATGAAAGCAGATGGGACATTAAAAGCCATTTCAGAAAAATACTACGCTGGACAAGATTTATCAAAACCATTAGACAATGTCGAACAATATCCAGTTGTTGATTTTTCTGACGTAGAATAAAAAAGCAGGCGAGATAAAGTCTCGCCTGTTTTATACATAGGAGAATGATATGATTAAATGGGAAGCACTATTCAACCTTGAATTAGCCATCTATGCGATTCCACGCATTTTACAAGGTTTACCTTATACATTAGGGTTATCATTAATTGGCTTTATTTTAGGCACGTTTTTCGGATTCTTTATAGCGTTAATGCGCCAATCACGATTACGCGTGTTACGTTATATTGCCGTAACACACATTTCATTAATGCGTGGTGTGCCATTAATGGTTTTACTATTTTTCATTTATTTCGGTTTACCCTTTATGGGAATACAACTTGATGCCATTAGTGCATCCATTATTGCGTTTACAAGTATGTCTAGTGCATACATATCAGAAATTATTCGCTCTGGATTACAAGCCATTGACAAAGGACAATGGGATGCTGCATACGCTTTAGGATTGAGTAAAACACAAACCTTTAAATACATTATTATCCCCCAAGCAACACGCATTTGTGTGCCACCAATGACAAATGTTCTTTTAGACATCGTGAAAAGCACTTCGTTAACAGCGGCAATTACCGTTCCTGAAATTTTAAATCAAGCCAAATCCATCGGTGGTGCCAAATCAGATTACATGACGGTTTACTTTTGTGTAGCGCTCATCTATTGGATCATTTGTACAACGTACGCTTTAGGGCAAGCTAAATTAGAAAAGAAATTAGCCATTTATTAACGACTGCATATCATCAATGAATACACATAAACTGATTTAATTTGTTAAAATTGAAATACGCATACCATTTTTCTCATAACTTTTTTATTATGGCTGTATAATTTTAAGGGTTGATGGCATAAGCCATCAACCCTTAAAATTTATATTTTTGATTTTTTACGTAGTAAATAACCGGCACTTAAACATAACATTAAACCGACTACTTGCCATACAAAATCATTACTTGCTCCTGTATCTGGTAAATCAGCATGATTATATACTAGCGCATAGATAGAAAAATGCGTTGTACGGAAAACAATACCACCGGATACATTTTCAAAAGGCACATCCTCTTTTACTTGATCGTCCTTAATATAATGTACTTTTTGAACACGTTGACGTGTTGGTACAAAAACTTTTGTTTCTCCAGCAATCTGTTCAACTTGTTGTGTTTTTTTGTTTAACACATAGATATCATAAGCAGTATGAGGTTGAGAACTTAAAGCAGGGATAGCCGCTTTTTCTTTTACGACTAAAACATGTTGTTCTTTATCGTATTGAGGATTGCTTGCTTGGATACCTGTTTTTTCATCAATCAAGACATGTTCATTTTCTTGCCCTTTATCAAACGCATTTGGTACAGGACTTGTTGTACTACTTGTCGTCGTTGATGCTGATTGCGTACTTTGTCCAGATTGTGATGTTGTTTCATTTTGATTTGTTACTGGTGTTGTGACGGAACTTTCACTTGGTGGTGTTTGAGTGGTTGTATTTGTCGTCACTTCATCATCTGGACGAGTCGTTGTCGTTTGACTACTTTCTGTATTTTGGGCAGTTGTTGTAGTCGTTGTTGTTTCTGTACTTGTGCTATCTGGTGTTGGCGTTGTTGTTTCTGTACTTGTACTATCCGGTGCTGTCGTTGTTGTTTCTGTACTTGTACCATCTGGTGTTGGCGTTGTTGCTGGTTGTGTACCTTCTCCAGATTGTGATGTTGTTTCATTTTGATTTGTTGCTGGTGTTGTGACTGGACTTTCACTTGGTGGTGTTTGAGTGGCTGTACCTGTCGTCACTTCGTCATCCGGCTGAGTCGTTGTCGTTTGACTACTTTCTGTATTTTGGGTAGTTGTTGTAGTCGTAGTTGTTGTTTCTGTACTTGTGCTATCTGGTGTTGGCGTTGTTGTTGATGGCTCTGCTGGACTTTCATCTTTTAACATGAGACGATGAGTAGCATTATTTAATGCATCAAGTGCTGTATCAATTTGATCTTTTGTTGCCTGTTCATCATCTAAAACAGCTTGCGCTTCTTGTTGGCGTTTCATTAACTCTTGCCAAGATAAATCAGTATAGTCTTCTTGTACATAACTATCATTAACCTCTGAAACTAAATCACGCAGCACTTTTTTCATGTCGTGTTCATATAAAGAAAATTCAGCTGCCGAACCAAACCCTGCTTCACCCTCTAATACTTCAACTTTAACATATCGTGCAAGAGAAGGTGCAAATGAAGCAAATTGTTTTGCTTTATCAGGACTAAATCTACCTTCATATACCGGTGTATACTCATCAGATTCATTTGTTTTTACAGATAATTTAAATCGTTTAATATACCCATTCGTACCAATTTGTCGAGCAACATAACCAAATTTATCAATCTCTATTTCTTTTTGCATATCTATTAAAATAGTTGCTGGTAATTCTTGTTTAGCTGGACTCCATTTTGTATGCCAAATCGTATTTAAATCATTGTCAAAGGCACTTTGAATACGTCCGTCGCTATTTTCATTATCAGTGGATACTGTAAAGTTTGTTGGATCAATCGGATCATCTTGTTCTACCGTTGCTTTTGCAATAACCAAATCATCTAATAACCCATTTAAAGCATGTGTTTTACTACCTACTCTTGCAGCAGGAACAACAAGTGTCGCAAATTTATTGCCTGTTTGTCCACGCCCTAAAGTATCTGTTAACACATCATTGACATAAAGTTCCGTTTTGTTTTCGTATCCTTTTATCATGATATGTACCCATTCATTTTTTGGTAAAGTATACTCAAATGAATGATCATATCCTTCAAGTGAAATACCCATTTTACCCGTTTCTTTTTGAACGGCTTTTATCGCAACTTTATCAGATTCTAATACAATTTGTTCGCCTTGTGCATCAGGGTTTAATTTTACCCAAAATGATACAACATTTTTTGGACCAATATGTTGAATTGGTGTATTAAAGTAACTTGTACCACCATTTAATTTTAAGGCTTTTCCTTTTTTACCGTCTACATACTCAACATTTTCTGCATTGGTACCATGATAAGCATTTCCTGATGTATCATTTAAATTTTGTTTATTGAATGTATATTTTTCAATAGTATCTGTTTTTGATGTCACCTCATGATATGGATTATGATTTGCAGGTTCACCGATTTGTTCAAGCGCTTGTGTAAAGGTGTTGTAGTCACCCATATCTCTATTTCCCCACAATTTTGTAGCAAGCGTTGGTAAAGCGGCTTGGAAACGTTTATAGACATCGTATTCTGTAATACCGTTTGCTTCTTGGTCAATTTTATCATTCCAAATTGCAAAGGCACCACCTAACATTTGGCTAGATCCAGCTGGAATCGTAACTGAACCCATTTTATTTGGTTCCCACGTTTGATATAAATTACGTGTGTTTAAGAAGTCATTGTAATAACCCGCACCTGGAACGATATATAAAGGACCGTCTAATGTATTGATTAATTGATAGCCAGCTTTATACATGGCACTAGGATTTGCCCAACCTGCATTCCAAATATTCATTTGAACATTTTCGGAACGAACAGGTGTCACTCCAGATTTAGCGGTTAAACTACCCCATAGTCTTGGTGTTTTATGTTTTTCATGTGAAAAGGCAAGTAAATCGTCTGTGAATTTTCTAAAACTTTCATTATTCCCTTCAAATTCATCCACCCCAACATGTATAACGCCTGTATCTGCAAATGTAGCATCGTCTCCATCCAAATATTCATTCCAAACATCTTTTACGAATTGTAAAGCAGCTGGATTACTTACTTCTAAATGGTCAACCCAACGTCTTACATTATGATTGGTCATGGTTAAATCAGGTCTCACTTTTGTAAAAGCTAATGCATGGGCAGGTGTATCAAATTCTGGAACAACTTGTATACCTTTGCTTTTTGCTTCTTGAATAAATGCTTTAAATTCTGCTTTTGTATAGAATAAATCTTTACTTGTTAAGTCTTGTTTATTCAATCCGTTATTACCGCCTTCTTTAATGTCAGACTCTAAACGGAATGCTGAATAAGCACCATAAGGATTATCTGTTGTTTGGTAACGTTCGACATTGATAAAATTATCGTTTAAATGCACGTGTAAGTCATTCATTTTGTACCAAGCCATAAGTTTTAATGTATTTCTTAAATGCTCCATACTAATCATTTTACGCCCAACATCTAATACGAATCCACGAACAGCGTATTTTGGATAATCTCTAGCAAACCCTTTTGGTATTTGTGTAGATTGTTTCAAAAGTTGTAAAAGTGTTTGTGTAGACCAAAACGCACCTTTCACGTGACTAGCTTCCACACGAATGGCATCATCAATATTCATGAAATAGCCTTCTTCTTTTAAACCACTATTTTCTGGATTTAAATAGAAATAAATATCTCCTGGTTGAACATCTGTGCCTTCAACAATATCAATAGCTTTACCCGTTAATTCGGTATAACTTTCTTTAAAACTATTCACAACATCTTGTAGCGCTTGTCTATCAGTAGGGTTTACAACAATACGTGTGTTATCTGTTATAGAAAACTCGCCCGTTTTACCTTTCCATTCTGCAATCGCAGGAACAACAGTTGGTTTGACGTTATCTGTTTCTTCCACTGTATATTGTCCTGGTACCGTAACAGGAATAGCGGCTGTTTCAACACTATCTGCGCCTTTAGAAATTTTGTAGTTTACCACAACAGGTGTATCGACCAATGGTTTATGTATCGTTAAATCCCGGTCAATAACTTGTTCTAAATCTGCACCAATAAAAGAAACCGTATACCCATTTGGTACTTCTGGTAATGTCCACGATGTTGTGTCTGAAGTAATTTCAGGCACTTGTAAGCCATTGGCAACATCTTGAAGTGTGATTTGTTTTTCGGGAGAAACACTTTCACTATACGCCTCTAATTCCATAATCGAAACGGTTGCCCAGTTAATTGGCTTGTCACTTGTTCGATTTGGTGCACTCGGATTAAATTGGTTAATTTGGACTTTAATATAGCGTGCTTGGTGTTTTTGATCGAAATTTATCGTTTCTCTAAAAGCTTCAGGTGCCGCTGTATTATGTTTTGCTTCTGTCCAATTTTGACCATCTTCAGAGACAAGTATTGTATAATCTTGAGCATTTTTACGTTCCCACTCTAACACAACTGAGCCTACTGTTCTAACTTCGCCCAAGTCAACTTGTAACCATTTTTGATTTCGTCCCACGGTACTCGCCCATCTTGTATCGATACTACCGTCTGTTGCTTTATTTGCGGATAAACTAGCATCTTCATGCCCATTTGCTGTCGCTTCTTTGTGCAACGCTAAATTCGGCAATGTCATTTCTGAAATGACTTGAAATTCGTATACAGAAACCGATGCCCAATTGATTGTTCCTCCATCATAATTAGTTACCACCAATCGTACATAGCGTGCTGTTTGCTCTGCGTTTAATCGAACAGTTGTATCTAATTCAACATAGCTATCATCTGTTTTTTCATAAACGGATGTATAATCCGTTCCATTTTGAGATACTTCTATACGAAATCCTTTGATATTTTGTCTTTCCCAAGCAATACGAAATTCTTGAAATGTTCTTTCTTGTCGTAAATCGACTGTTAATATTTTATTCGTTGTTCCTATATTCGTTGACCAACGAGACTGATTACGTTTGACACTTTCTTCTCTATTGATAATTCCGTCAACAGTTTTATCAGCACCCCAATAGTTTGTTTCCGAATCATTTACCGTTGCCTGTGCATTTAGTGCAACATTTACTTTTTGTGTAATTGACTCTGTTGCCATAACTCGATAACCATTAACCCCGACTAACAACGATACCACAGACAAAATACTTAAACCTTTTTTTATTTTCATATTTTTTCCCCTTATTTTTTACGACGTATATAAAGTATTATCCCAATACCTAGTAATAATAAACCAGAACCTAAAACTACCTGTACCCAGTGATTTTGTTCACCCGTATCCGGTAATTCTTTTGATTGTTCTTTTTGGCGGTTATTTTGTGTACTGCTTTTATCTGTTACTTGTTGTGAAGAGTCACTACTCAAGTGCTCTCTTTGTTTTGTCATTGTTGCATCTGTCATTTCTTTTGATACAACATTTGTACTTACAGATGTGATTTCGTCTTCTGCTTTTTCTTGTTTTGTCGTTGTTGTTAATGTGGTTGTTTCTGTTAGATTTGTTTCGGTTTGACTTGTTGTGGTCGTTGGTGCTTCATCTTTCGGTTGTTCCACAGGCACTTCGTCCAGTTTATTTTCATCTGGTCTGTTTTCGTCTGGTTTATTTCCTTCTGTTTTATTTTCTTCTGGTTCATCCGGTTTAGATGATGTATACACCACACCATATTTACTAAAGTGTGTCGCTTGGAACACAACTTTATTTTCTTCACGCATGACATCAAATGGTAAACTTTCTTTTTCGTCTTGTTCATTAATATACACGATTTCTGCAACGGTTTTATTTTCTTTTACATTTAATGTAACTTTAGCTGGTTGTGTAACGGCTACTTTTTCAGTCGTTCCTTTTTTCACGAAATAAATATCATATAAATCGTACTCTTTATGTGTTTCATCTAAAGTTGAACTTGTCGCTGATTCAATTTTCATCTCTAAATCTTTGATAGCGTCGTCCTCTGGAATTTTAACTACCACATCTGTTGATGCATTTGACGTAAATGTATGATATTTTTTTAATTGATTGATTTTCTCTTGTAACGCTTGCACCATTTGGGTGATTTGTTCTGTAGTCGCCTCATCATCTTGTAACACACGATTTGCCTCAGTCACTTTTTCTATTAAGGCAGGGAAACCCTCTGCATAATCATTTTCGTTTAAAGTCGCAATTTCTTTTAATAAGTTTTGTAATGGTAAACGATTGATGCCATCAGTGGTATACATTTCATAAATAACAGGTCGATTATTTTCTTGCCATGTTAGTTTTACAGTGACAATATCACCTTTATCTTTTAAGTTAAATGTATTGATACCACCTGTTAATTCACCAATCTCTTGCCAGTAGCCTTCACGATTTTGAACGCTTACTTTTGTATGAGATACTTCATCATTTTGAATAACCGTCAAAGTATTATGGAAAGCTGTTTGTGATAAATGATAATGTAACTCTCCTCCAGCTTGTGAGCCTCTAAAAGCTGTATTTAAATGTTTATCTACCATGTTTTCTGGTCTGTCAGCATTGCTTACAGCAGGTGTTACATCAAAAGTTGGATTATTGGATGTTTTTAATTCTTCACGGTCATTTAACACAATCTCATTAAAGCGTACCCATTTATCATCACCGCTTTTATTTTTCGTTAGCATAACTTTAATATAACGAACAGGTAAATGATTAACATTAGCAGATTTACCTAAAACTTGGACTTCTCTATCTGGATAAACACCTTCAATTTCTAAATCATTTTCAGTATCTCCCAATGTTAAAACATCTGTAAAATCTGTACCATTTTCAGAAACTGAAATTTTACCATGGCGAATATAGTCATGTTCTGAGTCAGATACAATTTGTTTGATTTTGTCTAAAGTAATCGTTTGACCCAAATCGTACACAACATATTTTCCTGCTAATTGACTATTTTTAAACCATGCTTTAGTATTCCAATCGCCATCAAATGCCGCTAAAGGATTTTCCATATCCGTAAAGTTTGTATCTTTCACTTTCAACGGTAAAACATCATTTGTTTCGACATTAAATTGTTGAATGTCAAATGTTACTGGACTGTCCGTTGTATTTTTTATCACAATATAACGTACATTCGGAACAGTTTCTAATGTATATGGTTTTAAGTCATCTCTGTTCATTCCTACATAAATTGGTAATTGACTAGTGTGCTCAATAGTCACTCGTTTTAAAGAGCGAATACGTTGTAAATCCAATCCAATATATTCATTCGGTTGTAATGTCACTTGTGCTTTTGGGTTTAATGTAAATCGTTGTGCGGTTTGTTGTGCCGGTAATTCTTTTAAGCTCTCAACGTTGGTTTCAATAAGCTGTTGATTGGCTACCGTTGCCACATTAATTTCTCTCATGGCAGCCCATTTTTCTGTATTGCCACCATTTTTCAAACGAATATAACGTGCTTTTATATTTTGTTGCGTCGCATCGTATCGAACATCTTTTTGATTGTAAAGTGTATCTGTAAATGGTTGATACGTCACACCATCAACTGAATATTCAAGTACCGCATTTTTAAAAATATCGTCATTAGATGTTGTTCCCTGTAAAAACGAAATTTCTCCAATACGATACACCTCATGTAAGTCAATTCCTAAATACGCATCACGCGGTAATGAATTCCCTGCAATACTGTACCAAACGAATGTATTTGGATTATTATCAAGCATACTTGCTTCACTACCTTGATAAATATTGTTGAAATGAGACGATTTAATCAACGTAGGTGCTTCTGGTGCAGATGGTGTGTCATCATCTTGTGGCAATACAATTCGTTTCACTTTATCTGCCATTTTTTCTTTTAAAAATTGCATAAATGGCGTTAAACGTTTTGCACCCGCTTCTACTTTATCTACACTACTAATATTTTGTACAGTATGTGTTTTTGATAATTCTTCTTGCGTTACAGCTTTGGAATAGGCTAACCATGCTTTTTCTGTATTGTTATCTTCTAAAGCAATTGCACTTTCAATAAACGACTGACTTGCTTGCGCAATATTGGCAAGTGTATTTACCCACGGTGCCATTTCTTCTTTTAACCCTTCATTTTCAGCACCATTTAAAAAATCTTGTGTCGCTTGATACAACACTTGATATTTTTGTATTAAAGCTGCCCCTATTTCTTTTACAGATGTACCATTCCCTACGGCTTGTTGATAAGATGCTATCAAATCTTTAAACATTGCTGACTCTTCCATGACTAAACCATGTCCACTTGGAGATACATCTTGTAAATGTCTAGTAATTTCTAGTAAAGCATCTGTTTGGTTTTTCTCAATATACGCCATACCGTCATGCCACACATCATCAGAAGAAAAATGGTGTGTATTCCAACCGTAATTAATTGTAGCAAAAATACCCACTTTACTTGCTTGTGCTTGTTGCATTGGATTGGTCACTAAACCAGCTAAATCAGTAACACCTGTTTCTAATAATGTGCCAGCTGGACCCATTAATAAACGACTTTTTTTATAATCATTTACAGGCCAGTTTAACCAAAAATACGGTGCTCTACCTGGGTGCCCATCTGTTGTAGAAGATGTTTTAAAACGATTGATGGTTTGATTTGTTACTCTATTAACAACTGTTTCGCCAGTCCAGAAAAATTGGATATTATCCGGTGCTTCATTCAATTTTTTCATTTCTGAAAAATTACCTTGGAAGGCTGTGTTATAACCAGCCGGACAAAATAGAATATCTTCTACGTCTCCTTTATCTTTTGCCCATTGACTAATATCATTTAATAAACGTAATAATTGATTGCGATCAATAGAACCCACATCATCGGCTAAAATACCAAATTGACGTACCCCCGTTGTATACAGTTGTTCAAATTTATTAATTAAATAATTATAATTTTCTTCATACTGTGAAAAATTAAAACGAGCGCCACTCATAAACGGATGAATTGTCCAAACAAACCGTGTTTTTGTTAATTTACCCACTTCTACTAATTCACGTATTTGCGATAATTTTTCTTCTGGATATAACGCTTTCCATTGTTGACTATGATAAATGTCATCTTTTGGTGCAAAAATATACGTATTAGCCTTAAATTGACCTGCAAATCGCATTAAAGATTGACGATTTTCATGAGACCACGGAATACCGTAATACCCCTCAATAAACCCACGATATTTCACATCTGCATAATCGGAAATTGTAAGATAACGAACCGTTTGGTTTGTTGATTGCGTTAATATTTGATGTAATGTTGTTAAACCAAAATAAGCTGCATCTTTATGTTTTCCAATAATATGAATACCTGTTGCATTAATGTTTAATGAATAAGCATCCCAATGACTAAACAAGTTTTCTTGTGTATCTGTAATTTCAACATTTAACGATATGCCATCATCTACTTTTTGCGTCACCTCTTGAAAAGCAATATGATGTTCTGCCAATAACTGACGTGCATAAACTTTTGTTTCTTCATCAATTCCATTTCCAAAATAAAGTGAAAGCGTCTGATTATTTAAAGATAAATTTTCTTCTTGGTAAGTGGCGTTTTGTACTGTTGGATAGAATTGATAGGTGTTTTCTGTTGCATGTATTGTTTTTGACCCAATGATACAAAGGAACATCACACATATAGCGCTTATCCATTTTATGATTTTGTTCATCTTTTTCCCCCCTTTTTTAAATACTATTTCCCAATCCAAATACGGTAAAACGCATTCCGACAAACACATAAAACGTGTTGCGTTGAAATGTATTTGGCAAATGGCTCTTTACATACATATCATTGTCGTATCTTATTTAAAGACAGTGATATTATTTGCTCTAAGTGAATGATTTTTTAGTCAATAAAAGCTATTTAAATTTGATTTATCGATTTACATATTGGCTATATGCTTTAATAAACCAATCACTTTTTGTATGCGGTTACATTTTTCGTTGCATTATTTTACATTAATATTTAAATCACCAAAGAATTTGTTTGTATTTTATAGCTGTTTTTACAATATATTCGATATCGATAATATATAAGATAACACTATGAATAATACCATTGCTAATTCTATATTTCTTTTATATGTACTCTATATCAAAACATATAACCAATCACCCAAGACGATATCTTGGGTGATGATTAAGCTATACGTCTATTTAACTTTTCGTTTTCTAGATACGATACTCATTACTGCACCAACAACTGTTCCAATCAATCCAATCGTAATTGTTGTAGTAGAGGAATCACCTGTATTCGGTAAAATTTTTCCTCCTTGGTTTGTTGTTTCTTTATTAGATGCTGTTACAGGATGAACAGAAACAGAAATTTTTGGTTTATCTTGATTTGTATTAGATGCTCCATTGACATTACCATTTGGACGATTTTGTGTTGTCGTCATTTTTTCCGGTTGTGTCGTTGACATCGAAGTATTTGTTTCTCCTGTTTCAGTTGTTGCACCTGTTTCAGTTGTTGGACTTGATGTACCTGATGTTTCTGTTGCAGATTCAGTCATTGTACTTGATGCATCTGGTGTTTCTGTTGCAGATCCAGTCATTGTACTTGATGTATCTGGTGTTTCTGTTGCAGATCCAGTCATTGTACTTGATGTATCTGGTGTTTCTGTTGTTGTATCTACTGTTGAACCATCATTTTTTGGAATTGGTTTATAGGCAATTGCATAATGACTGAAATGTTCAACACGGAATGTCACCGTTGTTTTATCTTCATTCAACGTAAATGGTACATCACCAGCAATTTGTTTATCTGATTCAGAAACGTAATATACATGTTCAACTTCTCTTGTAACTGGAATAGTCACATCAGCTGATTCTGTAATTTGTTTTTTCTCTCCATTTTTACCAACAAAATACATATCGTAAAGATCATGATCTTCCGGTTTTAAATTAGCCACTTCACTTGCCACATGTTTCACAACAAAAGCATAAACATCATTTGCTAAACCGGATACTGGAATACGAACGACTGCATCTGTATCTTTATCGTCATCTTCAAATACCGCTACTTTTTTACCGTCTGTACCTTCGTTGATTGTCACATGAATACCATTTGTCACAAAATCCGGAATGGATTCTAATTGTGTTAAAGCATCAACAAAATAATTCAATGTAACCGGCGTTAACAATTCATGTTCTTTGGCATAATTAAAGATATCTTTGATTCGATTCACTTTATCTGCTACACCATATAATGATTCTGCTTTTTCAAGTGCCGCTTCATAAGGTGCTTCATCAAGTGCAGGCACTTCTTTTTCAGGTAGCAAGAAGTAAAACTCTGCTGCTGATTGGAATGTATTTTTAGGATCCCCATAAGATTGCGTTCCTGTTAACACAATTTTTTTCGCTTTTACAGTTTCGCCAAATTCTAATAATTTTTCAGCACTATTATTCGCCCAATTTGTTGCTGAATACGTATGCTCTTGATCATTATCATCTGTAACAACCACTGTGACATTTTTTAAAATACCATTATTTCCTGACTGACGTGGTACATAAGCTAAACCAGTAATATCTTTCGGTTCTTTTAATACAACCGTCACCGGTCTATTGATAGATGAACCATTCCATGGTGTATGCCATATTGTTGATAAATCACCATCAAAAGCATTCGTAATCCCTTCCCCTCTTTGAGAAGGTGCTTCTACGCTTTCAATGTCTTCGGATGTAATCACATCGATTTCGGGTTCAAGTGCATCGTATACGGCATCAACTTTTGCAATCGCTTGACGCGCTTGTTCAAGCGTAATGTCTTCAGGCACTAAATTCAATGCAAATAACGCTTCTTTATAAGCATTTAACGTATCTGTTGTATACCCTTCTGGAATTGGTAAGTGTTCTTTTACATAGTTATCAACAAGTAATTTTCCAGTTAATTCAATTTCTTCAATGACTAAATTATCTAACATAAAGTCATTGTAACCTTTAAAGTTAATTGCTTTTCCGGTATCTCCCCTCGTATCACCCGCTGTACTTGTTGATAAAATACCAATCCATGTATTTTCAGATTCATCTCCTGTAACAAGGAACGAAGCACGTTTTGCTGTATCACTATCAACCCATGTATTTTCTAATGGTGTTTGTTTAGATAAAGTGTTTGGATTTTCATATGCTCTATTACCAACAACAAAGGCATAGGTGTTATCACTACCACTTTCATAGTCAAATGACACACGATACGTTTTACCTGCTTCAAATCTAAAGTTTTGCGGAATGGTTTGATACACTAATTTATTACGGCCACTTAATCCATTTGTTTTTAATGACCAATTTCCGTCAATAACATCAGAGATTTTTTTATCATTCCATCCTCTTTGTGTGTATGGTTCATGTTTTTCAGATAAGTGTGTACGATTATCTTCAACATTTTCAACGTTCCCAATAACAAATGGGAAAATACCTTGTGCGACATTTTCGAAATCTTGTTTAAAGACTTTATTCGCTGTAGAATCATGTGAGTCGCCATACATCGTGGATTGATTTTCAAAAACACGAATATCGTCAAAATAAGTTTCACCGTCTCCACTTTCTTTGGCTAGCGTTAACGTCACATTATCGACATTATCTCCAGTAGTAAAGTAAACATACATATTTTGGAAGAAACTGCTATTACCGATTGTAGCGTTTTGTGACCATGTATTGTGTGCATAAGCTTTAATATAGTTAGACGCAATTGAACGTTTCGTATAATTTTCGACCTCTTTTTCTCCGGTGTTTACACGAATGAACGCTTTCGCATCACTTCTATTGTCTACTCCGACATATGCAGCATACGTTGTATTTGGTTTTAATCCTGTTAAGCGTTGTGTTAAAGAAACCGTTTCTTGATTTCCTGACAGACGTAACATTGGATTATCCCCTTGAGAACGTACAATTTCAGCAGACGCTTTATTTCCAGATATCGCCCATTGAGATAATGACCCACTATTAAATCCTTGGTCAACAAGGTGCATACCGGTACTCCAAGCAACTTCCACATTTTTTTGTGGTGTACGGTATAGGACATATGGTTGGTTTGCTGATTCATTTAATGAAATAGCTCCATCTTGTACAGCAATTTGTTTCTCTTCCACTTTTCCAAGATCGGTTAGTTTATAAAGATATACGTGATCAACGTGCCAATCATCTGGCAATTGCCATTGTGTTGCACCTGATTGTGTATTAAAGTAATACATTTTTTGTTTATCTTCTGCTAATGGATTTCCGTTAGCATCCCAATTCCAAGGCACTAAATAAGCTGAACCATCTTGGATTGTACGTCCATTTAACACAACCGTCCGTTGTCTATATTCAGGACTAGAAACGTTATTTGATTTTCTCGTAATCACAAGATTATTATTTTGTGAATCGGTCAATGTAACAGACATTTCAGGTGTATAAGAATATGTCGCCCCATTATCCGTCATGGTTACAGGATTTCCTAAAGTCATATTGGATACGGTAAAATGTTGGAAATATTTTGTCATGACATCGTTAGCAAATAAGTTTGTAATATAGCCGCGATAGTCACTTCTTCCTTGCCAACCTTCAAAGTCTTTCATGCTGTATCCACCAAGTAATGGATAATTGGCAGCACCACCATAGGCTGGATAATCGCCGACCCATGAATCTTTTTGATGGTTACGAATAAATCGAGCAATATCACTATTGATACCTTTTAAGCGATACCCACCATATGTTAAATCAGCTGCCCAATGTTGAAACGTTGAGTCATACTCACCTGCATAACCCCATTCAAAGCTTGCTCTCCAACCTAATTCATTGATTTCTTTTGCCAACATATGCGTTGCCCACGCATTGTTATCTCCAGATTGTCCATTCCCCCAAACATCGACATAAATGAAGTCTAATCCGTCTCCGAGAACATTTTTTAAATCTTGGAAACGATTGGCACGACCATTTGCCATATCATACGCTGCGTTGATATTAATACCTTGGTCTAACCAGTTCCAACCATAGCTATATTCACCATTAGCCGTTTTCATTAATCGATCTTCTGTGAAATAACGAGATTCTGGATACGTTTCTGAAGCATTCACGTGAATCCCTAATTTCGCACCGAAAGGTTGCGCTTCAGCAATCAATGTTTTGAAATCTTCTACCCCACCAATCCGTTTTCCGATATCGGCATAGTTCAAATGACCAGAGTCATGCCCTTCACTACCATATCCTTTTAGTAAAATAGATTGTCCTAAACCATCTGTATGTAAGGCAATTTTTTTAATACCGTCCAATGTCATTAAAAATGGATTTTGAGCTTGAGAACCAAAGTTCATAGCAATACGATACGCTACTAAATCTGGTACACTTTGATACCCTACCGGATTATTCATAATGTCACGATAGGCAATTGCACCGTCTTTCCAGTCGATTGTGTTGTCATTATTTCGATCTTTTGTAACAACAATTTTGGCACTTGGCAACACAAATGTTCGTTGATGATACACTTTACCAGCATGTGCTTTTTGATAAATAAATGGTGAACTACCAATACCCACATACGCTTGTGAATCAGCATTATGTTTTGAAACACGTAAACGTGTATAATCATCACTACTGCCACCAAAACTATATTGAGAATTACTCCATACACCAGCTGCTAAATGATTATCAGAGACAAACCCATACATAAATCCTCGTTCAAAATCATCAGCTGTTTTTAATTGTGATGGATTATAGTACACGTCTCCTTTTTCATGTGTATTCACTGACATTCTAGCCCCTGCAAAAGCGGACTGTTCATTGGCACTTGATACAGAAACAAAGTAACCTGGGATATCAATCGTTTGAATGAGTTTTCTAACATCATCTATTTGTTGTCCTGCAACAACATCATAATGATTGTCAATATCAATCACATCATAGTGAACAATGTTATTTTCTACCCTGATTTGAACTTTAATAACAGCATCAACCATGTGTTCTTCTGATTTGAGCGTCATTGTATAAACAGCTTTATCTTGACCCACTTTTTCATACGCTACTTGTGGTGTCAAACTATGCCCATTGATACGTAGTGTATTGGTTGCTGTAACTTGTCCTTGTAAATGCTCACCGTCCAATGTATATTCACGAATACGTGGAAAGGCACGATCTAATTTAACATCAAGCGTTCCAGATGTTATGGTGTCATATTGTGCTTGTGCATCGGTATCAGCAACAGACGTTCCTACTGATACAGAACTGTTATTATCCGGTTGTACAGTCAAATCATCTTGATTATCCGTTTTAATCGCGACCTTCGTCACTTCACTATTAAATTTACCGACTTTTAACGCCACTTTGCTGCTGTCTTGTAAAGCACTTAACACATTTGCTGGCATAACTTCTGTATTGATGACATTATTTCCATTGACAGTCGCATTTAATTGCCCATCACTTTTTAAACTGACAACTAACTCATTTTTTGAATTTTTTGCAGGCGCTGGCACACGTGTTCCTCTATACCAGTTACCAACACCGGATACTTTATATTCCCAAAACCATCCTTGTTTATCATACCCAACAAAAATAAAATTATTTGGATTTTTGTAACGTAATAACACACCAAAACGACCATGTCCTGTTTCTGATTGTTCAATAAACGTTAGTCCAACGGTAGCATTTCCTTGTTCATCAACTTGCAAACCGTTTTTTTCAAAAACAGCGATATTAGCACCATTATCGTTTGTGTTAGATGGCTCTAAAACGTTATAACGAACACCGTCTTCCTCTTTAACGGTTGCTTTTCCTTTAATGGCTGATGTCGCAGTCCAATCTAAATAACGACTGTTATCGCTAGAAGACACACTACTTGGTGGTGTCATTTCAACAGCCATAGCTTGATGATTTTGGTTTAGCGCAACAGATGCTAAAACCATAGAACATAAACTAATTGTAAAAAGTGTTTTTGTATACTTTTTAGTTTTTATAGTGTTTACCATATTTTTCCCCCTTTATTATTTAAACGCTTACATTTTTTCGGAAATTAAAAAGCCACACCCCCATTTCATCGCTTTAAAACCGATTCTTTCTATATATTATATTAAATTGATATATTAAATCTGTCAATTGTTTTCTACAAAAATTAGCACCAAATAAATTAGGATAAACCTAAAACAATCGTCATCTTTTTTATTGTTAAAACATAAATTTTATCGTTTGTTTGACCACAAAAAGCGATAAAAAATTTTAAATAGCCATTATTTTTTTCGTTACCACGACTTTTTGACATAGCACAAAAAGCATCGCTCATTTTTACGAACGATGCTAATATTCATACAACATACAATTATCTAAACCCTTGTGGATTTTGACTTTGCCATCTCCATGTGTCTTGACACATGTCTTCAATTGTTTTTTCCGTTTTAAAACCTAATTCTTTGAACGCCAAGTCTGTATTGGCATAGATGACCGCTAAATCTCCGGCACGTCGTGGTGCAATCGTGTAGTTGATTTTGACATCACTCACTTTTTCAAACGCACGCACTAACTCCAGAACGCTCGTTCCAACACCCGAACCTAAGTTATAAATCGAAACACCTGCTTTAATATAATTTAAAGCTTTTACGTGCCCTTTGGCTAAATCAACAACGTGAATGTAATCACGTTCACACGTCCCGTCCGGCGTTGGATAATCATCACCAAATACACTCAATTGTTTTAATTTTCCAACGGCAACTTGAGCGATAAAAGGCATCAAGTTATTCGGAATACCCGTAGGGTCCTCACCGATTAAGCCACTTTCGTGCGCACCAATTGGATTGAAATAACGCAACAACGTCACTTCCCAATCATTATCGGAAGCATGCACATCTTTTAAAATTTGTTCACACATCACTTTTGTATTACCATAAGGACTCATTGCCGAACTAATTGGCATACTTTCTAAATACGGCGCTTCATTTGTTGATCCATAAACAGTCGCGCTAGAACTAAACACAATTTTCTTCACATCGTGTGCTTTCATCACATCAATCAAAGTCACCAATCCATCTAAATTATTACGATAGTATAGCGTTGGTTTTTGAACAGACTCACCGACTGCTTTATGCGCTGCGAAATGAATAACTGCTGATATGTTTTCTTTTTCAAATACGGCATTTAATTCATCATAATGGCATACATCCACTTCATAAAATTTTGGTCTTTTCCCTGTGATTTGCTCGATTCTATCTAAAACAATGACACTACTATTGACTAAGTTATCGACAATAACAACATCATTACCTTGTTCAATCAACTCAACAACTGTATGGCTACCAATATATCCCGTTCCACCTGTGACTAAAATACTCATCATTATTCTCCTTCAAAAGATTGTTGCGTCAAAATAATTGGACCATCTTTAGTAATGGCTAACGTATGCTCATATTGGCAACTTAACCCACCGTCTTGCGTACGCGCCGTCCAACCGTTGTCGTCCATTTTCATTTTCCATGTTCCCGTATTCACCATGGGTTCAATCGTAATCGTCATACCTTCTTTTAAACGTAATCCTTTCCCCGCTTGACCATAATGTGGCACTTGTGGCCCTTCATGAATTGTTGGACCGATACCGTGCCCGATGAAGTCACGAACAACACCGTACCCTTCGCCTTCAACATACGTTTGAATCGCATGCCCAATATCTCCAATACGATTGCCCACTTTCGCCTGAGCGATACCGAGTTCAAGTGCTTTTTGTGTAACCGCCATTAATTTTTCAAGTTGTGGTGTAGAGTCGCCGACAACATAACTCCAACACGAATCAGACATTGCACCGTTTAAATCAATGCACATGTCGACCTTAATTAAGTCTCCCGATTTTAAAACACGCTTACTACTTGGAAAACCATGGCAAATTTCATCGTTCACACTTGTACACGTCGCAAATTCATAGCCTTCGTATCCAATTTGTGCCGGTATACCACCGCCTTCTACAATTTTATCATGAACAAATTTATTAATATCCATAGTTGTCAAACCCGGTTTAATAAACGTACGCAAAGCTTCATGAATACTCGCAAGCAATTGTCCAGATTTTTTCATTTCTTCAATTTCACGCTGTGATTTTAATGTAATCATAAATATTCTCCTATCTTGTCTATTCAACATTATACTAAACTTTCAAACGAAATTCTATAACACGACATTCCACCAAATAAAAAGCCTCCCTTTCGGGAGGCGAAACATTTATTATAATTTAACAACGTTTACTGCTTGAGGGCCACGTGCACCTTCGCCAATTTCAAACTCAACTGCTTGACCTTCTTCTAATGTACGGTAACCGTCTGTTTGGATAGCTGTGAAGTGTACAAATAAATCTTCACCGTTTTCACGTGTAATGAAACCGAATCCTTTTTCACCGTTAAACCATTTTACTGTTCCTTTTTCCATTTGGAAATCCTCCTGTTCGTGCTATGCACAAGTAATTCTATTCTTTGTAGTTAGTACGAACAAGTTGTTAATATCTGTTATCACTGACTGTACCCCTAAATCCTAACAAAAAACATTATAGTTATTGTAACACATTACCGTATATAACTGAATACTTTTTCTAAAATTTATTATAATATTCGTTATTTTTTTCGATTTTTACACCATTTCTTCATTTTTTTCTTCATTTTTTTGCTGTCATTAGCCTTTTTGACGTCATCACTTATCTAAAATCCGGATTATTAAGCACTTTTAATTGCACCTTTATTTTTTACGTTGTAAACTAATTGTATCAAAACAAAAGAGGTAACTTATGGTTAAATTTATTTATCAAAATCCTACAAAATTAATTTTCGGTCAAAATCAAATCGAGCAATTAGACAAAGAATTAGCACACTTTGGAAAAAAAGTGCTATTGGTATACGGTGGAGGAAGCATCAAAAAAACAGGATTGTATGACACCATCATCCAAAAATTAGCCGATTTTGAAATATTCGAATTATCTGGCGTAGAACCAAATCCACGTGTCACAACTGCGCAACGTGGAGCAGATATGATTAAAGCAAATAATATCGATGTCGTTTTAGCCGTCGGAGGCGGAAGCGTTATCGATTGTACAAAACTAATTGTAGCTGCCGCACATTATGACGGTCCAGCTTGGGACATCGTTATCGGAAAACATCGTGTCACAAAAGCAACACCATTTGGAACAGTATTAACATTAGCGGCTACTGCTTCTGAAATGAACTCTGGTAGTGTAATCACCAATTGGGAAACACACCAAAAATTTGGCTGGGGCTCTCCGCTAGTCTTTCCAAAATTTTCAATTTTAGACCCAACATACACTTATACATTACCTGAAAATCAAACAGTTAATGGTATCGTTGATATGATGAGCCATTTAATTGAACAATATTTTAACGAAGCCACTAACACCATTGTACAAGACAGCATGATTGAAGGGGTTATGCGTTCAATTATTGAAACTGCACCTACTGCTATTCAAAATCCTACAGATTACAACGCACGTGAAACATTAATGTTGTGTGGAACAATTGCTTTAAACGGCCAAATGCGTTGGGGATATAGTGGAGACTGGTCTAGCCACGGTATTGAACACGCCGTAAGTGCATACTACGATATTGCACACGCTGAAGGATTAGCTATTGTTATGCCAAATTGGATGCGTTACGTCATGCCAAAACACGTTGAACGATTTGAAAAATTCGCCAAAAATGTATTTGGCATTACAAAAGACACGCCTACAAATACCGCTATCGCTGGTATTGATGCATTACAAAACTTCTGGGCATCATTAGGCGCACCAACAACGTTATCACAAAAAAATATCGATACGAGTAAAATTCAAGAAATGGCTGAACACGCTACATTTTATGGCACACTCGGCAGATTAGAAACCCTAACTACTACCGATGTCGCAAACATTTTAAAAAATAGTCTATAATCTTTTAGGGTTGATGGCATACGCCATTAACCCTATTTTTTCTACTCCAAAAGACGAGATAACCAACACGTTATCTCGTCTTTTGATTAATCGATTGTATAATCTTCAAATTTAACAGATGCCAACTTAGAAACACCCGATTCTTGCATGGTCACACCATACAACACATCCGCTTCTTCCATCGTCCCTTTACGGTGCGTAATGACAATAAATTGCGTTTGATCAATAAATGTTTTTAAATAACGTCCGTATCGACCAACATTCGCTTCATCCAAAGCCGCTTCTACTTCATCTAATAAACAGAACGGTACTGGCTTCACTTCTAATATCGCAAACAACAATGCAATCGCCGTAAATGCCTTTTCGCCACCTGATAATAAACTTAAATTTTGCAATCGTTTGCCCGGTGGTTGCGCAATAATATCAATTCCAGACTCTAATAAATTATCCGGTTGCGTTAATTCTAACGTTGCACGACCACCACCAAACAGCTTAGGAAACGTTTGTTCAAATTTAGATTTAATGGCAAAAAACGTTTCTTTAAAACGATGCGCTACTTCATTATCCATTTCCAACATGGTAGAAAGCAATTGCTCTTTAGCTTGCTGCAAGTCGGCTTGTTGTTGTGACATCGTTGTAAATCGTTTAAATACTTGATCGTATTCTTCAATAGCTGTCATATTTACAGGCCCAATTTGTTCAATTTCACGTTTTAATCGCGACACATACGAAACCGCATCGGTAATGCTCATCTCTAATGCTTTTTCTTCTTTTGCCGCTTCATACGTTAAATTATATTCTTGTGATAAACGATTTAAATGGGTATCAATGCTCACATCGTAACGTTCCAATCGCGCTTGTACGACACCTTCTTGCTTCAATGCAGTTTCTAACGCTTTTTGCAGTTGACGTTGTGTTTCTTCTAGTTCAACAACCAACGCATCTAAACGACTTTTTTCGATTCGATGATCACTTAACTGTTGATCTAATTGTGTTTTAGATTGCGTTAAATTCTCCATGTCTTCAGCCGTTTTTTCAATCAACTCTTGCAATTGCTCAGCTGTTTGATTTTCTTGTGAATATTGTGACATCAACGCATCTAAACTATGCATCACTTGTTGCAACTGTTTGTTCAATTGCGATTTTTGCTCATTATCCGCTTGCTCTTTTTCTTTTTCTACCGCCAATTGCATCGTCGCATCATTTAATCTTGGCACCAGCAACGCTAACTGTTCCGCCTTCTCCTCTTGAGAAACATTCAATTTCGACAAATCATCTTGCGTTTGTTTCACTGTTTTTTGGCTATGTGTTAACAAGTGCTGCGCATTATCCAATGCGACCGTACTTTCGTTCAATTCATCATAAAGAGCCGCTTTTTCAATTTGCACAAGTTTGTACTGCTCATTTAACTGTGCTAACTGTGCAATGGCACGTTGCAATGATACGTCACTTTCGCGTTCCAACAATCGAGATTGCGTCCCCGACTGTTGAATGCTCGACACTTTTTTAGACCATTCATCCACCAACAATTGATACTGCGACAATTGTTGCTTGGCTTCATTTTGCTTGTCTTTTAATTGTGCGATTTGTTGTTTCAATTCAGCTAAAGTAGATGAACGAGATAATAACGATTGACCTTTTTGTTGTGTTGCACCACCCGTCATGGATCCTCCGGCATGAATAACATCACCTTCTAAAGTCACAATACGATGACGATAGCCAATCGCTTTAGCCATTTGATTACCCGCATCTAAATTTTTCGATATAATCGTTTGACCTAATTGATTAGCAACAATATTTTTATAAACTGGTTTTGACTGCACCAATTCACTCGCTACACCGATAAACCCATCCACTTGCTTCACTTTTTGTAAAACATCGCTAGATAACTGACGCGCTGCAATCACTTGAATCGGTAAAAATGTTGCTCTTCCTAATTTTTGGCGTTTTAAAAATTCAATCGCCTGTTTAGCGCTATTTTCGTCATCCACAATAACGTGTTGTAAGCTCGCCCCTAAAGCAATATCAATCGCCACCGTATACGGTTTTGGCACATCAATCATTTGCGCTAAAGAACCATGCACACCTTTTAGTTGTGACTGTGCTTTTAAAACTGCTCTAACCCCTTGATAGTACCCGGCAAAATCTTCATCTAAATCTTGTAAAGACTGTTTTCTAGCCGACAACTGCGCTAATTTTTGCGCATTTAGTTGTACGTCTTGTTCCAATTGCTTAAACGCTTGCTGGTGACTGACTAATTGTGATTGCGATTCTTGATAGTCACGATTTAACCGTTCAATTTCTGATTTACTCTCATCTAAACGTTTTTCCAATTTCGCTTTTTCAGTAGATACCACAACAATTTGACGATTACAATCGTCTTCACGTTGCTGAATACGCATCATCTGGCTATTGGCATGTTGTATTTCTTTTTCTGCAGTTTGCACATCGTTTTGATAACGCGCTTGTTGTTGAAGCGCATCAATATATAATTGTCGTTGTTCTTCAACTAATTCTTGACTATGCGCATCCAACAATGTTTTTTGATGATTTAAATCATTCACTTGAGCCGTTAATGCCGCTAATTCTTTTTGACGCTCAGCTTGTTGTTGCTCAATTTGCTCAATGGCTTTTTCCAGTCTGTTTTTTTCTTGTTCTTTTTCAAACTGTGCAAATTCTTGTTGTCCTTTTGTCTGCGTTGAAAAAGATAGACGCTCTTTCGCTAAATTATACTCACCCGTTGTTTGTTCTAAATGGCGCACCGTTTCTACATATTTCTCTTGTAATTGTGCAACGGCATTATCCACTTGATTCAATTGAATTTTGTGCTGCGCCAACGCCATATCATTGTTTTGCGACGTTGTTTTAGTCTGTGTCAACTCTTGTTGAAGCGATGCTAATTCATTTTGTGTAATCGACATTTGTTGCGACATTGTATCAATTTCAGCTACCATCAATGCAATATCGATACTACTCAATGCGGTTCGTTTTTCTTGATACAATAACGCTTTTTCTTTTTGTCGTTGTAACGGCAATAATTGTTTGTCAATTTCAAACAAAATATCTTCCACACGATCTAAATTTTCTTGCGTTCTATCTAGTTTTCGAGAAGCTTCTTGCTTACGTGTTTTATACTTTAAAACACCCGCCACTTCTTCAAACATACCGCGTCGATCTTCCGGTTTATTATGAAATATCGTTTCCACTTTACCTTGTGAAATAATGGAAAACGAGTCTTTACCTAAACCTGAATCCATAAATAAATTCACAATATCTTTTAAACGGCAAGGCTTTTTATTAATAAAGCATTCGCTATCCCCTTGTCGATTAATCCGACGTGTAATTTGAATTTCCGCAAATTCTAACGGTAAAAAATGATCTTCATTATTTAAAACTAACGTCACTTCAGCAATATTCGTTGCTTTTCGTGTTTGTGAACCAGCAAAAATAATATCGTCCATTTTTTTACCACGTAAACTTTTTGCTGACTGTTCACCTAACACCCACTTAATCGCTTCAGATAGATTACTTTTACCACTTCCGTTAGGACCAACTACCGCTGTGACCCCTTTATCAAATTCAATAACCGTTCTATCAGCAAAGGATTTAAATCCTGATATTTCAATTCGTTCTAAATGCATATCGTCTAAAACCCTTCTTTCTCATAGGCTTGTTTTGCAGCCTGTTGCTGTGCATCCTTTTTATTTTTCCCAATACCTGTACCAATGACTTGTCCATTCAATGAAACCGTCGCTTCAAACGTTTTGTCATGCGCTAATCCGTCTTCTTTAATAATGTCATATACTATGGATACATTCCCATTACGTTGTAAATGCTCTTGCAACAACGTTTTGTAATCCGTAAACGGATTTTGCGTTTGATCATTAATTTTAGGAACAATTTGACTCAACACAAATGCTCGAGCCACCTCAATTCCTTTTTCCAAATATAACGCTCCAACAAACGCTTCAAACACATCGCATAACAATGACGGACGTGTACGTCCCCCACTATTTTCTTCACCTTTTCCCAACAACACTAATTGGTCAAAGCCACATTCCTTTGCAAGAGTAGAAAGCATTTGTTCACAAACAAGCTGTGCACGTAATCGTGTTAATTTACCTTCTGGCCATTGCAAAAAATTGTGGAACAAATAATCTGAAACGACAATTTCAACGACGGCATCCCCTAAAAACTCCAAGCGTTCGTTATGTTTCAACGCAGACAATTGATGCTCATTAGCGTAAGAAGAGTGTGTAAACGCTTGTTTGAGTAGCGTATCATCTTCAAAAAAGAGATGTAATTGTTTTTCTATATATTTTTTTATCATGATTTTTACCTCCTTGTGTATTATACTATGTTTATTTTAAATTTCAAAATGTGATTATACCGCATTTTATGGTATAATTATGTTGTTTTAATGTATCTATTTTTAAAAGGACATACGATATGACAATCAATTACCCTAATGGCACAACGACACAACAGCAAAAAAATCAACACGTCTATTATGCCAATCGTGGAATGGGATTTGAAGAACAAATTAATCAATCAAACCTTTACTATTTGCAAAAAGGCATTGCGGTCATTCACAAAAAGCCAACGCCCATTCAAATTGTAAAAGTCGATTATCCAAAGCGTACAGCCGCGATGATTAAAGAAGCGTATTTCAGGCAAGCGTCTACTACCGATTATAACGGTGTCTATAAAGGTTATTATTTAGATTTCGAAGCAAAAGAAACACGCAATAAAACCTCTTTTCCATTAAGTAATTTTCACGAACACCAAATTAGCCATATGGAAAAGTGTTTACAGCAACAAGGAATTGTGTTTATTCTTGTGAAATTTTCTAGTTTAAATCGCGTATTTTTATTAAAAGCCCAAGAATTTATTCATTTTTGGAAACAACAGCATAGTGATTCAGGCAGAAAATCAATTCCTTTGGCGTTCTTTGAAAAATACGGATACGAAATGCCAATCAGGTTTAATCCAACGATTCCTTATTTAGAAATCATTGATCAGTTAATTGCGCAAAATAATAAGTTTTAAGGAGGAGATTATGACACAATCTCGCTTAAATAAATCAACAAATCAAAAACAATCACCTACGAAAAAAACGTCCACTAAAAAAACACAAAAGAAATGGCTTGTTTGGTTAAAACGATTAGCCATTACGTTTGTGACACTATTTGTTTTGCTAACGGTTGGTGTTGTCATTTACACCGCAACGATTATCGCAAACTCACCAAAAATTACGCAAGATGCATTAATCGGAACATTACCGTCAACCATCTATGATAAAGATGGCGAAATTGTAACCAAACTAGGTGGCAACGATCGTGTGCTAATTGATCCGAGCAATATTCCTAAAAATATTGAAGATGCTATCCTTTCAATTGAAGATCGCCGATTTTATGAACATAACGGGTTTGACTTAATTCGTATTGGTGGTGCACTACTTTCAAACTTAAAAAGCGGGGCTACTCAAGGTGGTAGTACCATTACACAGCAACTTGTTAAATTATCCGTTTTCTCTACCGGAGAAGAACACCGTAACATTGAACGTAAAATTCAAGAAGTGTATTTAGCAACGCAAGTTGAAAAAGAATATACGAAAAAAGATATTCTTGCCCTGTACTTAAACAAAACGTTCATGGCAAATAACACGTACGGATTTGGAACGGCAGCTAAATACTATTATGGTAAAGACGCCTCTGAATTAAATCTTGCACAAGCGGCTTTATTAGCCGGAATGGTGCAAGCGCCATCTGCATATGATCCATTGGCTCATCCAGAAGATGCACAAAACAGACGGGATATCGTTTTACATGCCATGTTAGACAACAATAAAATTACTAAAGCGCAATATGACGAAGCAATTGCGATACCTGTTCAACAAGACATGATTGATCGTCGTGCTGAAAAAAGTAATAACGAACTCATTATGGACGCCTACATTCAACAAGTGCTTGCTGAAGTAGCGACACGAACAAGTTTAGACCCTTACACTCAAGGATTATCCATCTACACTCATTTAGATACAAAAGCACAAATTAAATTAGCAGATATTTTAAATTCAAACGACTATATTCAATGGCAAGACAACAATATACAAGCTGCTGTAACGGTTATTTCACCTAAAACAGGTGCCATTGTTGCCATGATGGGTGGACGAAATACAAATGTACAATTCGGTATTAATCGTGCCATCTCCAACAATCGTAGCGTCGGTTCTACATCAAAACCGATGATTGATTACGGTCCAGCAATTGAATATTTGAACTATTCTACAGGTACAATTGTCAGTGACTCACCAATCAACTATACAAACGGCCCTGCTCTATACAACTGGGATAAAGAATATTACGGCAACATGACATTACGCAACGCGTTAGTGCAATCTCGTAACACGACTGCACTACGTGTCATGAAAGACGTTGGTGTAGATAATGCTAATGCCTTCCTAAACAAAGTAGGCGTGACCGTACAAAACGACGGAAAAAATCAACTGGTTGAATCTAACGCAATTGGTTTTGAAGCAAGTACATTACAAATGTCTGCGGCATATGCAGCATTTAGTAACGGCGGTATTTATTATAAACCATTTACCATTAGACAAATCACCACCTCTACCGGCGAAAGCGCTACGTACGTTGGTGAGGGTACACGCGCCATGAAAGATTCTACAGCCTATATGATTACCGACATGTTAAAAGGTGTCCCCGGAAATACGGCAGCATTCGCAACGGTTAGCGGTTTGTATCACGCAGGAAAAACGGGTTCTACAAACTATACAGATGACCAATTAGCAATTGTCACAAAAGGTAATATTAGCACCTACGCAGCACCAGACGCATGGTATGTCGGTTATTCACCAAACTATTCAATTGCCACTTGGGTAGGTTACGACAACCCAATGCAAGAAGGAAACTATGTCGGTCGACAAGAGTCTTATTATCCATCAATGATTTATAAACATATCATGACCTACTTAGCATCACAAACCGAAAATGAAAACTGGAAGATGCCAGATAGTGTTGTTAAATACGGTAGTGAATTATACGTTAAAGGTTCTAGACAAGCCGAAGTGATGCGGACAACACAACAAACAACAACGACAACATCAACTACATCGTCGTCAACAACAACGTCTAGTTCAACAACTACTCAACAATCCGACGAAACACCACGTCCACAAACGACGCGAACTGAATCGTCTCAACAACAGTCTACTCGACAAGAGACCACTAGACAATCCAATCATTAACCAGACAAAAAGGACAAATCATTCAACGATTTGTCCTTTTTATTTATCGTGTTTTCAAATGCTTTTTAGGGTTGACGACTGATGCCGTCACCCCTATGTGACATAGAACCCTTATTGTTTGGTTATCACCCCGCAAAAGAAAAAGTGACTATTTGCTTTTTGCACTTTACTCTACAATTGCCAACATTTTTATCGGACATATTTATAGCACACTAAAAAGCACTTTACCCATAGCAAAGTGCTTTTCATGTTTATTCATTAGTCTCTGTAACTAACGCTTCTGGAAAATGTTTGCTTACAATGTGATGGCAACGATGACACAACGTTGGCGCTCCTTCAATTGTACCCACTTCACGTTTTGTAGCACGGCAACGTTCACAAACCTCACCTTGTGCAACAGATACGACAACAGATACACCATTTTGTGATACGGCATTTTCTGGCACAGTCGCATCGACATCTTTCATTTCACAATCAGATACAATCAATAACTGTTCTAAGTTAAGCGCATATTTTTGAACAAATGCTTGTAATTGTTGTGTAGGGTAAATCGTTACTTTTGATTGGAATGATTTACCGATAACTTTTTCATTTCTTGCTTCTTCTAATGCTTTTAATACAACATCACGCATATCAAAGAACGTTTCAAATTCGGAAACAACTTTTTCAGCGTTTGCGTAGCCAACCACAGTTGGAAACTCACTTAATTGCGCAAATTCTTCTGATTCTGGCATATATTGCCATACTTCTTCAGCTGTGTGAACTAAAATTGGTGTTAATAATTTAGTCAATTTTACTAACGCATCATAAATTACCGTTTGCATTGCACGGCGATTAACGTTGTCTTTTTCTTCAATATAGATAACATCTTTAGCAAAATCTAAGTAGAATTGTGATAAATCTACTGTACAGAAATTCATTACACTTTGGTAAATTGTTGAAAATTCATATTTTTCATACGCATTTAACAATTTTTCTACAAGTTGATCAATTTTAATCATCATATATTGGTCAACAGCTCCCATTTGTTCAAATGGTACAGCGTGTGTTGTTGGATCAAAGTCACTTGTATTCGCAAGCATGAAACGTAACGTATTACGAATTTTTCTGTAAGATTCAGAAATTTGATTTAAAATCTCTTTACTTACACGAACATCTGATTCATAATCGACCGAACTTACCCAAAGACGAATAATGTCTGCACCTTTTGTTTCCATTTCGGCTGCTGGAGAAATAACATTTCCTAAAGACTTACTCATCTTTTTACCTTCGCCATCCATTACAAAACCTTGAGATAAAACCGCTTTATATGGCGCTTTATGTTGGGTCGCCACACTTGTTGTTAAACTAGAGTTAAACCACCCACGGTATTGATCCGAACCTTCTAAATATAGATCAGCTGGATAAGTCAATTCTTCACGCGCTGCAAGAACACCTGCATGTGATGAACCTGAATCAAACCAAACATCCATAATATCTGTTTCTTTTGTAAATTGATTGTTTGGACTACTTGGATGTGTGAACCCATCTGGCAATAAATCTTTTGTATCCCATTCAAACCAAATATCTGATCCGTGTTCAGCGAATAAATTAGCCACATGTTCAATCGTTTCAGGCGTAATAATTGGCTCATTATCCTCACCGTAAAATACAGGTAGCGGAACACCCCAAACGCGTTGACGTGAAATAACCCAATCACCGCGGTCGCGCACCATGTTATAAATACGCACTTTACCTGACGGGTGATACCATGTCACGTCATTTTCAATAACGTCTAAAATTTCTTGTCTAAATTTATCAATCGAAGCAAACCATTGTGGTGTCGCACGGAAAATAACTGGTTTTTTAGTACGCCAATCATGCGGATAGCTATGTGTAAAGTAAGATAAACTTAATAGCACTCCTTTTTCTTGTAGCAACTCACAAATCACTTTATTCCCTTTCATGTAGAACATGCCTTCAAAGCCAGGTGCTTCATCTGTAAAGTGACCTTGATTATCGATTGGTGATAATACCGGTAAATTATACTGACGTGAATAATAGAAGTCATCCTCACCATGACCTGGAGCAGTATGAACTAAACCTGTACCACTATCTAACGTTACATAGTCTGCAACCATCACTAAAGATTCACGATCATAAAACGGATGTTGAGCCGTCATATATTCAAAATCTTTTCCAGAAAATTCTGCTAAAATGTCAACATTTTCAAAGTTTGCAGCTTGAGCTACACTATTGACTAATTCTTTAGCCACAACATATTTTTTACCATCCGCTAAAATATGCGCATATGTATAATCTGGATGTAGGAAAATACCTAAATTGGCAGGTAATGTCCATGGCGTTGTTGTCCAAATCACAAATGATGTATCGCTATCTAATAAACCTTTTCCATCTTTAACTTTAAAAGCAACATAAATGGATGGACTTTCAACGTCTTTATATTCAATTTCTGCTTCAGCTAATGAAGATTCACTTGATGGTGACCAGTAAATTGGTTTTAACCCTTTGTAAATATAGCCATTTTCAGCCATTTTACCGAATACTCTCACTTGCTCTGCTTCATATTGAGGTTTTAGTGTCACATACGGATTATCCCATGTACCACCAATCCCTAATCGTTTAAATTCGGCACGTTGTCCATCGATTTGACGCCACGCATATTCTGCACACAATTTTCTAAATTCGGCAGTTGACATTTTTTTACGATCGACACCTTCACTATTGGCTAATGCTTGTTCAATTGGCAAACCGTGTGTATCCCATCCCGGAACAAACGGTGCTCTAAAACCAGACATCGACTTCGAACGGACAATAAAATCTTTTGAAATTTTATTTAAAGCATGTCCCATGTGAACGGCACCATTGGCATAAGGTGGTCCATCGTGTAGCACGAACGTTGGTTTACCCGCGTTTAATTGTTGACGTTTTTCATAAACGTTCGCTTCATTCCATTTATTTTGTAACGTCACTTCTTTTGTAGGCAAATCAGCTTTCATTGGAAAATCTGTTTTACCAATTAATAAAGTTTCTTTCATTTTCATCATTTTTTCTCCTCAGCATTATTTTTGAATTTTGTTATTTTTTGATACGGTAATATAATGGCTAATGCTACTCCAACAACAGCCGGCAACAACCAAGGAACACCTATATCATGATACGGTATTAAAGATATCACCGTTTTAAAATAATGAAATCCATTGATTGTAGATAAAACTTGTAAAAAGCTTAATATCGTCACAATACCCATCGTTAAACGAATACCTACTTTAGACAGTGTTACCAATTGATGCAGGCAGACCAGTAACGCAATCACAATCGTTATCGGATATAGCACCAACAAAACAGGTACGGCTAATGAAATAATTGTATCTAGTCCAAAATTAGAAATCATAAAGCCTAACAAGCAAAATAGACGGACATAGGTGATATAAGTAAACTTCGTATAGATTGTATTAAAAAACTTACTAATTGAAACGACTAATCCTACTGTTGTCGTTAAACACGTTACAATGACCATAACGGCTAAAAACACTTGTGCAGATGGACCAAATACACGTTGCGTCATTTCTGATAAGATGTACGTTCCTACATTACCTTTAAAAGTATCTGGCAGTTTAAAATAGTTACCAAGTAACGCCAACCCTACATACAACACACTAAATAAAGACGCTACACTCACACCAGCAAATAAAATGGTACGTTTATAGTCTTTTTGCGTTTTAAATTCAAACGTTTTTAAGGTGTCCATTGCAACGACACTAAACGCTACCGCTGCTAACGCATCAAGCGTATTATATCCTTCTAAAACACCAGATCCGAACGCTTTTCCAGCGCCACTATAATCAATACTTGCTACGTTCATTGGTGAATGTGGCAATTGTTGTAACCCTAATATAATAATTAATACAATCATACCCGCAAATAGTGGGGTTAAAACTTTACCAATACGGTCTAATAGTTTTGTAGGCGATACTGCCAACCAATACGTAAAGGCAAAATAAATGATTGCAAATACGCTTAGCCCTATCCCTTTATACTCATTGGCCAATACTGGTTCAATACCAATACTAAATGACGTCGTAGCCGTACGTGGAATCGCAAATAATGGACCAATGGTTAAATATAGTGCCACTAAATAAACTAAGGCAAATTTTGGGTGAATCAAATCACTCATTAATTCTTGATACCCTTTTCCAGTAAACAATGACACAATTAATGTAAATGTCGCTAACCCAACGGCAGAGACAATAAAACCGGAAATGGCATATATAAAATAATCACCCGATAAAACACCAATATTAGGCGGAAATATTAAATTGCCCGCTCCAAAAAACAAGCCAAATAATAATACCCCTGTTAATAAACCTTTTTTAAACACCTTCTCCTCCTAAATACAAAAAACCCTATATTTGCTGTCATTCAGCAAATATAGGGACGATTGTGGTCGTGGTACCACCCTAATAACTTCTCTAGTTGTCGATAACGAGACAAACCGTTAGTTTTTCTAAATGAACATAGGTGATATACCTTTACTCAACACACTAGACTTTCACCATACTCTAGCTCGCTAAGAATTGATTAAAAAGGCACTTGTCCTACGCTACACCTCTAAATTTTCAGGTGTTTCAATAATATGATTTTCTTCTAAAACGATTGTTTCATGTAAATCGTCAAAATGACTTGTTTGAACACGTTCTTCTAAAACTTCATCAATAGTTGGCACTTCAGCAATTTGCGTTTGTGTTTCCAATAAACGATCCCATTCTTGATTTTGAATCATGTCTAATTGTGATTCTACAAGCAATTGGAATTTTTTGCGGAATACAGATGCTGTGCGTTTTAATGTTTCTGTTTCATTTGACACTTTGTTTGCATTTTCTGCTGCATTTGCCAACATATCATTAGATACGCGTTTAGCTTCTCCTATAATAATATCAGCTTCTTTGTTCGCATTTGCAATTACGCGATCTGCCGCATCTTGTGCAACAACAATCGATTTATTTAATGTATCTTGTAGACTCATGTAATGTTCTACTTGTTCACTCATAAATTTAATTTTTTTCTCTAATTCACGTTTTTCTTTTAGTAACGATTCCATTTCTAGCATAACGCGATCTAAGAAATCATCTACCTCATCCGGATTGTATCCTTTAAATTTTCTTGAAAAACTTTTGCTGTTTATATCTAACGGTGTAATTGCCATAGCGTCCTCCTTTATAATAAGCTCTGCTTAATTATACATGAATTTATTAAAAATATCATCAATAAGGTTAAAAAGTCGTATAAAAACTGATTTATTTTTTACGATTAACTTGTTTACGCAATATTATTTTAAATTTCCCTTTTTTAGTCGTGCCCACAATCTGTTGCAACGTCATTCTACCATACCCACGTACAGAAATAACATCCCATTCACAAACTTCGACTTCACTTTTCTCACAAACTACCCAATTCAATGAAACGACTCCACTTTCAACCATTGTTTTAGAAAGTGCGCGTGATACGTTAAACCCTTCTGAAATCATCGTATCTAATCGCAAAGAAGACACTAACGTTTCCACCAATTCACCTGTATCCACCGCTTCTAAAAGTGTAGTTGTGGGAACCACTTTTACAGACGCTTTACCAATCCGCTGTAAATCTTGACAAATTAAATCAGCAATACTTTTGGCAACAATCATTTGCCATTGCTCACCATCAGTAACAATATCACCAATATATTCTCTTTTAACCCCTAAATTTAAAACTGCACCTAAAATACTACTATGCTTCAATTGATAAAATTTAGATGGATATTGAATATTTAAAATCACTTCTTCAAAATCATCGCTTTCTGGAACGTTATACGAAATAACGGCTCGTTTACGTTCCGTTGGCAACTGACTTTCATACCACTTTACGACATCATCTTTAGAAAAAAGAGCCGAAGCTACTTTCAATTGACGCGGTGTCAAAAAATGACAAACGACATCGACATAAGTATCTTCAACTCTACTTTTATACTCTAAGATTTTATCAATAAATTGGTGTTCTTCTTTTCTAAAATGCTGATGAACACGATCAAACATAGACTACACCATATCTAAATAATCTGTAACGTTTTGATCTTCATTTCCATCTAGAACACCCGCAATTGTAATATCTGCTGGAGTAAATAGAAAAATTTCATTTTGTAATTTTTGCACGCTACCATTCACGGCGAAAATGATTCCAGTTAAGTAATCAATTACGCGGCCAGCTTGCGCTTTATCCATACGTTTAAAGTTCACAATAATCACTTGTTTATCCATCAATAAAGTCGCCATATCTTCAACTTCTGAATAAACACGTGGCTCACAAATGTTAACTACTGCTCTTGATGGCACTGCTTTAACGTTCGGACGTGTTGTAGATGTAACAACAGGGGTTGCGCCATCTTCATAATAGTTCTGCGTTAACTCTTCGTATTCATTTTGTTCGTCAGATGCCGAAAGCATCCCTTTAAAATTATCGAAAATTCCCATGATAACTGCTCCTCATTATAGATTTAGATCACGTCTATTATTTACGTCTTTTTCTAAAAAATGGCGGTGTATCTAAACCATCATTATCCAACTCTGAATCAGACTCAATATATGTCGCTTCATTATAGTTCAATGTTTTATTATCTACACTTGTTTCACGAACAGTTGTATCGCGACGAATATCCCAATCTCCAAATAAATTACGATCTTTTGCAGTTGCTGAAGGCTCTACAAATTTAGGTTTTTCTTGGAATGTATGTCCTTTTTCAACTGAAGCTGTACTTGCAAAATTTGCATATTGCTTTGTACTTGACGTACGTGAACGATCTGGATCAATTCCAGTAGCGATAACGGTAACGATAACATCTTCACCTAAATTATGGTTAATTGATGTACCAAAAATAATGTTGACATCAGATGTTGCTGCACTTGCTACGATTTCACTTGCATCTTGTGCTTCAAATAATGTTAAATCTGTACCACCAGTAATGTTTAACAATACATTTTCTGCACCGTCAATAGATACTTCCAATAACGGAGAAGAAATAGCACGTTTTGTTGCTTCAACAATTCTGTTTTCGCCACTAGCAATACCAATACCCATTAATGCAGCACCTTGATCTTTCATCACTGTTTTAACATCAGCGAAGTCTAAGTTAACATATCCTGGTGCAGTAATTAAGTCAGAAATACCTTGTACACCTTGACGCAATACGTTATCTGCTTCACGGAACGCTTCTAACATAGGTGTCTTTTTATCAACAATTTCTAATAAACGGTTATTCGAAATAACAACTAATGTATCCACATATTGTTTCATTTCTGCGATACCTTCCGCAGCACCTTTTGCACGACGTGGACCTTCAAATGAGAACGGACGTGTTACAACACCAACTGTTAACGCACCTAATTCTTTAGCAATACGTGCAACAACCGGAGCAGCTCCAGTTCCTGTTCCACCACCCATTCCGGCAGTCACAAAGATCATATCAGCGCCTTCTAACGCTTGTGTTAGTTGTTCTTCGCTTTCCATAGCAGCTTGTTGACCAACATCAGGAATCGAACCTGCACCTAATCCTTTTGTTAATTTTGGTCCTAATTGAATTTTTGTTTCTGCTTTTGAAGCAGATAATGCTTGAACGTCTGTATTAGCAACGATAAACTCAATGCCTTTAACGCCTTCTTCAATCATGCGGTTAACAGCGTTTCCGCCACCACCACCAACACCGATGACTTTGATGACGGCTCTATTATTTAATGTATCAAATTCCATAGTCATATTCTTCTCCTATTCTTCACCTAACGCATCAAAAAAACCTTTAACTGTTTTTGACACACGATCCATAAACCTTGGTTTATCGCTTGAAGGCGCTTGTGTAGTATCCGTATTTTGTCTTTCTGGTTTTTTAGTAGAAACCGTTTCGTTTTCTCTTTGTTCCACCACTTTTTTCACTTGTGGTGCACGATAATTTTTTGTGTCGTGTTGTGCGACATGATGAATATCATCTAATGACACAATATAATCTAACAGACCTAGTGCTTGAGCGAAACTTGGATGTCTTAATCCCATTTGTTCTGGGATGTATAAGCGAACATTTGTACCAAAAATTTCTTGAGCTAATTCTGTTACGCCCGGTAGTATTGCACCACCACCGGTTAATACAACACCGCCCGGTAATGCCAATGCATCCACTTCATCAAGTGCACGTTTCACATTTTCAAAAATTTGAACAATACGCGCTTCAATAATTTCAGATAAATAAGAATCTTCAATTCGCATTAATTCTTTATGGCCAACAACTTCTGTTAAGAAATAGCCAGATTCTGAAGTATCTTTTTCATGAACATACCCATAGTCACGTTTAATCGCTTCAGCATTTTCAACAGTCACATTTAACACAGTAGAAATATCACGTGTGACATATTCGCCACCTTCTTGATCAATGTACACAAACTTCACTTGATCATCATGAATCGCAGCAGCCGTTGTTTGACCGCCACCCATGTCGATAAGCACTGTCCCAAAACTACGTTCACCAGCTGATAACGCTGATTTAGCTGTAGCTAAAGGTTGCATCACTAATTCTTGAATTGTTAGCCCCGCTTTTTCAACACAACGACGAATATTGTGAACAATTGTTTTTGGTCCAGTTACTAAATGTGCAAATAATTCTAAACGCACACCAATCATACCACGTGGATCTTTGATACCATCAAATCCATCAACAATAAATTCTTCTGGTAAAATAGAAATAATTTCTCTTTCTGGCGGAACAGATTTTACTTTCGCTGCAGAAATGACATTATCAACATCTTTATTTGTAATTTCTTTATTTTCGCTTGAAACAGCAATCATACCGTGGCATGGTTCAATAGCAATTTGAACACTTGGAATACCGACAACTACATTTTTAATTGTCACGTTGGCACGTTGCTCTGCTTTTTTAACCGCACGTTTAATCGCTTCTACAGTCATATCAATATCAACAATGATACCGCGATTAACACCAGGCGAACGTTCAACGCCTACACCAATAACATTGAGTTGGTTTTTAGCGTATTCACTTACGACAACTTTGATAGAAGATGTACCAATATCCAAACCAACATGTAAGGATTTTTCTACCATGTTATTTCCTCCCTAAACTTTTACTTTTTAAATTTCACATTTCAATCATAAGATAAGTATATTATCAGCTTCAGTTTACCATAAAAATCGTGTAAACCCTAGCATTTTATCTATATATTATAATTTATATTTTTTATTTTTTATTTTTTATTCATACGGTGAAAAAAATATACCAACCGTTAAATCAAAAATTCCTTTTTGATGACGAATATTTGATACAAACTGATTATAGTAATTTAACTTTTGATGAAAGTCTGTATAATTTACTTTCACTTGATTACCATCTTTCATATATAACACCGTCATTAATCGATCTGTTTCATGATACGTCACAGACGCCACTTGTAGACGTATCGCATCATCTAATTTTGCAAACTCTTGCGAAAAACGAGATAAACTTTCAGATGGACCATCCCATACAAGACTTGGAACAGATCCAATATATTTTTGAACATACTCATCTAATAGCTGTCCATTTTGTAAAACAACTTGTTTCCCGTTACCGTGTTCTACTGTTGCAATAACCGGATACTCTTCAATAGATAACGTCAAATGATTGCCCTCATCTAATAAGTAAGTCACATTTTTCACTTTTGGCACTTCACGTTGAATCCGCTGTGTAATGCCACCAGATAAAAAGATGGTTTCAAAATAATGCTGATTCACTTTTAATTTTGAAGCATCAATAATTTTTTGACTCTCTACATCACCAGCATTACGGACATAAACACCTTGTAATCGTGATAACGGTAACGATAAATAAATAAACGTCACTAGCATCATAAACAAAATAAAACTAATTATCTTTTCAACACGTGTCATATCACGATGGATAATCGGTTTTGCCTGTTTTTCTCTCATGTGTTTCTCCTTATCGTAAAATTTCACGAATCACATTCAAAATACGTTTTGAAGCATCGGTAATCCCCATTTTTTGTGCCGCTTTTGACATTTTTTCAAGTTGTTCGCGATTATGCATTAAATCATAAACGTAATGATATAATTTTTCACTTGGTAATTCATCTTCTAATACAATTTCTGCCGCTTGTTTATCTACTAACGAACGCGCATTTTTTTCTTGATGATTATTCGTCACAAAAGGACTCGGCACTAAAACACTTGGTACGCCTAACGCGGTTAATTCGGCGAGTGTTGTTGCTCCGCTGCGACAAACGACTAAATCAACGGCATGCAAGACATCAATCATATTGTTAATGTACGGTACAACTTTGAATTGTTTTGTATCACTAATTTGTGACGCAATTTCATTATAATGGGCTTGCCCCGTTACAAAAATGAATTGTGTATTCATTTGCGTATATAATTTATAATACGACACAACATGTGCATTTAAATTCATCGCCCCACGGCTACCGCCAAAAAACAAGACAGTCGGTTTATTTTTTTGTAACCCAAATCCTTCTAATGCATTTTCATCAACGTTAGCTTGTAACAATTCTTGTGCACGTGGATTGCCCGTCATCACAATTTTCGACGTGTATTTTTCAAAATCACGATTGACCGTTTCAAAACACGTACAAATTTTTGTGACGTATTTTGCTAAAATTTTATTCGTTACACCAGCCACACTATTTTGTTCATGGATAATCGTCGGTATCCCTAATTTTGATGCAGCATACAACACAGGACCACAAACATAGCCACCGGTTCCAATAACAATATCCGGATTAAATTTTTTCAATATTTTTTTAGCTGTAAAAATACTACTTACCGCATAAACGGCTGTTTTAATATTTTCTAACGATAACGATCGTCGGATTCCTTGTACTTTAATCGTTTCAAATGGAATATTATACTTTGGAACAATCGTATTTTCTAACCCTTTTTCTGTACCAATATATAAAAATTCCGCATCAGGATATTGTGTTAAAATATATTCTCGCAACGCTAAAGCTGGGTAAATATGGCCACCCGTACCTCCACCTGATAATACAATTTTCATGATTTTTCCTCTTTATGATTTTATCGTTTCGACAATTTCAACAAACCGCTCCCCACGCTTTTCAAAACTATCAAACTGATCCCAACTAGCACAAGCCGGAGATAACAATATAATATCTTCCTTGCTCGATTTTTCAAACGCAGCATACGTCGCCTCGTCTAGCGACTCAAAAGCATACACTTCTAAAGATTGTTGATTGGCTAATTGAACTAATTTTTCTTTTGTTTGTCCATAAACAAACATTTTTTTCACTTTTACAAGATCTGGAATTAACGCTTCAAAGCCATTTCCACGATCTAAACCACCAGCAATTAATAATACCGGTTTTTCAAAACCGCGTAACGCCATTTGTGTCGCTAAAATATTTGTCGCTTTTGAATCGTTGTAAAAACGTCGGCCATCAACTTCTTTAACAAATTGACAACGGTGTTCCACACCATAAAACACACTCACTGATTGGTGTATTTTATCATTCGTTTGTCCACTCAATTTTGCAACTAACGTTGCAGCAAGTACATTTTCTAAATTGTGTGTCCCGGGCACTTGGATGGCTGAAACAGGAAAAATCGGTTCACCTAAAACGTACACCCACTCGTCTTGAACATAAGCACTACATTGCGTATTCGCCTTAGAAAAATAATGCACTTTCGCCTGAGTGCGCTTGGCAAATTCAAAACTTTCAGCAATGTCTCCATTTAATACTAAATAATCTTCATTTGTCTGATTTTTTAATAAATTCAACTTCGCCTCAACATACGCTTCACGTGTATGATGATAATCCAAATGTGCTTCAAAAATGTTAACAATTACGGCAATTTTAGGTCTAAACGCTTTAATACCCATTAATTGAAAACTAGACATTTCCATTACAATCATATCGTTTTCTGTTGCGTTTTGCGCAACGGTTGTTGATGGCACACCAATATTACCTGCCAACAAAACACGTTCATAATTGGGATGATTTTCTAACATATTCGCAATTAACGTTGTTGTTGTCGTTTTCCCATTAGATCCTGTAATGCTAATAATTGGTGCTTGAGAAACTAAATACGCTAATTCAACATCCGTTAAAATCGGGATATCATGTTGTTGTGCTTGTTTAACCACGCTGTTTTCATATGGTATGCCCGGATTTTTAACAACATAATCGATTGTTTCATCAATTAAATCATCGGGGTGATGCCCTGTAATTACCGTAACACCTAAACTTTCAAGATGTTTCACATGCGTTAAGTCTTCTGGCGTTTTCCCATCATTTACAACAACAATTGCGCCTAGTTGTTGCAATAATAACGCAGCATTATAACCACTTCTCGCTAACCCTAAAACCACTACTTTTTTTGATTTAAATTGTTCAATAACTTTCATCATAACCCTTTCTTCTATCTCCTTTTGCATAGCAATTGCTTTTCAACAACCATGCAAAAATAGATAGAAACAGAAGCGAAAAAGCTTCTGTTTATCTATTAAAATACACATAAATATAAAATCGTTGCACACGCTGAAACAAGCCAGAAAACAAGAACGACTTTCCATTCGCTCCATCCACTCATTTCAAAATGATGATGCAATGGACTCATTTTAAAAATCCGTTTTTTTCTTAACTTATAAGAGCCTACTTGTAAAATAACACTTGCCGTTTCAATGACAAATACTAATCCAATTAAAAGTAAACTCCACTCAACATGTAGCAGCATTGAAATCATGGCAAATACGCCACCTAATGCTAATGAGCCGACATCACCCATAAAAATTTTCGCAGGTTTTTTATTAAATATAAAAAATCCACATAATCCCCCAATTAGAGCGACACAGAAAAATAAAATATCAAATTGTGCTTGGCGGTAAGCAATAACGGCATAGCCGGCTAACGCAATGCTAGCCGTTCCCGCAACTAACCCATCTAATCCGTCCGTTAAATTGACAGCGTTCGAAAAGCCAGTCATCCACACGATTGCAAACACACCATAAAGCACAACGTTATTCACTTTTCCAAAAAATAGTATAGATAAACTTGTATCATGTCCAGAAAACACCAATAAACAAATGGCAAACAGACTAAATACTAATTGCGCAATAAATTTCTGTTTGGACGTTAATCCTTCATTTTGTCTGCGGACTAACTTTAAGAAATCATCTAAAAAGCCAATAATCCCAAAAGCAATAAACACCACAATTAATGCACTAGTTGTTAAGTTAATCCAGCCTTTGTATACCGAAAAAACAAGACTCGTAATCGATGTTGCAATTAAAAATGCAATTCCACCCATGGTCGGTGTCCCACTTTTTACATTGTGCCAATTTGGTCCTTCTTCTCGTGTCACATGCCCGATTTTTTTATTCGTAAAGTAAATAATGAAAAACGGCATTACACTTGTTGTTATCGCTAACGTGGCACAAAAAGCAATGGCTAATTCCACAAATAGCTGCATCGTATTCATATCCTTCTCCTATCGTGTCGTACTTGTTGTAGACGAACTTTGTTCACTCGTTGTTGTCGTTGTTTCCTTTTTCGTCACTGTTTCAGTTTGTTTCGCCTGTAAAGTGATGGTCAACTCAATTTGGTTACTTGGATTGTCAATCACTTGACCAGTCGGTATCGATTGTTGTGTAACGTATCCTTGACCATTCAATTTAATCGTTAATCCCGTTAATTGACCAAACCGTTGTACGTCTTGATACGTCCAACCGACCATATTCGGCATAACGATTGCTCCACCTGTATAAAACATCATTTTTTCATCTGTGCGATAGACGGTATTATCTACCGGCATTTGCTTAATGACCGTATCTTGCGTTCCAAAGAAATACAAGTCTTTAAATCCAAGTTTTTCAAACGCATCTTTTGTCACCTTAACACTAGCATTAACCGCATCAGGCACAGTGACTTGTTCAACAGGTTTCGTTTGTGTTGACACTTCATCAGATGCCGTTTTGTTTTTGTTAATATACGTTAACGCAAAATTGGCAAACTGTTTAAAAATTACTGGCAACGCAGCCGCTGATGAATGCTCCATTGTGATATACACTAAATATTCAGGATCTTGTGCAGGTAAATAACCCACCATTGAATAAATATAATTTCCTTCATCTAGTAAATATTTTTTACGTGCTTCATCATAAATTTGTGCCGTACCCGTTTTAAGTGCGATTTCCGTATTATCCAATCGGTACGATACGGCTGTACTACTGTCTCGATACACCGCTTGTTTTAAATAGTCCAACGTCTGTTTTGCTGCTGCAGGTGTCAAAGGTGTATTGATTGATTCTACAGGTTGATACGTCACATTCCCCGTTGTCGCATTTTCAATACGATCAACAAATCTTAATTTTTGCATTTTCCCTTCGTTGGCAATGGCGGTAAACGCTTGTACCATCTGTAAGTTCGTTACAGAAATCCCTTGCCCAAATGCAGTCGACGCTTTAACTTCTTCCGTACTATAGTTATTTACCCCTGCACTTTCATTGGCAAATCCACTTTGTGTACTTTTACCAAAACCAAATGCATCTAAATAATTTTTCCATTTATCATATCCAAGCTGACTCACCAAATTGACAAATGCAACGTTACTGGATTGTGCTAAACCGTCTAAATACGTAATGGTTCCCCACCCAGAAACGTTCCAATCGTGAATGGTAATATTGCCAACTTCCACACTTCCCGAACGGTATAAATCCATCGGGCTATATATCCCTTCATTTACCACGGCCGCCAACAATAAAGCTTTCATTGTCGACCCCGGCTCAAAGGCGTTTTCAACTAACTGATTGACCCATCCATTTTCCGGATACAATTGGGCAGAAACATTGAATGTCGGACGCTGTGTTACCGCAACAACATCTCCTGTTTTCGGACGCACAACCATGACGTTTAACGCCTTAGGTTTATACGTTTCAAATGCATCTTGCACAATCGTTTCTAAATAATCATTTAATCGACTATCGATGGTGGTATAAATGTTATGCCCATGTTGGACTTGCTCGATAACATTCTGACTGCCGGCAATTGGCAAGCCATGAACGTCTTTTTCATACTGTACAATGCCATCAATACCTGTTAGTTGTGCATTATAAACTAATTCCAAACCCGTAACACCACGTAACGGATTCGTATCAATTTCAACACTCGTATCTTCACGCACATCTTGTGCCAAACCGATAATATTATTTGAAAAATACCCTTTTGGGTAATGACGTGAAATTTTTTCGTTAAAATAAATACCCGGCAACTGTTCAGCAACAATTGCCTCTTTTGTATCAAACGATAAATTAGTCCCCGCATTTCCAAAAGAAACTTGATTCACGTTGCTTTTATTTAAAAAGCCGAGCACATCACTTTCCGAAAGTTTTAAGTGCTTGGCCAATTTTTTTGCGGTAGTTACTTTATCTTCAACTTTAGCAACACCTTTATACTCGTCAGTTAATACAGCGTATAACGAATACGTTTTAACGTCTGTTGCTACAATATCACCCGATACGTCATAGATATTTCCACGACGTGCTGTAATCACATCTTCACGGTTGTATAGCTGTGTGACTAATTTGGTCAAATCTTGCCCGTTCGACGTTTTAAATAACATTAACTGCGCTAAACGTAGACCAAATATAACACAGACAACAAGTAATATTTTCAAATATAATCGGCCTATCGAAACAGATTCGATATAACTTGGTTTTTTGATATTTCTCATCTAGTTACTGACCTTACATTTTTTTCGTTTCTACTTAATCCATACAACTTAGCAATTTCTTCTAAACGATCGGATGTTGTTAAACGATCTATTTTTTGTTGTAAAACGACATTGTCATCTAATATCGCACGCGTTTCAAGGCGAATGGTTTCCACTTGCTGTTGAACCGCATCAAGCGAGGAACGTGTATGAATGGTAACAAACATTAACAATACAATCGCTAAAAATAGTATGACTGCTGTTACTTTTTCAAAGAGTGTCAGCGTAAATGCTTTTGATTTATCACGTACCATTTTTTGTGTCGTCAATAGTATTTCTTCGACCATATTATGACTCCTTCCCTTTAACCCTTTTTATAACGCGTAGCTTGGCGCTTTTTGAACGCGAATTATTTTCAATTTCTTCTTCACTTGGTAAAATCGGTTTTTTAACCACCAACTGAAAATCACTCTCATATTCACTTGCTAAAATTGGCAACTTCGCCAAAGTTGGTTCGACACTGCTATATTCTTTAAAAATTGTTTTAACGATTCGATCTTCCAACGAATGAAATGAAATGACACTCATTCTGCCATCATTATTCAACAAACTCAACCCATCTTCCAGCGATTGTTCTATCGAACCTAATTCGTCATTAACGGCAATACGAACTGCTTGGAAAATGCGTTTGGCTGGATGACCACCTTTTCTTTTCGCCGCCATTGGCATGCTATTTCGAATGATTTCCACCAATTGTCCCGTCGTTTCGATAGGGTGTTGTTGACGAATTTTTTCAATATTTCGTGCAATTTGTTTAGAAAACTTTTCTTCACCGTAGCGATAAAAAATTTTCACTAACTCATTGTAATCCCACTCATTAATAATATCGTACGCTTTCAAAGACTGCTCTTGATCCATTCGCATATCTAACGGCGCATCGTTGGCATAACTAAATCCACGTTCAACGACATCTAATTGTGGTGATGAGACACCTAAATCGTATAAAATACCGTCCACGCCGTAAACAGCGCGTTGATGCAATTCTGCTTTAATGTTTGAAAAATTACTTTTTATAAAAGTAACCACCCCTTTATCAACATATTCTTTTAAAACAACTTTAGCATTATCAATGGCGACACTATCACGATCAAACGCATATAGATGTCCTTTTTCAGATAATTGTGACAATAAATATTGACTGTGTCCAGCGCCACCCAATGTACAATCCACATATATCCCATCTGGTTTAATATTCAATTGGTCAACTGTTTCGTGTAACAACACACTCACGTGTTTGAACATGCACTGTATCACCTTTCATCACTATTTTTATTAGAATTCAAATTCGATTTCTTCCGTTAAGTCTTGAACGTTATCTTGTGTTTCATTTAAGTAATTTTTCCACATTGTTTCATCCCAAATTTCTAAACGGTCTGAAACACCCACAATTCTGACATTTTTCCCTAAATTAGCGTACTCACGTAAAGGTTGTGGTATCATAATGCGCCCTTGTTTGTCAAACTCAACATCTGCTGCTGCCGAGTAGAAGAAACGCACAACTTGTCGAGCATTCTTTTTACTCAACGGTAAATTTTCACTCAACTTATCACTCAGTGATTGCCATGCTTGCATAGGATACCCAAACAAACAGCCATCTAATCCACGCGTAATAATAAATTTATCACCTAATTCTTCGCGTAATTTGGTTGGAATAATCACACGACCCTTTGTGTCTAACGTGTGTTTATATTCGCCCATTAACATGTACAATCACCTCCTCTAACTCAAGATACAATTTTTCTACCATATTCTACCACAATCCACCACTTTCCACCACATTTTTTTAAATAAAAACCACAAAAAAGCAGAATGTCTCAAAACATTCTGCTTTAGAGGACAACTATTAAATCGTTCGCCGCATATTCAGCGGTACGCCAAATTGAAAAAATACCTATATCAAATAGCCTTAGCACTAAAAAATGGTACAATTTTTTATCACATTTTGAGTGTGATATTAAATCGACACGCACCATAAAATAATTTTAATGCTTTTTCAATAAATCACCAGCACCATATACAATTTAAAAAGTGTTGATAACTTTCTTTTGAAAGCCACCAACACCATATATTATAGAGCAATAAAAAAAGCGCCTTTTTGCTAATTGAAAAAGGCACTTTACGTATATTATGTATCTTTGTTACGATTTGTAGAAAATTATTCGCTATCTTCTAATCCATCAATAATTAAACGTACACGTTTATCTCCGCGATCTTTAACACTATATAAAATAGTACGAATCGCATGTGCTACGCGTCCTTGACGACCAATCACACGACCAACATCTTCTGCATGTAACATGAGACGGTATTCCATAAATTCCGCTGTTTCTTCAATTTGAACAGTCATTTGTTCTGGAAATTCGACTAACGGTGTTACCATTGCTAATAGCAATTGTTCAACATTCGGCATATCCATACTCCTTTAACTATACTAAAATGGAATGTTACAAACGCAACATTCCACAATCTATTATTTTGATTGACGAGCTTCGTGGAAAGCTTTCATTACGCCTGCTTTTGATAATAAGTTACGTACTGTATCTGTTGGTTGTGCACCGTTTTGTAACCATTTTAACGCTAATTCAGCATCCACATTAATTTGTGCAGGTTCTGTTAATGGGTTGTAAGTACCTACTTTTTCGATAATACGTCCATCACGTGGTGAACGTGCATCAGCTACAACAATACGGTAAAAAGGTGATTTTTTAGAACCCATACGTTTTAAACGAATTTTAACTGCCATTATTTTTTATCCTCCTAAAATGTAATACTTTGTTAGTTTAATATAAAACAAAAGAGGTGTCAAGTTTTTTTCTTTACACCTCTTCAAAATTTGATTCCCTACTATTTTCAGTTGGTCACTTCTCATAAAAAAGTTAGCAACCGTTTTTAAATCTCTTTTTATGTACGATTCACTTTTAAAAACCACACCATCAATCCTAAAGTTATGAATTGATATTTTCTTGACGAATCGCATCGATAAATTCACCCAAACGTGCCATCGCTTTTTTTAATTGATCTAAAGAATACGCATAAGAAATACGCACATACCCTTCACCACTTGCCCCAAATGCTGAACCGGGTACAACCGCAACTTTTTGGTCTTTTAATAAACGCATACAAAATTCTTCAGACGACATATTGAACTGTTTAATATTCAAGAAAACATAAAACGCTCCCTCGGGTTCAAAACAGGCAATTCCCATTTTCGAAAATGCATTCATTAAAAAACGACGTCTTTGATTGTACGCTTCACGCATCATTTCTATATCATCATCACTATCATTAATCGCATCTATTGCCGCATATTGCACAAATGTCGTCGGCGCAACCGTTGTATATTGTCTAACTTTAATCATATTTTGAATGATGATTTCAGGTGCCATTGCATACCCTAATCGCCAACCAGTCATTGAAAAAGCTTTTGAAAACCCATTTAAAACAACCGTTCGCTCTTTCATTCCTTCAACACTTGCAATACTAAAGTGCGGTGTATCCGTATAGGTCAACTCACTGTACACTTCATCTGACACAACAAAAATATCGTGTTTTTTAATCACTTTCGCCAATTCACGCAATTCATTTTCTTCCATAATCGCACCTGTTGGATTATTCGGAAAACTAATGACCACCGCTTTTGTTTTCGGCGTAATAGCATTTTCTAACTCTTGTGGTGTTAATCTAAATTTATTTTCTTCTTTTAACGGTAATACTACAGGTTTAGCGCCAGTTAACGTGATACTAGGAATATAGGATACATATGACGGTTGTACCACAATCACTTCATCACCCGGATCTAGCATGACACGAAACGCCAAATCAATCGCTTCACTACACCCTATCGTCATCATAATTTCTGTTTTAGGGTCATACTCTAAGTTGTGATGTCTTTTCTCAAATTGAGCGACCCCCTCACGCAATTCAAGCAATCCACTATTTTCTGTGTAAAATGTTTGTCCTTTTCTAATGGATTCAATCGCACGTTCACGAATATGCCATGGCGTTTCAAAATCTGGTTCCCCCACACCTAGCGAAATAACATCTTTCATCTGTGATGCCATTCCAAAAAAACGACGAATGCCCGATCCTTCAAACGTTTGAATCACTTTATTTAATGGATGCTTCATGATTAGAATACCACCATTCTTTGATCGGTTTCAGCATCTGCCATAACAGTGCCATGATCTTTATATCGTTCTAAAACGACATGCGTTGCAGTCGATACCACATCGTCCATAACCGCAATACGATTCACAAATTTGGCAATAGCACGCATTGGCGCTTTACGCAAAATCACAAGCAAATCATATCGCCCAGACATTAAATACAACGCTTCTACTTCTTCATATCCCCCAATTTTTTCTGCAATCCAATCATATCCAGATCCTTTGTGCGGCGTTACTTTCAATTCGATAACGGCCGATACATCCGAATCATTTGTTTTATCCCAATTGATCAACGCTTGATAACCACAAATAATCCCATCTTGTTCTAACTGATCAATAACGTTTTTAACAAGCGATTCTTCTTGACCAAGTAAAACGGCAATCTCTTGATACGTTAAGCGACCATCTTTTTCCAACAACGATAAAATTTGAACTTTTAATTTATCCATTTTCATACTCCTTTATATAATCGGCGAGTTTTTTTGTCCCAATTGCTTTTTCAATTTGTGAAATTTTTATAGGCGATAACTCAATCACATACCGCTTATTGTGCTCTTCATCTTCTCCGTACACAAACACATACTCACCATCATTTTCCAAACCGACATGATGACAAGTTTTGGATAACTCCTCTATTAATTCATCAATACAGTAATGTTTCAGTTGAATGTAAGCATCTTTGATTTCAGCAGGAATGTAATAACCATCAACAAGCACCAACGACTCTTGCTGCTCTTTTTTTCTTCGATTCGCCCGTGCCATAACCGACTCCTTCTCTAATGTTATCATTATTTTATACTCTTTACGGCTTTTTTTCCACCTATTTATTTTTATTGTGAGGTGGTGTTATCTGCTCTGCATTATCGCTAACAACGCACTCTGCACCACCTAAAAAATAAATCAAACTTTTAAATCGTAAAGTTTACGTTTTCTTATTGCAAAGAAAAATCAATTATTGTATACTCTAAAACGTAATCATAACTATTTAAGGAGGTTAGTATGGCAAAAAAATCAAAGATCGCAAAAGCTAAACGCCAACGTGAACTTATTGAAAAATATAAAGACCTACGATTAGAATTAAAAGCTAATCACGATTACGAAGGTCTACGCAAACTACCAATCAACTCAAATCCAACACGTTACAAAAACCGCGACTTAATCGACGGCCGACCACGTGGATACATGAGAAAATTTGGCATGTCACGTGTCAAATTCCGTGAATTAGCATCAAAAGGTTTGATTCCCGGAATCAAAAAAGCTAGCTGGTAGACTAGCAACTACATTTAAATGAATTGAACAGCACTTTAAATGTACCTTTAATTCAGCCATTTCTATGGCTATCGCAACCATTGAAAAAAGCCACAACGCCTAAATAGTTAAAACGGCACGCAAATCATTGCGTGCCGTTTTTTGTATCTGTTTATAATATGCGCATCAATCAGCTGACGCTAACTCTGTACTACAGTTTTCCCATCAATTCTTTAATCGTTGAAATAATCATTGTTGGTGGGTGCTCTAACGTCATTTCTTTATTTTCTTTATTTACCCAACACGTATCAAAACCTGCCTGCTGTCCACCAAAAATATCTGCAGTTAAACTATCTCCGATAATTAACACATCACTTGGATTGACAACACCCAAACTTGATTTAACTGCATCAAAAAATTGTGCATCTGGTTTTTGAGCACCTATTTCGTCCGAAATGTAAATACGAGAAAAATATTCACTTAAACCATTATTTACCAGACGTGTACGTTGTGTATGGGACACTCCATTTGTTACAACGGCTATCGTGTATTGACTTGCAACATTTTGAACGAGTTCTAATGCGCCATCAATCAACTGATTACCTTGTGATAAGTAAGAGCGATAACGATTATCCGCCTCAAGACCATCATCAATTCGTACATCAAAACGCTTTAAAAAATTAGGAAAACGCACCGCTAACAATTGTGCTTTTTCTATCTCCCTTTTTTCATATTGATGCCATAACGCTTGATTGTAAACATGGTACGCTTCATAAATGGCATCCGTAAAGACAATCCCATAATCCGCCAAAAACAATTGAAACGCATTTTTTTGCGCAACGCCAAAATCTAGAAGCGTATCATCAATATCAAATAGTAAAAATTTATAATGCATATCCATTTCCTTTCTGCAATGCACAGTTGATTCGACTGCACCTTAAAACACACAGTATATCATTTAAACATCAAAAAATTTCTCTTTATCCCCTACAACAAATAACCTATCTGCCTATCCGTTATCCTTGACTAGTTCCCCTTTAGCCATTCTCTTTAACTTATTGACCTCATGTTTTTTCAATGGGCGAAACATCCCTGTTGGCATGCTACCTAATGTTAAAAACGCAAACTGTTCACGGCGTAATTTGGTAACCGGAAGCCCTACACTTAATAACATTTTTTTAACTTGATGATTCCACCCTTCGTGAATCACCAACTCAACTAAAGCACTTTGTGCATCATGATCCACACTAAGCACTTGAGCTTGTGCTGGAGACGTTTTTTTACCATCAATCATCACACCTTTTCTCAATTGTTTTAATTGACGTTCTGTTGGAATCCCTTTTACTTTGGCAACATACGTTTTATCAATTTGATATTTTGGATGCATTAACAATTGTGCCAACTCACCGTCATTCGTCAGCAACAACAAACCTGTCGTATCGTAATCTAAACGACCGACTGGATAAATGCGTTGCGGAACTTCGGTAAAATAATCCGTTACCACACGACGATTTTTATCGTCATGCACCGCACTAATGACATTTTTTGGCTTATTAAATAAGTAATACACTAACTCTTCTTTATATAAAGGGACGCCATCTACTTGAATTTTATCATTTGCACTCACTTTAAATCCAAGTTCGGTCACTAACTTTCCGTTAACCTCTACATGCCCACCGACAATTAATTCTTCACATTTTCGACGCGATGCAACACCCGCATGCGCCATCACTTTTTGTAATCTTTCCATTAGTTTTCCTCAGTTTCTTTGCTAGATGCTTGCGTATAACGCTGACTAAACAAATCCATTAATTCCTCATCGTCGGCTACCGTAAACGTTGATAAATCCGGTAACTGACTCATATCCGTTACACCAAAATAGTTCATAAAATATTCTGTCGTCCCATACAAAATGGGTTTTCCTGGTGTATCTTGGCGACCAACCGGCTGTACTAAATCACGCAATTGTAATTTTTGCAATGTCGCCGATGACTGTACGCCACGAATTTGGTCGATTTCGGCACGAGTAATTGGTTGTTTATACGCAACAATGGCTAACGTTTCTAAAGACGCTTGCGATAACTTTGTCGCAAACGGCGCTTGTGCGTATTGCTTCACCACGTCCGCATACACACCTTTAGTCACTAATTGGTACCGATGGGCAAACGAAACTAACGCCAAACCAGAGTTTGCATCATTCAAATACCGATCGTGCAACGCTTGAATGGCTTCTTTTAATTCTTCTTGGGGGTGTTTTAAAAGCAATTCTAAATCACCTAGCGATAACCCCTCATCGCCAGACACAAATAATAAACTCTCAATGGTTGCTTGTAATGTCATTCTTCCTCCTATTGTCATGATGCGTCCATAATAATATCTCTCACACGCTACACCTTTATTAGCGCATCACTAAACCATACAACTGCTTAACGCAAACAAAACCTCACGATTCGTTCGCTATACATAAAAATTCACTAAACTATACTATTTAGCCTATACACATTTAAATACCACTTGTCACTTGCATATGATCCACTTTTCCAAAAAGATTACCTCTAAATAATTTAATCGGTTCATACGGTGTACTTTGTTTAAATGTAATTTGTTGTGTACGTGTTAATTCTAATAGCGCAAGGAATGTTGCTAATAACGTATCCTTGTCGCTTACTAAATCCGATAAATCCGCTGATTCAAACGTCGTCAATTGATTGATAATCGTTTGCATTGACTCTTCTACAGTTAATTTACTCATTTCAATTTTAGCATGTAACGGTTGCTTTTGTGCCTGTTTTTCAAACATGCGTTGAAACGCTTTAACAACATCTTCTAGGCTCACTTCTCCATCTTGTAAAGGCACGACTTCATTTAAATGATGCAAATCACTCGGCTCTTTTGAAAAAAATTGACCACGTTCATCTTCTTTTTCTTTTAAAACATGCGCAACATCTTTGAATTTTTTATACTCAATTAACTGCAATTTTAAGTTTTCTTCTAAATTTTCATCTTCTTCATACTCATCGTCAGTATCCACCGTTTCAACACGTGGCAACAATAACCGACTTTTGATTTCTAGTAACGTTGCTGCCATCACTAAATAATCGCCAGCAACATCTAATTGCAAAATATGCATTGAGCGAATAAACGTTAAATATTGATCGACGATTAATAACATCGGTACATCTTCAATCGACATTTTTGTTTCTTTAATCAAATGCAACAATAAGTCTAACGGACCTTCAAAATCATCCAATGTAATGCGCAATTCCAATTGATTTCCCATGCGTTCTCCACCTTTATCATATGGCTCTATTTTAGCGTATTTAAGCTACAAAATCAAAAAAACAAAAAACTAGACCACTCCTTTAAAGTTAGTCTAGTTTCCCATTATTTATATCGACGCTTGTTTCGTGCTTGACGCCCATTTAATTTACGCCACAACACACCAACAACAAACACGACTAAAACGACAATGACGATTCCCAACAATAATTGTTCTTGCTGTCTTCTAGCTTCTTCTTGTTTTAGTTTAGTCACATTTGTAACAAGTATCGTATCTTCTGTTTTTCCATATAAATTTTGAAACGGACGTTGTATCACTAACGCATCATTTTCTAAACGATAATTTTGTGATACGCTTTGTTGAGACACCACTGCTTCATATGGCGATTCTACACGAATTTCCGTATCATTCACCATATATTCTCCAGCAGCAATCACCACTTTTTTGGAATACGTACGATACGTTTTATCGAGTAAAGCATTCGTATAATAAAAGCGATCCATATTACCTAAACCGTCTTCATATCGACCAACACCTAACACAACGGCAACCAACTGCATATCACCACGATTCGCACTCGCTACAAAACTATAGCCACTCTCTCCACTTGTTCCCGTTTTTAAACCCGTTACACCCGCATAACCTAATGGCATACCCGGCAAAGTGACGTTCGTTGACGTTAACGTTTCAGGATACGCCGTATGTTTTCCCACACTCACTTGCGTTAATTGCGTAATATTGACAATTTCTGGAAATCGTTTTAATAATTCTACCGTCAATTTCGCCACATCATACGCCGTACTATAACTTGGTTGATTAGCAGGATATCCCGAAATTTGAATTAACCCAGAAAAATCAGCCGTCACCGCACCACTCGGATTCGTATACGTCGTATGACGAAGTCCTAGCTGCTGACCCGTACGATTCATTTGACCGACAAAGGCCGATAAATCATTATGACTCAACAAATTAGCCATCATCACACTCGCCACATTAGACGAACTCATTAAATGCATATACATCAAATCTTGCAACGTGTACGTTTCACCTTCAATGATGGTTGTGTTAGACAGTTCAGGCAAACGACTAATTGCTGCATCATTGGCCGTGGCGGTCACTTTTGTATCCCACGATACGCTCTGATTAGCCACTGCTTCATAAACAAGATACGCCGTCATTAATTTGGTAATACTAGCTGGATCCACCACTCTATTTTCGTTATGCGAAAAATACACATCACCCGTTTGCACATCAACAACCATTGCTGACGTCACATCATTATAAGGTGTATAGCCCAATTGTGTTAAGCTCTCTTTTGTATACTCATTCAGCGTTTCACCAAATACGTTGGCACTTGGAAACAACAGTAGACACAACAACATCAACCATTTTACTTTTTTCATCTTATTCCTCATTTTCAAAACAAATCTTCCCATCATCTAACGAAGCGATGCGACACAATGAGCGGACGTCAAACCCATTGTCTTCCAATTTTTTGCGCCCATCTTGAAATGATTTCTCAATTAAAATACCAACGCCTACCGTTTGCGCTCCAGCTTGTTTCACCAAATCATCCAAACCGATAACCGCGCCACCATTCGCTAAAAAATCATCAATGATTAAAACTTTATCGTCACTTGTTAAATACTCTTTTGATAAAATAACCCGACTGACGACATTTTTTGTGAAACTAAACACTTCCGTTTCATATAGCGTATCTTTTTTCAACGTTGAGGGTTGTGTTTTTTTGGCAAAAACCATGGGAACACCGAAACATAATGCCGTCATTAAAGCAGGCGCAATACCACTAGCTTCAATGGTTAAAACTTTAGTAACACCTTTATTTTTAAAATAGTCAAAAAAAGCATCGCCAGCCGCTTTCATCAACGGCGCATCAATTTGATGATTCACAAATGAATCAACTTTTAAAACATTATTCGGAAATACTTTTCCATGCTTCAATACCATTTCTTGTAACAATTTCATTATCATACCCCTCCTTCTTTAAAAACGCATTCATTCCAATGATCATTAACAACACCGATAGCTTGCAAATAAGCATACACAATCGTACTCCCAACAAATTTAAATCCTCTTTTTTTCAAATCTTTACTAATTTGATCAGATAGTGCTGTTGACGTTTGTCGATACGATTCATCAGGAATATCATTATTGATGACTGTACCATGCGTAAACGACCAAATATAGGCATCAAACGAACCAAATTCTTGTTGTACCAATTGAAATGCTTGTGCATTCGTACGCAGTGATTCAATTTTTAAGCGGTGTTTAATGATTGCTTCTTCTTGCATCAACAACTCTAACTGGCTATCTGAATATTGTGCAATTTTATCGTAGTCAAACCCATCTAACACCTTACGCATACCGTCACGTCGTTTTAAAATAATATGCCAACTTAGACCGGCTTGCATGCCTTCTAAAATTAGCATTTCAAATAGCAATTGATCGTCGTGTACGGCTTTTCCCCACTCGGTATCATGATAGTGCTGATCTAAATCATGATGGAGCGCCCAAGAACATCGTTTCATTACACACCTCGAAAGTGAAAATCAAATATATTTTATCACATTTTAAAACATAAAAGTGCACTTCTTTTTGAAATATCATTTTATTCCTTTTTTTATGATAAAATGCTGGTCAACCGCTTTTTTTTAAGATAAAATGTTGAAAATAAATAGAAAAAGAGGTAGTTCACATGGGTAAATTTGTCATTTTAGATCATCCGCTAATTCAACATAAGTTAACAATGATTCGTCAAAAAAATTGTGGTACAAAAGTGTTCCGTGAAGTTGTCGACGAAATTTCAATGTTAATGGCTTATGAAGTATCACGCGATTTACCACTTGAAGATGTGGAAATTGAAACACCAATGACAAAGACAATTCAAAAAACATTGTCTGGTAAAAAAGTGGCCGTTATTCCTATCTTACGTGCTGGTTTAGGTATGGTAGATGGTATTCTCGAATTAATTCCAGCTGCTAAAGTAGGTCATGTCGGTATGTATCGTGACCATGATACATTAGAACCTGTCGAATACTTTGTGAAATTACCAAGTGATATTGCAGAACGCCAATTATTTGTTGTGGATCCGATGTTAGCCACAGGTGGATCTGCAGTTGCCGCAATTGATGCCTTAATTAAACGCGGTGCTCACCCTAGCTCAATCAAATTTGTTTGTTTAGTTGCTGCACCAGAAGGTGTTGCGGTATTAAAACAAGCCCATCCAGAGATTGACATTTACACAGCGTGCCTAGATGAACGCTTAAATGAAAATGGCTACATTATGCCAGGTTTAGGCGATGCCGGTGACCGCTTATTCGGAACAAAATAAAACACGCAAACACCAACTGTAACGACAATTACAGTTGGTATTTTTGTTTTTCTAAACGTTTAAAGGCTACTACACATTAAGGTATCCTCCACTAAAGACAATCCCAATCAAAAACACGAGCATAAGCGTTCAACTCATGCTCGTGTTCATTTCATCATATCACTTTAAGACGATTATTTTTTCCACACTGGGTAGTATTGACCCGGTGCAACTTCATTTAATTTAGCAATAACATCTTCGCTTTGGAATAATTCTACCACTTTTTTGTATGTGGCATTGTCAACATCTTTACCGTTTACAGCAATAATGTTGTAACGATCTTGTGGAATTGTATCTAGATGATCACCATCTGTAAAAATGTGATCAGCTACTTTTAACCCAGCGTCATGTGCCATTGAACCATTTACCGCAGCAGCATCAACATCTTGTAATAAACGTGGTGCTTGTGCAGATTCTGCTTCAATCAATTTAATGTTTTTAGGATTTTCTACAACATCTTGAAGATTTGATTTTAAGCTTCCGCCATCTTTTAACTTAATGACACCAGCTGTCTGTAACGCCACTAACGCACGACCTTGAATAGCTACCTCACTCGGCACTAAAATTGTTGCCCCTTCTGGTAACTCACTTAATGATTTGTATTTTGTTGAGAAGTAGTATAACGGCACGATAAACGTTGTTCCGATTTCTTTAATATCTGTTTTATGATCTTTATTCCATTGCGCTAAATATTGACGGTGTTGGAAAGCATTCATTTGTAAAGAACCTTCAGCTAACGCCGTATTCGGTTGCACGTAATCACTAAATGTTACCACTTGTAAATCAATATTTTCTGCTTTCGCTTTTTCGGCAACATATTCCCAAACCGATTGCATTTGTGAACCCGTCACCCCGATTTTCACGACTTCAGGTGCTTTTGTTGTCGTTGTTTGTTGTGTTGTTGTCGCTTGCCCACAGGCAGCTAATGCAAAAATACTTGCAACTAATGTTAATAATTTTTTCATATTTTCCTCCATTATAGACGCATCGTTCATTTTAAATAGCGTACACTCTAACGCCATTCCAACGATACAAATTTAATTTATTTTCCTATTTTTCATAAACTTTAATGCTGACACATCATTAACCAATTCATTTTTAATCAACCTATCTTACGAATAGTTGACACCATCATTAAACCTATCGCTATCCGTCTCCTTTATGATCAATTACACAAAACCTATACACGAAAACCATTTAAACAAAAAACCCTTGAACAAGCCTAAGCTTGTTCAAGGGCGTCAATAACGCGGTACCACCTTGATTTGATCAATGATCCTCTAACTAAAGTACGTACAATTGTAGTATACTTCGAAGCTATATCGGGCTTACCCGTAGAAACCTAACTATCGATTTCTAACACTCCAAGACCATTTTCAAAGCTTTTTCCTTGTTCTCTTCCACCAACCGAGAACTCTCTAAAAAGTTGCCACTTTTACTTTTCTTTTCATCGTGTACGTTTATGTTAAGGATAGTATAATCAACGTTTTTTTATTTGTCAACATTGTTTTTCATAAAAATAACCACAGAGTAAATTATAGAATTAAGTTAGCCAATGATAAAAAAAACATCTCATAGAATATACTTTTAGTAACAACAAAAAAAGGATACTACAAGATGCAAGAACACTATAACACAAAAGGCAAACACGCTAGAAAAAAGCGTTATTTCATTGAAACATAAAAAGATAGTGACTAACCGCACCATCTTTTATTAACTGTTTGTCATAAAAATTTATCTTCTGTTTTAAAAATTTCTATTTTCTACTGACTCAACGTTTTTCTTTTCTTTATTCACGCGATGCTTTTTCCATGCTTTTTTCGATCCACGCTGTAAATCTTTATTCAATTTATATTCTTGATAATCCGCAACAAATAATAAATCCAAATTATAATTTTTAGGATACAAATCTTTGGATTGTCTTAATAACTGCAAGCGACGTAATGGCACTTTATACATCTGTTTATCGACAAATACCCATCCATCATGTGACATGGTTTCTTGTTCGTAAAAAATAGCCTCTTTATTCAATGAACCGACAAATACAATATCTCCTTTAGAAAATGGTACTTCTTTTTTATCTTCCGGAATAGCTATTTCATTACCGATCCAATTCATTTTAGGTATTTGAAACTGTCCATTTGTGACATGTTGCTTCGCCTGTAAAATAATGTGATTTGGTATTTTCATTTTTTCAGCTACCCAAAACGCGCGGCTTTCTCCAATGGTTTGCATTAACATTTGATATTTAGGTGTTAGTGTTTCTTCATCAAATTGCATAGACGCTGTTTCAAAATACGGATTTTTCACGGCATAGTCTTTTATTTCACTATAATGTGTCGTCACCAACAATAATAATTGACGTGTAAATAATTCGTTTAATATGGCAATCGATAATGCCGTGCCTTCTTTTGGATCTGTTCCTGTTCCAATTTCATCTAGTAACACTAACGAATGTTTCGTAGCATTTTCTAAAATATATGCGATAGTCGACATTTCACTCGAAAAAGTGCTCAATGAGTGATGTATTGTTTGATGATCGCCAATCGATACAAAAATATGATCCATAATAGCAATATGACTACCTTCATCACACGGAATCAATAAACCGTACATTGTCATAGCGGTTAATAAGCCTACCGTCTTTAATACAACCGTTTTTCCACCCGCATTAACACCGGTAATCACTAATCCTAAATAATTTTTTCCCAGTTCAATAGTCAACGGAACAAATGGTGTTATCATAGGATGCCGTGCATTTTTAAGTGAAATAATATTGTCTTTATTGACAGATACACGTTGACCGCCATAGGTTAGTGCATATTTAGCACGTGCAAAGACAACATCTAATTGCACCATAATTTCAGCATTTTGGACATGAACATGTAAATAATCAAAAATTGTACTCGTTAATTCAGATAACAAACGATATTCAATATCTTGTTCTTGATAAATCAATTGTATTTTTTCTTCAACATACTTAGTCACACCCACTGGTTCAATATACGTCGTTAAACCTTTAACCGATTCTTCAACAATCGTTCCTGGCACTTTATTTTTGAAAGAACTTTTAATTGGAATAGTTGGTCGTCCATTTTTTTCAATAACAAGCGCCTCTTGTAAATATTCTTTATATGCCGGATTTTTTACGGCTTTTCCCATACTTTTTGAGATTTCTTTGTTCAATAAATCTAAACGTTGACGAACTTTGTTTAATTCACGACTAGCAGTAGATAACACTTGCGTTTTAGACACCGTTTCATAAATTGCCGTTTCTACATGCTCTAACGTCTTTAACCCTTGCGCATATCGATTTAAAGTAGGTGCAAGACTTTGCCACTTTTTAAAAAATTGCATCAATAATCGAACACCACGTAAAAAATCAGCGTATTCAACTAACTCTTCTGGTGTTAGAATATATCCCATTTCAATTTTTTTCATCAATCCTTCAAACGTATCTAACGATAAAAAAGGGACATGTAATTTATGTTGTAATATTTGATACGCTTCATAAGTTTCATCTAATCTTTTATTGACTATTTTTAAATCGGATGACGGTTTCATTGAATGAATAAAACGTTTCCCAGAAGCTGATAGCGCATTTCTTTCAACATTATTTATAACATTCTCAATATCAAGGTTCTGCCAAGTATTCAAATTTTTCTCCAAATTTCATCAACTCTTTTCCTAAAATTTTAAAGGCCAAAGTATATGATTACGTTCACCAACGATACAAAAAAAGCATCTCATAGGATATACTTTTAGTAACAACACAAAAAGGATACTACGAGATGCACTATTACTATATCACAAAACGTAAACACATGACAGAAAAAGTACCTAATTTCAGCAAAAAACAAAAAAACGGTGACAACATCAATAGTAAAACTATCAGATTATAAACGCGAAATAATCAGCAATCACCAAACCAATAGCCGTTACTCACAACGAAGTAACGGCTATTGAATACTGAATACCTTATGCCCTACATAAAGCGACTGATTAACGATTATAATTTGAGAAAAATTACAAAAATTAAATCAATACCCACCTATTGTTCAGCAGGTCGTGAAAAATTACTAATTTCTTTTTGTACGCGTGCGATAAACTCATCTACACTTAATGTTAATGTCTCTTTTGATCCGTAACGACGAACGGTTACTGTATCATTTGCCATTTCATCATCACCAACAACTAATTGATACGGTACTTTTTGCATTTGTGAAGCGCGGATTTTATAACCCATTTTTTCATAGCGTAAATCTAAGTCAATGCGCATACCAATACGTTGTAGACGTTGTGTTAATTGTTGTGCGTATTGTGCATGAATATCAAAGTTAACTGGAATAACAGTTGCTTGAACTGGTGCTAACCATGTTGGGAATGCACCTTTATACTCTTCAATTAAATACGCCACAAAACGTTCCATTGTGGATACGACACCACGGTGAATCACGACTGGACGATGTGTATTTTCGCCATCTTCACCAACGTATGTTAAATCAAAACGTTCTGGTAATAAGAAGTCCAACTGAATGGTTGACATTGTTTCTTCAATACCCATTGCTGTTTTAAATTGAACGTCTAATTTTGGCCCGTAGAAAGCGGCTTCTCCTGTTGCTTCAAAATACTCTAATCCAAACTCATCCATTGCTTCTTTAAGCATTGATTCTGCTTTATTCCACATTGCGTCATCGTCAAAGTATTTTTCTTTATCTTCTGGATCACGATAACTTAAACGGAAGCGATAATCTTTAATATTAAAGTCTTCGTATACCGCAACAATCAATTCTAACACACGTTTAAATTCGTCTTTAATTTGATCAGGACGAACGAAAATATGCGCGTCATTTAATGTCATTTCACGCACACGTTGTAAACCAGATAAAGCTCCTGATTTTTCATAACGGTGCATCATCCCTAATTCAGCAATACGAATTGGTAATTCACGATAGGAATGAATGTCATTTTTGTAGACCATCATATGATGCGGACAGTTCATTGGGCGTAACACTAACATTTCGCCATCACCCATATCCATTGGTGGAAACATGTCTTCATGATAGTGATCCCAGTGACCAGATGTTTTATATAAATCAACATTTGCCATGACTGGTGTATATACGTGTTGATAGCCTAAACTAATTTCACGATCGGTAATGTAACGTTCAATAGTACGACGAATGGTTGCGCCTTTTGGTAACCAGAACGGTAAACCAGAACCGACTTCTTGAGAAATCATAAATAAGTCTAATTCTTTACCTAATTTACGGTGATCACGTTCTTTAGCTTCTTGACGCATTTTCATAAATTCTGCCAAGTCTTTTTTATCAAAAAATGCTGTTCCATAAACACGTTGCATCATTTTATTGTTCGCGTTCCCGCGCCAATAAGCACCCGCTAATGAAAGCAATTTAAATACTTGGATACGTCCTGTTGATGGCACGTGAACACCACGACATAAATCCACAAAATCTTCTTGTTGATAAACGGTGATAATTTCACTTTCTGGTAATGCTGTAATCAACTCAACTTTATATGGATCGTCTGCAAATAAGTCCAACGCTTCTTGGCGAGTCACTTCACGACGAACGATTGGATGATTTTCTTTCACAATCTTCATCATCTCAGCTTCAACTTTTGGTAATTCTTCTTCAGTTAATTGATTTGGCATATCCGTATCGTAATAAAATCCAGAAGCAATAGCTGGACCAACACCAAAATGAATATCTGGATATAGACGGCGTAAAGCATGCGCTAATAAATGCGCACTAGAATGACGCAATACACTTAGTGCATCTTCATGATCTGGAGTAACCAACTCAATGCTACCGTCTTGCGTTAACTCGCGGTTGTGGTCAATCAATTCTCCATTATATTTTGCCGCTAACATTTTTTTAGCTAAACCATTGCTAATTGAAGCAGCGATGTCGTGTGGTGTTGTACCGCTTTCGTATTCACGGACTGCACCATCTGGAAATGTAACTTTAATCATATAATCCTCCTTATTTTCGATAATAAAAACAAAAGTCCCATGAAACGCATGGTGCGCTTCATGGGACGTCAAATAAACGTGGTTCCACCCAACTTTAGATACTACTAACGTATCTACTTTAGTGTTATAACGTTACAACCGGCTATTTTTCAAAATAGCTTTTCAAAAGTGGTAACTGCATAGGGCAATGAATTGTCTCACCAAACCAATTCTCTCTAAAAATGACCGCTACACAATCGTGTCTTTATCATCAAATTTATTTTACTCTTATTAAACCATTATTCATATAGATTTTCAAGTAGATTCTTAACTTTTCGTTAATTCGGCTTTGCTTTAACGTTTTAATCGTATAACTTACCTTCAAAGTAGTTGTTATCTGCCGCTTTTTCTAATCGATTCATCAGCGCAATACCAATACCTGATTTTTCATACGCTTGCGCTAAAATCACATCTACATCAGATTTATCAAAAAAACGTAAACCGTCATATAAAAACTTAGAAGCACTATGTGTATCTTCAATACCACCTAAACTATAGGTTTTATACGCGCGATTTTCATAACACTCAACTAAATTTTCATCGGCTAAAATACCAATTTTTAATTGCTCTTTTTGGAAATACGCACACGCTTTATCCCAAAGATCCGGATGTTGCGAGTCAATTAAATAAATCGGTTGACGTGGTGCATAATGCTTATATTTCATACCCGGAGCCATTGGGACATCGCTTGGATTTGTTTCCTGCTTAATATTTTCCAATATAGGAAAACACGCCAAGTCCTCCAACGTAATAGCACCCGGACGTAAAATGACTAACCCATTTGGATGAGTTGCATCAACCACCGTTGATTCAATACCAATTTTAGCATTTTCGCCATATAAAACACCTTCAATTTTCCCAAAAAAGTCATCCAGCACATGCGCAGCACGTGTCGGACTTGGTTTACCAGATGTATTAGCGCTAGGTCCCACAATTGGAAAGCCGACTTTTTCAATTAACTCTAATGTTAAAGCCGTATTTGGCATGCGCAATGCCACTGTATCACGATTGGCATGTAACGAAGGGGCAAAGGCAGTAGCATTAATACCACAAATAACGGTCAAAGGACCTGGCCAAAAGCGTTCGATTAGGGCATCCAAATAAGGCACTTTATCAACAATATACCCATCAATGTCTTTTGAAGCAACGTGTACAATTAATGGATTATCACTCGGTCTGCCTTTAACCGCGTACACTTGTTTAACGGCATCATCATTGTTGGCAATAGCGCCTAAGCCATATACCGTTTCTGTTGGAAAGGCAACTACCGCTCCATTTTTCAATAATTCAACTGCTGTATCTAAACGTTCGGGTGTAATTAACTTTGTTGTCGTCATAATTTCTCCTACTCTATAATGACAAGTCTATCCAGTTGTGCATAATCTTTTATCACACGTACACTCTTTTTTGGAAAATAAAACTGTGATAACCGTCGAATATCATTTGCCTGAGAAAAACCAATTTCTAAAACAATAATACCATCCTTAGATAAATAGTCATTGGCTTGATGCAATATTTTTTCATAAATGGCTAAACCGTTATCTTTTGCAAATAACGCTAAATGTGGTTCATGCATTAACACACTTTCATCCATAAGGTGCTGCTCAGATTCACTAATATACGGTGGGTTGCTGACAATAATATCAAACGTTCCTAAACGTTCATCCACTCCATCAAAAACGTCACTTTCCACACAATGCACACCAGCACCTAACTGTTGTGCATTACATTTAGCAACTTGTAACGCCGTTTTAGAAATATCCGTAATAGTCACATTATCTTTTTTAGATTCTAACGCTAGAGTGACACCAATTGCACCACTGCCCGTTCCAATATCAACGATATTTAAAGGGCGTTGTTTACGTCGGCTAATGTGCAACACTTCTTCGACAAGCAATTCTGTTTCTGGTCGAGGAATTAACACTTGTGGATTGACTGTAAAACACCGCCCATAAAACCATTCGCACCCAACAATGTATTGTAACGGTTCTCCCGAAACAAGTCGCTCAACATCTTTTTCAAATTGCTTTTGATGCTCTGGTGTAGCCAACTTCTGTGCGTGTAAAATAAAATCTGTCTTATTCCAGCCCAATCGATCACATAGCAATCGTTCAAACAAATCGCTACGTATGTTAGCATACATTTGTTGCGCACTCTGCAACACGTCAATATAGCGATTATTGTTCGCCATTGTTTAATTGCTCCAATTTTTGTGTTTGATCGTATAACACTAATGCATCAACCACTTCATCTAATTTACCATTTAAAATTTGGTCTAATTTTTGAATAGTTAAACCAATACGATGATCGGTTACACGGTTTTGTGGGAAGTTATACGTACGAATCCGTTCCGAACGATCTCCCGTCCCAACTGCCGATTTACGATTAGCATCATACTCAGATTGTGCTTCTTGTGAAATTTGGTCATACACACGTGCTCGCAACACTTTCATCGCTTTTTCACGGTTTTTCAACTGTGAACGCTCATCTTGCATCGCCACAACAATTCCCGTTGGCAAGTGCGTTAAACGAACAGCCGATGCCGTTTTGTTGACGTGCTGACCACCCGCACCACTAGCATGATAAATATCGACACGAATATCTTTTTCTTGAATATCCACTTCGACTTCTTCCGCTTCAGGCATAACAACAACCGTTGCTGTTGACGTATGCACACGCCCTTGTGATTCCGTTTCCGGTACACGTTGCACACGATGCGCACCACTTTCATATTTCAATTTTGAAAAGACTTTATCACCCGTAATCATAAGCGTAATTTCTTTATATCCACCAATACCCGTAATGTTTGCATCCATCACTTCCACACGCCAGCCTTGTGCAACAGCGTATTTTTGATACATATTAAACAAACTTCCCGCAAACAACGCCGCCTCATCTCCACCAGCAGCACCACGAATTTCCATGATAATATTTTTGCCATCGTTTGGATCGGTTGGCAACATCATAATTTTAATGTCTTCTTCCAATTGCTCTTTTTCTTTTTTCAAATCCGACAACTCTTCTTTTGCCATCTCCGCCATTTCGGCATCTAAACTTTCTCCAAGCAATTCTTGAGTATCCGCAATCCCTTGAACAACCGCCTTATAACGTTTATACGTCGCCACTTTTTCGCGTAAATTCGCTTCCTCTTTCGTCAACTCCATAAAACGCTTCGTATCGCCAATTACCTCCGGGTCACTCATCAACTCCGATAATTCTTCATATCGAATAATTAAACTTTCTAACTGATCAAACATGTCTTTCTCCTTGCTGTGTTATTATCTCATCACTTAATCTATTGTTTTTCTAAACATCACTGCCCTTAAAACACAGTAAAATTCAACATTTATTTATCGCTCATTAGCACCTATTCAGTAATATCATGCATCACGCATTAAAATAAACAATTAATTTCACCACAATCATAACTTTAGTCTAATGGGTTTTTGTAATGTTTACGACAAACTGGAAAATAGGATTCGTTCCCACCAATTTGAATTTGTTCACCATGATATACCGGTCTTCCTTCATGCATACGCAAATTCATTGTCGCTTTTTTATGACAATACCAGCAAATCGTTTTCATCTCTTCAATTTTATCGGCTTGAAGCAATAAATGCATTGAACCTTCAAACAACTCATTTCTAAAATCGTTTTTCAAGCCAAACGCCATAACCGGAATATCCAATTCATCAACAATGCGTGCCAATTGCAACACATGTTCTTTTTTCAAAAATTGTGCCTCATCGATTAGGACACATGCCGGTTTTGGCAAACGAGAAATCGTTTCAAATACGTTCATATTATCTGTAATCGCAATGGCTTGACGACGCAACCCAATTCGACTAGATACATACCCGATTTCATCTCTATCATCAATCGCACTTGTCATAATGACAACCGGCTTATCTTGTTCTTCATAATTATGCGCCACTTTTAAAATTTCAATCGTTTTACCTGAATTCATTGCGCCATATCTAAAAAATAATTGTGCCATTTCTTATCTACTCCAAATCTTACTCTATTGCCTTTGCAATCCTTGCATATTATACCACATCACACACCAAAAAACTGCTTAAAAAAGCAGTTCTTCATCTATCTATCGTCGTTTTTTGAAACGAAAAGCATCGGTCAAATACAAAGCACCTATCCCTAAAATCGATCCAAAACTATCCAGTAGGACGTCTTCTAATAACGGTGTACGATTAGGCGTTAAACTTTGATGAAACTCATCAAATGCGGCATAAAACACACACAATAGCAAACTCACTAACAGTGCCGTTTTTTTATCACGTATTTTTCCGGATAATGCATATAGCCAACTATACCCTAAAATAAAATAGGTACTAAAGTGGGCGAATTTTCGTATAAAAAATTCGACAAATTCAAAATAACCCAATTCCCGCACACTAATGAGTTGCCCCGCATATAAAAATTCAATATGGCGCAATTCACTTTCAAACGGTTTAAAATGTAGCGTTTGTCGCAATAGCGGTATAGCGGTTTGTTGCTCGTAAGGTTGTGACGATGAAATAAATAAAAGCACCATAATACCAATCGCCACTAAAATGGCAATGTTTTCTTTTTGTTTCTTTTTCACAAATTCTCCTATATAAAACAACTATCGTTATCAACGATAACGATAGTCTCATTTAATCATTTAATAATCGGCTACGCTCTTTACTGGATAAATAACGTGAGCGTGTTGTTAAAATCCATTTTGGTTTCACGAATGCAATAATTAAAACGAAACAAATGCTAGATATCGCATAAAATAAAATATCCAACATAGATAACGGTACATTATCACTCACTAAACGCATCACTGCAATAATACTTGCTGATAACAATTGTGCTGCCACAACATTTGTTTCCACAACCTTAATTTTTTTATTGTTTAAATTACGGTGAATGTTTTTAGAAAATACACCAATAATAACACCAGTATTCAACAAGGTAAAATGCGTCAAATAGGCTAATGCGTCCCATTGCCCTGTTTTTAAATAACTTCCCAACAACACCATCACACTAATCACAAGCACAATTCGCATAGCAAATACGAAACCGTGTCGAACAGAAATCAAAACAACCACAAATAGAGGTAATACAATAGATGATACGGGCATATTTAAAAATAATCCACCAAGTGCTAAAACAGAACCGATGACACTTGCCCAAAAAGCTTCAAATAAAACACCTTTTAACTTCATATGTTCTCCTTAATTTAAGACTGTTTATAATTAGATGCTTCCATAATAATTGGTAACACGACTGGGCGTCGTTTCGTTTGTTCAAAGACATAACGTGACAATTCATCACGTACTTCATTACGTAAACGACCCCATTCAAATTCACCACGATCTAAATGTGCTTCAATCGTTTGTGACACTAATTGTTCACACTCTTTAAACAATTCATTACTATTTTTAGCGTATACAAAACCGCGTGACATCAATTGCGGTGTTGCCAATATTTTACCAAGACGTCTAGAAATGGTAACAACTGCCACTAAAATACCGTCTTCAGACAAAATTTTACGATCTCTTAACACCACATTACCAATATCTCCAACACCACTACCATCAATTAAGATATTACCTACTGGGATTGATCCAAATGATGTCATTTCACCATTTGTATAATGTAAAACATCCCCTTTATTCATTAAAAAAATCGAATCAGATGCATAACCAATTTCTTGTGCTGCCAATGAATGTTTCATCATCATACGATACTCACCAATGACTGGAACAATATATTTTGGTCTAAGTAAGTTTATCATTAATTTCAAATCATTTGGTGAAGCATGTCCAGACACTTTTACATTATCCGATACCGTTTTAACCGTTGCACCCGCTTTATAAATAAAGTCTTTTGTTTTAGCAACAGTCGTTTCCATAGCAATAGATGGTGTTGTTGTGATATACACTAAATCACCCTCTTTTAAGTTCACTTGAGGATGACGACCTTTTGCCATCAGTTGCAACGCTAAAATTGGATCACCTTTAGAACCTGTTTCTAAAAGAACCACTTCATCATCTGCAAAACGTTTTAAATCAGATAATTTACATAAAATTGATTTATCGGGTAACACTAATTTTTTCAAACGTAATGCAATTTCAATCGTTTCGACTAACGCACGATCGGTTAAAAAGACTTTACGATCAGTTTTATAAGCCGCATCGATAACTTGTTGTACACGTAAAATATTACTTGCAATACAAGATACAATAATGCGTCCTTGTGCATTAGAAAATGTATCTAAAATATCTAAGCCAACTTTTTGCTCACTTTCACTTTCAAATAAAGCATCTGCATTAGCTGAATCACTTAATAACGCTAAAACACCTTCATTTCCAATAGCCACTAATCGAGCAAAATCCGTTTTGTAATCGGTTGTTGCACTTTGGTCAAATTTAAAATCACCTGTATAAACAACTGATCCTTTTTGTGTTTTTAATACAATACCGACTGAATCAGGAACAGAGTGTGTCGTTTTAAAAAATGAGACAACAACATCATTAAATTCAATTTCTGTATCTTCATCAATAATATGGAAACTGTCTAAGCGATTCACTAACCCTTGATCAACGACACCACTTTTAGCAATTTCAATCGTTAAAGCTGTCCCAAAAACAGGCACATCAATTTTTTGTAAAAAATAGGGTAAAGCACCTACCGCATCTGCATGGGCATGTGTTAAAAATACACCAGCAATGCGACTTGCATTTTCTTCAAGATATGTAAAATCCGGAATGACAGCATCAATACCAAGCAATTCTTCTTCAGGATACACTAAACCACAATCTAGCACATAGATGACATCATTTACTTCTACAGCGTACATATTTTTTCCATTTTCACGTACACCGCCTAAAGACATAATTTTAATATCCATAGTGATTTCTCCTTTTCTTCATTTTTTCATTATAGCATATTTTCAATCATATTGCCGAACAACTCTGTTAGAAATACCGCATAACACCTCATAACCAATTGTTCCGACAGATACCGCCACATCACTGGCAGTTTGATGTGTGCCAATCAATTCCACCACATCTCCAACTTGTGTCCCTTTTGGTACACGAATCATCATCTGATCCATACAAATGACACCAAGTACATCACATTTTTGTCCATTTAAATAGACACCCACTTGTCCGTACGCTCTACGCCAACCATCAGCATACCCAATAGGCAACGTCGCCACGATTTCATTTGCTTTGGCAATATATTTCGCACCGTAACTGACTGACTCACCTTTTTTCAATTCATGTACGTGTACAATTTGTGCAGTCAATGTAAAGGCAGGTTTTAATGGTAATGGCATATCCAACACAAAATCAGACGGATTCAAACCGTACATGGCAATCCCCACACGCATAATATCACTTGGAAAATGCCCGCGCCATAGTGTCATCGCTGAATTTGCCAAATGCACAAAGCGTGGTTTCACATTTAAAGACGATACAAATCTATCAAATAATTCGTATTGTTTGTTTACTTTATTGTCATCTTCTCCATCCGCCGTAGCGAAATGTGTAAAAATGCCTTCAAATAAAAATTGCTCCTGACGTTCTTGAAGATATTGCTCAATACTTTGTAATTGTTCAATCGTATCAACACCGATTCGGTTCATACCCGTATTGACAGCAACATGTACTTTTAGTTGACCTTTAACATTTAGTGCATACACCGTTTTTAAAAATTCAATGTCACTAAACGTGATACTAATGTCATTTTCAATACATGCTTGAATCACATGGCGATCTACATGTCCCAACACTAAAATCGGTTTGGCAATTCCACTTTGTCTTAACTCAAGCGCCTCATCAAACAACGCCACACAAAAACCATCTACTTGTGCTTCAATGTGTTTGGACACTGCAATGGCGCCATGACCGTACGCGTCAGCTTTTACCACCGCAAAAAACTGTTGTGTTGTTAAGTAGTTTTCCTTAATTAACTGGATATTATGTGAAATGTGCTCTAAATTGATATGTGCAGCAACCGCTCTATTATGACCTACAACCATTATTCAACCTCCAATACGACTTGTGCAATCGCCAACTCGTTAGAATGTGTAATTGATACAAATACATTTCCTTGAAACTTTGTACAACTCATGATAGGTTTATTGCGTTCATCTGGCAATATTTCCATATCTAAAAAAGAAAGCGCACCAATCCCCGTTCCAAACGCTTTTGAAAAAGCTTCTTTAGCAGCAAAACGTCCCGATAAAAACTCATTTTTCCGATTATCACTTGTAAAAGCATGATACAATTCCAATTCTTTTTGCGTTAACACACGATCAACAAATCGCTCATTCTTTTTAACTGCTTGGGCAATTCTGCTTATCGGGGTTACATCTAGACCAATACCATAAATCATATTTTCCCCCTAAAACCAATCTTTTAAATCTTCAATATATTTTTTACTTTTCAATTTGATACCGACATATTCATCATAGATGACATCAATTGCCCGACGCATTTCACCTTTAAGACTGTCAGAAATTTTAATTTGAGATACTTTTTCAAATGGCACTTGTTGCAATTGATGCATTAAGTAAATAGCGTTTGGATTTAATTTTAACCGATACACATCTTTATCCCATTGTGAAGTGGCAATACAGCCACCAAATTTAAATGAAAAATCTAACGGTACACCTTTTTGTTTTGTAATGACGCACTCATCAAACGATAGATGAACATTCCAAAAATCCAACATTTTCAATTCAAACATCATTGCAATGACTTCAATATCAAAGTTTTGGTGAACCATTTCCAAACAATTCCACAACAAATCAAATAGCTTAACATTGACAATCCGATCTTCAATGACAGCATCTGATAACGCAATAAAATAAGCCAAATACGCCTGAACGACAATATCATCCATTTGTTTCCAAAGCGATATGTTGTGCTTATAATCGCGTAAAAACGACAGCCCGTTCAAATTAATCTTTCCAACAAAATGCGCCCTTGTTCCCGTTACTAACACCGGCTTCAAATAATGAGTGCCCGAATTCAATTGTTTAACAAAAAACATCTGTTTCCCAAACTCACGTGAAAACACTTTGACCATCGCATCAACATCTTTATGTTCCTTGATAAACATTACAATTCCAGAAAATTCATTGTCCATAATTCACTCATCCAATTATTATTACTACCATTATAAACAAGAAAGAAAAATTTGCCTATTAAAATAAAAAAAAACAGAGCCAAGCTCTGATTACATGATGACCCGTACGGGAATCGAACCCGTGTTACCGCCGTGAAAGGGCGGTGTCTTAACCGCTTGACCAACGGGCCAGTATGATAAAGCAACGGAGAAAGAGGGATTTGAACCCTCGCGCCGCTATAACGCGACCTACACCCTTAGCAGGGGCGCCTCTTCAGCCTCTTGAGTATTTCCCCAAAAAATTGAAAAATCTGCTTTATCAATGGGCCTAAATGGACTCGAACCATCGACCTCACGCTTATCAGGCGTGCGCTCTAACCAGCTGAGCTATAGGCCCTGTTGCTTCCTTAAAGGAAAGCGGATGACGAGAATCGAACTCGCGACAACAGCTTGGAAGGCTGTAGTTTTACCACTAAACTACATCCGCTAATATGGTTCAGGACAGAATCGAACTGCCGACACCTTGAGCTTCAATCAAGTGCTCTACCAACTGAGCTACTGAACCAAACGGTCCCGACGGGAATCGAACCCGCGATCTTCTGCGTGACAGGCAGACATGTTAACCCCTACACCACGGAACCAATCAATTGCGGGAGTAGGACTCGAACCTACGACCTTCGGGTTATGAGCCCGACGAGCTGCCAACTGCTCCACCCCGCGACAATATTAAGGAGGATAAGGGATTCGAACCCTTGCACGCTTTTACACGCCTGACGGTTTTCAAGACCGTTCCCTTCAGCCGGACTTGGGTAATCCTCCATGTCATTATAAAACATCAAACAAACGTTTGAATGACCCGTACGGGATTCGAACCCGTGTTACCGCCGTGAAAGGGCGGTGTCTTAACCGCTTGACCAACGGGCCATAATATAAAATGGGCCTAAATGGACTCGAACCATCGACCTCACGCTTATCAGGCGTGCGCTCTAACCAGCTGAGCTATAGGCCCTGTTGCTTCCTTAAAGGAAAGCGGATGACGAGAATCGAACTCGCGACAACAGCTTGGAAGGCTGTAGTTTTACCACTAAACTACATCCGCTAATACGGTCCCGACGGGAATCGAACCCGCGATCTTCTGCGTGACAGGCAGACATGTTAACCCCTACACCACGGAACCAATCAATTGCGGGAGTAGGACTCGAACCTACGACCTTCGGGTTATGAGCCCGACGAGCTGCCAACTGCTCCACCCCGCGATAATATAAAAGGAGGATAAGGGATTCGAACCCTTGCACGCTTTTACACGCCTGACGGTTTTCAAGACCGTTCCCTTCAGCCGGACTTGGGTAATCCTCCATAATGACAATGGACCTTGCAGGACTCGAACCTGCGACCGGACGGTTATGAGCCGTCTGCTCTAACCAACTGAGCTAAAGGTCCCTAATAGCTCAAAGTCAATATAGCGGCGAAGGGGATCGAACCCCCGACCTCCCGGGTATGAACCGGACGCTCTAGCCAGCTGAGCTACACCGCCAAAATATTATAATCGGGAAGACAGGATTCGAACCTGCGACCCCTTGGTCCCAAACCAAGTGCTCTACCAAGCTGAGCTACTTCCCGTAAGCTTACGCTATGCACCCAACAGGAGTCGAACCTGTAACCGCTTGATTCGTAGTCAAGTACTCTATCCAATTGAGCTATGGGTGCTCCTTCTATTAGGTCTTCCCCAATAAAATAATGCCGAGGACCGGAATCGAACCGGTACGGTGTTAACCACCGCAGGATTTTAAGTCCTGTGCGTCTGCCAGTTCCGCCACCCCGGCATCTGTGCTCTTCACACAAGCGAAAGACGGGGTTCGAACCCGCGACCCCCACCTTGGCAAGGTGGTGTTCTACCACTGAACTACTTTCGCATTCATATGCCGGCTAAAGGACTTGAACCCTCGACCCTCTGATTACAAATCAGATGCTCTACCAACTGAGCTAAGCCGGCTGTCTTTTTCATGCGGATGAAGGGACTTGAACCCCCACGATGTTACTCGCCAGAGCCTAAATCTGGTGCGTCTGCCAATTCCGCCACATCCGCTGCTTGTTAAAAAGCATGAGTGATACAGGGCTCGAACCTGTGACCCTCTGATTAAAAGTCAGATGCTCTACCAACTGAGCTAATCACTCGTTTTCATGGAGGTTAACGGGATCGAACCGCTGACCCTCTGCTTGTAAGGCAGATGCTCTCCCAGCTGAGCTAAACCTCCTAAAAAATGAGCGTGGCAACGTCCTACTCTTGCGGGAAGTTTCCCTCCAACTACCATCGGCGATAAGAAGCTTAACTGCTGTGTTCGACATGGGTACAGGTGTGTCCTTCTTTCCATCATTACCACACTTATTCTTTTTCGAAAAGTTCTTTCAAACCTCTCACCACTGAATACAATTATTAACCAAACCTACTCACTTTCTCACGTTTCTTGGATAAGTCCTCGACCGATTAGTACTAGTCCGCTCCATATATCACTACACTTCCACTCCTAGCCTATCTACCTGATCGTCTCTCAGGGGTCTTACTCTTCTTACAGATGGGAAATCTCATCTTGAGGGGGGCTTCACGCTTAGATGCTTTCAGCGTTTATCCCGTCCACACATAGCTACCCAGCGATGCTCTTGGCAGAACAACTGGTACACCAGCGGTGTGTCCATCCCGGTCCTCTCGTACTAAGGACAGCTCCTCTCAAATTTCCTACGCCCGCGACGGATAGGGACCGAACTGTCTCACGACGTTCTGAACCCAGCTCGCGTACCGCTTTAATGGGCGAACAGCCCAACCCTTGGGACCGACTTCAGCCCCAGGATGCGATGAGCCGACATCGAGGTGCCAAACCTCCCCGTCGATGTGAACTCTTGGGGGAGATAAGCCTGTTATCCCCAGGGTAGCTTTTATCCGTTGAGCGATGGCCCTTCCATACGGTACCACCGGATCACTAAGCCCGACTTTCGTCCCTGCTCGACTTGTTGGTCTCGCAGTCAAGCTCCCTTCTGCCTTTACACTCTTCGAATGATTTCCAACCATTCTGAGGGAACCTTTGGGCGCCTCCGTTACATTTTAGGAGGCGACCGCCCCAGTCAAACTGCCCGTCTGACACTGTCTCCCACCGGGTTAACCGGTGCGGGTTAGAGTGGCCATGTAACAAGGGTAGTATCCCACCAGCGCCTCCTGCGAAACTGGCGTCCCGCTCTCCTAGGCTCCTACCTATCCTGTACATGTTACACAAACACTCAATATCAAACTGCAGTAAAGCTCCATGGGGTCTTTCCGTCCTGTCGCGGGTAACCTGCATCTTCACAGGTACTATAATTTCACCGAGCCTCTCGTTGAGACAGTGCCCAAATCGTTACGCCTTTCGTGCGGGTCGGAACTTACCCGACAAGGAATTTCGCTACCTTAGGACCGTTATAGTTACGGCCGCCGTTTACTGGGGCTTCAATTCAAAGCTTCGCTTGCGCTAACCTCTCCTCTTAACCTTCCAGCACCGGGCAGGCGTCAGCCCCTATACGTCATCTTTCGATTTTGCAGAGACCTGTGTTTTTGATAAACAGTCGCTTGGGCCTATTCACTGCGGCTGACCTGAAGTCAGCACCCCTTCTCCCGAAGTTACGGGGTCATTTTGCCGAGTTCCTTAACGAGAGTTCGCTCGCTCACCTTAGGATTCTCTCCTCAACTACCTGTGTCGGTTTGCGGTACGGGTTGTTCGTCTCTTGCTAGAAGCTTTTCTTGACAGTGTGATTGATAAGATAGCCGTTACTTCATATTTCACGACCCCATCATCACTCATCCTTATCGATGAAAAGCATTTGACTCTTCATCAGACTCGTGATTTAGTACAACTATTCCAGCAGTTGCCTCTTTCAACCTCCTGTGTCCCTCCATCGCTCAAACGATTCGAACAAGTACAGGAATATCAACCTGTTATCCATCGACTACGCCTATCGGCCTCGCCTTAGGTCCCGACTAACCCTGGGAGGACGAGCCTTCCCCAGGAAACCTTAGTTATTCGGTGGACGGGATTCTCACCCGTCTTTCGCTACTCATACCGGCATTCTCACTTCTAAGCGCTCCACCACTCCTTACGGTGTAGCTTCGTCGCCCTTAGAACGCTCTCCTACCACTTGCGCTCTTCACGCAAATCCACAGCTTCGGTGTTCAGTTTAGCCCCGGTACATTTTCGGCGCAGGGTCACTCGACTAGTGAGCTATTACGCACTCTTTAAATGATGGCTGCTTCTAAGCCAACATCCTAGTTGTTTAAGCAACCCCACATCCTTTTCCACTTAACTGATACTTTGGGACCTTAGCTGGTGGTCTGGGCTGTTTCCCTTTCGACTACGGATCTTATCACTCGCAGTCTGACTCCCGTTTATAAATATTTGGCATTCGGAGTTTATCTGAATTCGGTAACCCGAGAGGGGCCCCTAGTCCAAACAGTGCTCTACCTCCAATATTCTTACAACGAGGCTAGCCCTAAAGCTATTTCGGAGAGAACCAGCTATCTCCAAGTTCGATTGGAATTTCTCCGCTACCCACAAGTCATCCAAGCACTTTTCAACGTGCCCTGGTTCGGTCCTCCAGTGTGTCTTACCACACCTTCAACCTGCTCATGGGTAGGTCACTTGGTTTCGGGTCTACGACTACGTACTCTATTTCGCCCTATTCAGACTCGCTTTCGCTTCGGCTCCGTCTCTTCAACTTAACCTCGCACGCAATCGTAACTCGCCGGTCCATTCTACAAAAGGTACGCTATCACACATTAACGTGCTCTAACTACTTGTAAGCACACGGTTTCAGGTTCTCTTTCACTCCCCTCCCGGGGTGCTTTTCACCTTTCCCTCACGGTACTTGTTCACTATCGGTCACTAAGGAGTATTTAGCCTTGCCAGATGGTCCTGGCGGATTCCGACGGGATTTCTCGTGTCCCGCCGTACTCAGGATCCTGCTAGAGGTTGTCAAGATTTTGATTACGAGGCTTTCACTCTCTTTGGCCAACTTTCCCAAGTTGTTCTTCTATCCTTTCAACTCCCATGTTGCAGTCCTACAACCCCAACAAGCATGCTCGTTGGTTTGGGCTCTTTCCGTTTCGCTCGCCGCTACTCAGGAAATCGATTTTTCTTTCTCTTCCTGCAGGTAATGAGATGTTTCAGTTCCCTGCGTCTACCTTCTCATGTGCTATTGATTCACACATGGATACTACACCATTACATGTAGTGGGTTCCCCCATTCGGAAATCTCTGGATCATTGCGTACTTACTGCTCCCCAAAGCATATCGGTGTTCGTCCCGTCCTTCTTCGGCTCTTAGTGCCAAGGCATTCACCGTGCGCCCTTATTTACTTAACCTACCATACTAATCTATGATCAATATGAGTTTAAACGCGATTCGTTTTTCATTAAAAAACTCTTTTTTCAAACATTTCTGTTTCTCGGTAAAATTTTTGGTTTGTTTTACTTAATTGTATTCAGTTGTCAAAGGTCTGTTTGTACCCTTTCAGGTACATGGAGAATAGCGGGATCGAACCGCTGACCTCCTGCGTGCAAAGCAGGCGCTCTCCCAGCTGAGCTAATCCCCCAACTCTTTGAGTGGTTTATCTTTTCACTTAGATAACCCTCTCAAAACTAAACAATGTAAAAACTCCTTTGTGCATTCCTTCTTTTCCTTAGAAAGGAGGTGATCCAGCCGCACCTTCCGATACGGCTACCTTGTTACGACTTCACCCCAATCATCTATCCCACCTTAGACGGCTAGCTCCATTGCTGGTTACCCCACCGGCTTCGGGTGTTACAAACTCTCGTGGTGTGACGGGCGGTGTGTACAAGACCCGGGAACGTATTCACCGCAACGTGCTGATTTGCGATTACTAGCGATTCCGGCTTCATGTAGGCGAGTTGCAGCCTACAATCCGAACTGAGAACGGCTTTAAGAGATTCGCTTACCCTCGCGAGTTCGCTGCTCGTTGTACCGTCCATTGTAGCACGTGTGTAGCCCAAGTCATAAGGGGCATGATGATTTGACGTCATCCCCACCTTCCTCCGGTTTGTCACCGGCAGTCTCACTAGAGTGCCCAACTGAATGCTGGCAACTAGTAATAAGGGTTGCGCTCGTTGCGGGACTTAACCCAACATCTCACGACACGAGCTGACGACAACCATGCACCACCTGTCACTTTGTCCCCGAAGGGAAAGCTCTATCTCTAGAGTGGTCAAAGGATGTCAAGACTTGGTAAGGTTCTTCGCGTTGCTTCGAATTAAACCACATGCTCCACCGCTTGTGCGGGTCCCCGTCAATTCCTTTGAGTTTCAACCTTGCGGTCGTACTCCCCAGGCGGAGTGCTTAATGCGTTAGCTGCGGCACTAAAGGGTGGAAACCCTCTAACACCTAGCACTCATCGTTTACGGCGTGGACTACCAGGGTATCTAATCCTGTTTGCTCCCCACGCTTTCGAGACTCAGCGTCAGTTACAGACCAGAGAGTCGCCTTCGCCACTGGTGTTCCTCCATATATCTACGCATTCCACCGCTACACATGGAATTCCACTCTCCTCTTCTGCACTCAAGTTCCCCAGTTTCCAATGACCCTCCACGGTTGAGCCGTGGGCTTTCACATCAGACTTAAGGAACCGCCTGCTCTCGCTTTACGCCCAATAAATCCGGACAACGCTTGCCACCTACGTATTACCGCGGCTGCTGGCACGTAGTTAGCCGTGGCTTTCTGGTTAGATACCGTCAATCTCTTAGCAGTTACTCTAAGAGGTGTTCTTTTCTAACAACAGAGTTTTACGATCCGAAAACCTTCTTCACTCACGCGGCGTTGCTCGGTCAGACTTTCGTCCATTGCCGAAGATTCCCTACTGCTGCCTCCCGTAGGAGTTTGGGCCGTGTCTCAGTCCCAATGTGGCCGATCACCCTCTCAGGTCGGCTACGTATCATTGCCTTGGTGAGCCGTTACCTCACCAACTAGCTAATACGCCGCGGGTCCATCTACAAGTGACAGCTTACGCCGCCTTTCCCAACACGTTCATGCGAATGTGCTGACTATTTGGTATTAGCAGTCGTTTCCGACTGTTATCCCCATCTTGTAGGTAGGTTACCCACGTGTTACTCACCCGTCCGCCGCTAAGCGTGAAAAGTGCAAGCACTCTTCACAACCCCGCTCGACTTGCATGTATTAGGCACGCCGCCAGCGTTTGTCCTGAGCCAGGATCAAACTCTCATTAAAAATTTGAGTTTTTAAAGCTCATTTAAATTACTGACTTGTTCGAATTTTCATCCGATTTATTGTTTTGTTTGGTTATTAATTGACTTAATAATCCCTACACATTTGGTTTGTCTTTACTTTGTTTAGTTTTCAAAGGGCTATGTCGTCTTGACGACTTAGTTATAATATCAAACTCACCTGAAACCGTCAACCTTTTTTTTAACTTTTTTTCATTATTTTTCGTTTTTTTGAAAAACCTTATGAAAATAGCAGTTTTTAAAAAGTAAAAGACGTTTTTCGCTTACTAATTGTAAGCGAAAAACGTCTTTAATCAGCATGATTTATTTGTTTTTATCTTTAATTGACGCAATGAAATTATCCGCTTTTTCTGTCAATTGTAATTTATCAATAGAAAATAGAATGATGGCTACAGCACAGATAAGCATAACGTACGCACCATGTCCTGCTCCTGCACTCACAAATCGAGCTGTAAAACTTGAAGCCTTAGCTGCATTTGTTTGCAACACTAAAAATACAATAATATTCACTGCACCAATTGCCCAAATGCCATAAATAAAATTTTTCTGTAATTTTTCTTGTTTATTACCAATAAGACATAGTACACACGCTATAATAAATAAAACCAATGTGATTTTTCCATCACCATCAATTCCCGAAAAGTTTTGTGACACACCAAACGATGAAATAGATGCCCATGGCATAAACACTGATAACGCGCCAATAACACTAAATATTGTAATGTATAATTTTTGTTTGTTCATTTTATTTTTCTCCCCAGTATTGTTTTTTAAATTCATCTCTACCAGAAATCTCATGTGATTGTTTGTAACGCTCTGGCGATTTTTTGTAAAAATCTTGATGATATTCTTCTGCTAAATAAAAGTTTTTGTACGGCACAATTGGCGTCACAATTTCATCTGCAAATCGTCCACTTTCTTGAAGACTCGCTTTAGATTGCTCGGCGATTAATTTTTGTTCGTTATTATGGTAAAAAATCATGGCACGATACGAGTCGCCTCTATCATCAAATTGCCCCGAATCATCCGTTGGATTAATGAGTGTCCAATACACATCTAATATTTCTTTGAATGAAATCTGTTCATTATCAAACGTAATTTGAACACTTTCGACATGTCCTGTACGTTGATATTTGACATCTTCATATTTTGGATTGACTTCATCACCACCAGCATAACCAGATACAATCGACTCTACACCTTTTCGTGTATCAAACGGTTCGATGAGGCACCAAAAACATCCACCTGCTAAAGTAGCTACTTCTATCGCCATAATTAATTTCCTTTTGTTATTTTTGTAATACCACCCATGTACGCAACTAACGCTTTTGGAATGGTTACACTACCGTCTTCATTTTGATAGTTTTCTAAAATCGCCGCTACCGTTCTACCAACTGCTAAACCAGATCCATTTAATGTATGGACAAAATCTGTTTTTCCAGTTTCTTCATTTCTAAAACGGATTTTTGCACGACGTGCTTGGAAATCGCCACAGTTAGAACATGAGCTAATTTCACGATACGTATCTTGTGCTGGAATCCATACTTCTAAGTCGTATGTTTTTGTAGCTGAAAAGCCCATATCTCCGGTGCTCAAGCTCAATACACGATACGGTAATTCCAACCCTTGTAAAATCGCTTCAGCGTCTTGCGTCATTTTTTCTAACTCATCAAATGATTTTTCCGGATGTGCAAATTTAACCATTTCTACTTTATGGAATTGATGTAAGCGAATTAAACCACGTGTGTCACGACCCGCACTACCCGCTTCTGAACGGAATGATGGACTAAACGCCGTTAAATAAATTGGTAAATTTTCTTCTTTTAAAATTTCATTTGCATAGTAATTTGTTAATGGCACTTCCGCTGTCGGAATTAACGTTAAATCACGTTCGTCAGTTAGTTGGAATACATCTTCTTTAAATTTAGGGAATTGACCTGTCCCAAACATTGAATTGGCATTTACAATATACGGCGTTACCATTTCAGTGTACCCTTGCTCTTCAACGTGCATATCTAACATATAGTTATAGCAAGCACGTTCCAAACGTGCGCCTAAGCCTTTATAAAACACGAAGCGGCTTCCAGAAACTTTTGCACCACGTTCAAAATCTAAAATGCCTAAATCTTCTGCAATTTCCCAATGTGGTTTTGGTGTAAAATCAAACGCTCTTGGTGTTGACCAACGACGCACTTCCACGTTGTCATTCTCGTCCTTACCAACAGGTACAGATTCGTGTGGCATATTTGGAATGTTGTATAAATGTTGTGTAATGGCGTCTTCAATTTTTAACAATTGTTCATCAATCGCTTTAATGTCTTCGCCAATTAATTTCATTTGTTCAATTTTATTATCGGCATTTTCTTTTTGACGTTTCAACTGAGCGATTTCTTGTGTCACATCATTACGCGTCTTTTTCAAATCTTCCGTTTTTACAATTAGTTGACGGCGTTCTTCATCTAGGGCAATCAACTCATCGAACACCTTTGCATCTACTCCGCGTGTTGCCCCTGCCTTTTTATAAGCATCTAGATTAAATCGAATATCTTTTAAATCTAACATCTTGCCTTCCTTTCCTTTTATAAAAATACAAAAAGAGCCATTTCATCCTGTATTTTGGGACGAAATGACTCTCTTCCGCGGTGCCACCCAATTTCAATGCACTATGTGCATCCTCATTATTAAAGCGGTAACGGGCTCACCCGGAATTAATTCATCAAATTGTTTTCTTAATTCATTACTTACGTGGATTCGGAATAACCTGTTACCAATTCACATCAGCCATTGGCTTTCTTCAAACAGCATTAAACTTACTATTCGTATACAAATATTTTAGAAAAAATAGATAATTTTGTCAATCCAGTTGTGAAAAATCAATACTACTCACATCGTTATCTTGATTCATTTGAATCAAGAGCGTTTGATAATCAAAAAATTGATTAGGGGTGATGTGTTGTATAGCGCTTTTCAATTGTTTATACGTGTCCGGTTTATTTCTCTTCCATAAAAAACGTTCACAATAATCTCTAATTTGTTTGGCGCTGACATGAGTATAACCTAATTTATGAAACTCTCGCGCCTTTAATAAAAACCAAATAGATAGTCGATCAATTTTCATAGCGAATTACTCAGCGTCCACCGTTTCAACGATAGACTCTTCTTGGACATCTTGTTCAGGATATAATTCATCAACCGTTACGGAATGTGTCGGCGCTTTTTCAACAATACGTGCAATTGCACGACGTTCAAACGTTAAATAAATACCTTCGCAATCTAAAACAACCGTTTTATCTGTTGTTTCTGTAACAACTCCGTGTAAACCGCCGATGGTAACAACAGTTGTCCCCGGCACTAGATTGCTTTGCATTTCATTTACAGATTGTGCTTGTTGCTTTTGACGACGAAAAGACATAAACATCATAACAACTAACATGACACTTAACAAAATAGAAAATTCCATAATTTTTCTCCTTAATGTTGATTAAAAGTTTTTTGGATTGGCAACATTTAAACCATATTGTTCAAAGAAATCTTGTTTAAACTCTAATAAATTATCATCTAAAATCGCTTGTCTCACATTTTTCATTAAATTCAACAAGAAATATAAATTATGATAACTTGTTAAACGCAACCCAAACGTTTCATCCGCTTTAAATAAATGACGAACGTAGGCACGCGTGTAGTTTCGACAAGTGTAACAATCACATTGCTCATCAATCGGACGAAAATCTCTTTCATACTTAGCATTTTTAACAACTAATCGACCACGACTCGTCATACATGTTCCGTTACGCGCAATACGCGTTGGTAACACACAGTCAAACATATCGACACCACGAATGACACCATCGATTAACGCATCAGGAGATCCAACTCCCATTAAATAACGCGGTTTATTTTCTGGCATGATAGGCGTTAAATAATCCAAAACGGTATTCATTTCTTGTTTTGTTTCACCGACTGATAACCCACCAATAGAATACCCAGGGAAATCTAAAGAAATCATATCTTTGGCGTGTTGCAAACGTAAATCTTTGTATCCTGCACCTTGCATAATACCAAATAACCCTTGTCTATCCGGATTAGCATGTGCTTTTAGCCCACGTTCTGCCCAACGCGTTGTACGATTGATTGATTTTTCAACATAATCGCGCGATTCGTGAAATGGCGGACATTCGTCAAAACTCATCATAATATCTGGACCTAATTTATTTTGAATGTTAATCGCTTTTTCTGGCGATAAAAACATTTTTGACCCATTTAAATGATTTCTAAAATGCACGCCCTCTTCGGTAATTTTGCGCATATCACTTAACGAGAATACTTGAAAACCACCGGAGTCGGTTAAAATCCCTTTATTCCAGTTCATAAATTTGTGTAAGCCACCGGCTTCTTCAACAATGTCTTCACCCGGTCTTAACCACAAATGATAAGTGTTACTTAAAATAATACCTGCACCCATGGCATTCAATTCTTCAGGCGCCATACTTTTGACAGTCGCTAACGTTCCAACCGGCATAAACATTGGCGTTGGAAACGTTCCGTGCGGTGTAATAATTTCACCTAAACGAGCACCGGTATGTTTTTCCGTTTTAATTAAACGGTATTTAATTGGTAAATTTGTCATACTCTCCATCCTAACGTTTAGATAACTCTTCCAACAATAATTGATTTAATACGGTTGGATTCGCTTGACCTTTAGTCGCTTTCATTAATTGACCGACTAAAAATCCGACTGCTCTATCTTTTCCATTTTTAAAATCTTCAATAGATTGACCGTTGTTATCCAACACTTCATGAATAATTGGTAGCAATACGGCTGGATCAGATAATTGTACTAACCCTTTGGCATGTGCAACTTCTTTAGCATCTCCACCATCTTTAGCAAGCAATCGCATTAATTCTTTTGCTTGTTTAGACGAAATTGTGCCATCTTCAATCAATTGAATCATACCCGCCAAATTACTTGGCGTTAATTGTGTATCCCACAGTTCAATTTTTGTCGCATTTAAATATTGAGATACTTCGCCCATCAACCAGTTTGACACTTGTTTAGCATTAGCTCCACTTACAACCGTTGCATCAAAGAAATCAGACATCTCTTTTGTTAATGTCAATACCATTGCATCGTATTCAGGTAATCCCAATACTTCAACATAACGTTTACGACGCATGTGTGGCAATTCAGGAATCGATTTTTTGACAGCTTCAATCCATTCTTGCGAAATGTCTAAATATGGTAAATCAGGTTCTGGGAAATAGCGATAATCACTTGCTCCTTCTTTAACACGCATTAAAATCGTTTGTCCTGTTGCTTCGTCGTATCGACGTGTTTCTTGTTGGATTTCTCCACCCATGCGCAACACTTTCGCTTGACGTTTTTCTTCAAAGACTAACCCTTTACGAACGTTGTTAAAGGAGTTTAAGTTTTTCAACTCTGCTTTTACACCGAATGCTTCTTGTCCATATGGACGAATAGAAATATTTGCGTCACAACGCATTGAACCTTCTTCCATTTTCACATCAGAAACACCGGCATATAAAATAATTTGACGTAACGCTTCTAAATAGGCATACGCTTCTTCTGGCGAACGCATATCCGCATGCGATACAATTTCAATCAACGGCACACCTTGTCGATTTAAGTCAACATAAGAGTTCCCATCTTCGCCGTGTGTATTTTTCCCTGCATCTTCTTCTAAATGCACACGCTCAATACCAATACGTTTTGTTTCACCGTTGACTTCAATATCAATCCAGCCGTCATAGCCAATTGGGTAATCAAATTGTGAGATTTGATACGCTTTTGGGTTGTCTGGATAAAAATAATTTTTACGATCGAATTTTGTATGTGTGGCGATTTTACAATTTAACGCTAGCGCGGCACGCATACCAAATTCAACGGCACGTTTATTTAACGTTGGTAAAACACCGGGGTATCCCCAGTCAATCACGTTTGTATTTGTGTTTGGATCAGAACCAAAATGTGCAGGCGTTGGCGAGTACATCTTTGATTCTGTTTTTAATTCGACATGGACTTCAAGACCAATTACTGTTTCAAAATTCATTGACACGCCTCCTATAGATTTGGTTTTTGGTTGTGGTGTAAAGTTGCTTGTTCAAAAGCATATGCTGCTTGATACAAGGTTAACTCATCGTAATAGCGACCAACTAATTGCATACCAATTGGTAATCCGTTTGCATTAAACCCTGCGGGAATCGACATTGCTGGGACACCAGCCAAATTCATCGGTACCGTCAATAAATCAGACATGTACATTGCAATCGGATCCTTAATGTTTTCTCCCATTTTAAACGCCACTGACGTTGTCGTTGGCCCTAAAATGATGTCATACGTTTTCAACACAGCTTCAAAATCTTGTTTAATCAACGTACGAATTTGTCCTGCTTTTTTAAAGTATGCATCGTAATATCCAGAACTTAACGAGAACGTTCCTAACATAATGCGACGTTTCACTTCCGTTCCGAACCCTTGTGAACGACTCTTAACGTACAACTCTTCCAAGTTTGCTGCATCGGTTGCATGATACCCGTAACGAATACCGTCAAAACGTTGTAAGTTTGATGACGCTTCCGATGAGGCGATAATATAGTACGCCGGAATACCGTATTTAGAGTGTGGTAAACTCACTTCTTCCACAATTGCACCTAATGATTTATATACTTCAATCGCTTTATAAATCGCTTGTTTGACTTCTTCATCAATACCCGGACCAAAATATTCACTTGGTACAGCGATACGCATACCTTTGACACCGCGCGCTAATTGCGATACATAATCAGGAACCGCTAACGTACTGCTCGTCGCATCTTTAACGTCGTGCCCACTAATCGTTTGTAACACTAACGCATTATCAGAAACGGTGCGTGTCATTGGTCCAATTTGATCCAAACTAGACGCAAAGGCAATTAAACCGTTACGTGACACACGTCCATAAGTTGGTTTCATCCCAACTAAGTTGGTAAATGACGCTGGCTGGCGAATAGAACCACCTGTATCACTACCTAAAGACGCCGGAATAATCCCACTAGCAACAGACGCCGCTGACCCACCAGAAGAACCACCTGGAACACGTGTTAAGTCATACGGATTTTTTGTTTTTGCAAAGTAAGATGTTTCTGTACTACCACCCATTGCAAATTCGTCCATATTTAATTTTCCGATAGTCACTGCACCAGCGTTGTTTAATTTTTCAACAACGGTTGCATCATAAATCGGATTAAAGTTTTCTAGCATGCGACTAGATGCCGTCGTTAACAGTCCTTTTGTTACGATATTATCTTTAATACCGATTGGTAAACCTTGCATTGTTACCGTTGTGGCATCATAGCCTTTTTCATCACTTGCTTTCGCTTGTTGTAATGCACTTTCTTCATTTAACGCTAGAAAAGATTCTACTTTAGCATCAATTGCTTTTACATTTGAAAAAATAGACTGCGTTAATTCAACGGCGCTAAACTCTTTAGAAATCAGCCCTTGGCGCATATCGGTTAACGTTTGAAATCGTGTATTCATTATGCGTCTCCTCCCTCTTCTAGCATTGCAGGTACTTGAATGAAGCCATTTTGATGTTTTGGCACATTTAGCATCAACTCATCGCGAGAAGTGCCTTCAACCGCTTCATCTTCTCTAAATACATTCACTACGGGTATCCCATGTGTTGTCACTGAAACACCTGTCGTATCAATTTCATTTAATTGTTCGACCATGTCAATAATATTACTTAACGTTTCGGTTAAATGGTCAATTTCATTGTCTTCAAAAGATAATTTTGCTAATTTTGCAACGTGTAAAACGTCTTCTTTTTTTAAAGCCATTTACTTGTCTTCCTTTTGCTCAGTTTGTCTAATAGTATACCATAATTTTGATTGCATTTCATCTATCCATCAACAGACACTACTCTTAACATCGCGAATTGCTTTTCTTTAATGTATCAAACGTTGTTATACGAATAAATTTTCAGAAAATACGCGATATCTTTGTGTGCATTGTGGTAAGTCGTACGTTCATTATGAATACAAAAAGACTGCTGATACTTTTTATCAACAGTCTGCGCATACTATGTATGCTTATTATTTTAAGATCACCGTAGTGAATTGTGTATCTTTGGCGTTTTTAGATACAACAACTTCCGTTCCACGAACGGATTGCACTTGAATGACAACTTGTAAATTTTCACGGTTATACACACTTGCTTGTTCTACAAGATATTGTGATAAACCGATTAATTCTGCTTGTCCAAAAAATTGTGTGGTAATTGTAATGTTTAATTTCGTTAATGACGCATTGCCAAAAGTCGCTTCAGCCACAACTCCATTTAAATTCGGGAAAAATGATTCTACATTTTTCTTGAATTGAGAAAAGATGACAAACTCTTCTGATTTATCCGTATCAACAGGGAAAACACGTTTTTCAATTTTGGCTTGCGACCAATTACCCATCGTTTCACCTGATTTAGATACACTAGACTCTAAATACACACCACGTGATAATCCGTTACTTACCGATTGTTTGTACAATCCAAAAACAATTGGAATACTGCCCATACCGTCTTTTTGACGTAAACGGTGTAAAATTTTATTGGCGGCTGATTTTCCAATTTGTAACAATTGCTCATCACTCAACGTAATAGTAGAGTGGATTTCTGGGTTAAGACCGATACCAATGCTAATGCCATTTAATTCAAAATTACCGTCAACTTGTAACATGTAATCTTGTTCTAAAATAGACACGATAGCATCTTTTTGACCGGGTGTTGTTACGTTTAACCCATCCGGATTAGCATCCGTTTGGACACCTAACCATTTCGTAACTTCTTCTTGCGTAATAAATTGACCTTCTAAAAAGTAATACTTATCAGGGGAAAAATGGCTTTTTGAAATATCCATCAATCCATTTTCAAATTCACTCACATTTGTTGCAGTTGTTAATCCAGCTGTCACCCCACGAGCTTTTGATACCGGATACTTTCCATCAAGGAAAATCATACGGTAGTCTCCCGCATAAACACCCGCTTGCGTTGTTTGAGGACCAACACTTTCTTCTTGCTTTGTTTTCGATACATTCGTATTTGATGGCGTAGAGCACGCTGCTAGCAGGAGTACACATGCCATTGTTGCGAATTTTTTTAAATTTTTCACGTTATTGCTCTGCTTTCTTTAATTCTTCAATGAGACGATTTTCGTCCCATATTGGCACATTTAATGCCTGCGCTTTTTTCAACTTACTACCGGCATCGCTTCCTGCCACAAGTAACGTTGTTTTTGCAGACACACTTTGTGTCACTTTCGCTCCTAGTTGTGTCATCATATCGGTTGCTTCTTGTCTTGTCAAGTGCTCTAATTTACCCGTTAAAACAATCACTTGATTTGAAAACACGCTATTTTGTTGCGCAATTTGCGCCAATGGGACACCTAAATAATTCATATTGACACTTGCTTCTTTTAGACGCGTCAATACATTTTGGACACTTTCTAACGCTAAATAGTTTTCAATACTTTGCGCTACAACACCACCGATACCGTCAATTCCACTTAACTCTAGTGTGCTAGCTTGACATAAGGCATCCATCGTTTGATAGTGCATCGCTAACTGCGTTGCTTGTTTAATACCAACATGGCGTATACCTAATCCAAAAATTAAACGCTCTAAAGAATTTTGTTTACTTTGCTCGATGGATTGCAATAATTTTGTTGCCGATTTTTCTCGTACTTTGTCTAAATTTAGCAACTGCTCCAATGTCAATGCGTAAATATCGGCAACGTCATGAATTAAATGCGCATCAAATAGTTTTGCACTCACCTTATCGCCTAAACCGGTAATGTTCATCGCTTGTCGTGAAACAAAATGCGCCACACCTTCTTTTAATTGCGCCGTACACGATGGATTCACACAACGTAGTGCCACTTCTCCATCAAAACGAATTAATGGACTATCACACGCTACACAATGTGTCGGTTCGGAATAAACCGGTGCGTTCTCTAATCGTTTTTCAAGTACTACACGTTTAATTTCTGGAATAATATCGCCCGCTTTATGAATCACCACCGTATCACCAATACGAATATCTTTTTCACGAATAAGATCCATATTATGCAAACTAGCGCGTTGCACCGTTGACCCCGCAAGCACTACCGGCTCCATAACAGCCGTTGGTGTTTGCACACCCGTTCGTCCAACTGACCATTCAATATCCATTAATGTCGTTGTTGCTTCTTGCGCCGGAAATTTATAGGCAATCGCCCATTTCGGCGCTTTATTCGTATACCCAACTTCTTCACGAACGTCGAAGCGGTTTACTTTAATGACGACACCATCAATGTCGTATGGCAAACGATGACGCTCATCGTTTATTTTAGCAATATAGTCCCACACTTGTTCAATTGTGTCACACGTTTGTGTCATCGAATTGATTTTTAAACCACTTTCTTGCAACGCTTTTAAAAGCTCCACTTGTGTCAATGTCCCCTCAATTTCGCCGGCATAAAAGAACGCATCCAATTGACGAGAAGCGACAACTTTTGCATCCAATTGACGTAACGTTCCCGCCGCTGCATTTCTTGGGTTGGCAAAAACGGTTTCTCCTAACGCTTCACGTTCATCGTTCAATTTGGCAAACGCCTGCTTTGGCATAAAGCATTCGCCACGGGCTTCGAGCGTTAGCGGCTTTTGCAAGCGTAACGGTATGGAGGCAATCGCCTTAATATTAGACGTAATATCTTCTCCCGTCATGCCGTCTCCACGCGTTGCACCAGTTTTTAAAACACCATTTTCGTAAATTAAAGATATCGCCAATCCGTCGATTTTCAGTTCAACAGAATACTCAACACTGCGCGCTGATTCTTTAACGCGCTGATCAAATTGGACTAAATCTTCATACGAAAACGCATTGGATAAACTCAACATCGGCGATTTGTGCGTAATTTTGGAAAACCCTTCTAACACTTGCCCACCGACACGCTGTGTTGGCGAATCAGTCGTAATCCACTGCGGATATTTTTCTTCTAACGCGACTAACTCACGATACAACGCGTCATACTCACTATCACTAATACGCGGATTATCTAAAACGTAGTATTGATAATTATGTTGTTGTAATTCTTTTTTTAGCCATTCAATTCTTTCTTTCATATGACCCTCTACACTTTTGTAATTGGCGCAAAACTTGCCATTAACGGTTTAATACCAATCTCGTTGAACGCAATATCCAGCACACAATCGTCTCCGCTACCTTTAATGCGAACGATTGTCCCAATACCAAATTTACCGTGCGACACTTTATCGCCAACTTTCCAGTCACCAGCCGATTTTGTCGTTATCGGACGCTTCGGCAATATTGTATTGATTCGCTGTTTTTTTTGTTGTGGTGTTGTTGGCATACCCATTTTAGACGAACCGCCATAACGATACGCGCTACCCACTTGTTCTAACCACGTCTCACTAATTTCATCTAAAAAGCGTGACGGCATATTGCGTTGTACTTGCCCATACAATAAACGTGACGTGGCATTGGTTAAAAATAACTGTTTTTGTGCACGTGTAATACCAACATACATCAAGCGACGTTCTTCTTCGTCATCGCTTTCAAACACACTACGACTTGACGGAAAAATACTTTCCTCTAATCCAACTAAAAAGACAACGGGAAACTCCAAACCTTTAGCAGCATGTAGCGTCATCAATGTAACCGCCTGTTCATTATCCTCTTCATCACGTGGATTGTCTAATGCAAAATCCGTTAAAAACTCGATTAATTTAGGAACGTCTTCACTCGTTTCGCTTTCTTGATCGTCAAAAGTCGCCGCTACCGATTGAAATTCTTGAATATTTTCTAAACGACTTTCTGCTTCCAGCGTACCTTCTTGACGCAACATCTCTTCATATCCTGATTTTTCAAGTAGCGTTGTTACCATTTCTTTCATTGACCCATCACGATACGCTTGCATTTGTGTCACCAGCGCCACAAATTCAGATACACCTTTAGTTGCTTTATTCGGCAAACCGACAGCCATTACATTTTGTGCCGCCTTAAACAAAGATATACCGTGTTCAAGTGCAAATGCGCGTAATTTTTCTAAACTTGTTTTTCCGACACTTCTTTTCGGTACGTTGACAACACGTTCGAAACTCAAATCGTCATCAGGGTTGGCGATGATTCTTAAATAGGCAAGCACGTCTTTAATTTCTGCTCTATCATAGAAGCGCAACCCACCGACAATACGATACGGTATTTTATGACGCATTAACGCTTCTTCAATCACGCGCGACTGCGCATTAGCACGATACAAAACGGCACAATTGTTATAACAACCTGTTGCGTTTGTGTGTTTTTGAATTTCTTGCGCTACAAAACTTGCTTCATCTGTTTCAGAAAACGCTTGATAACGCGCAATTTTTGCTCCCACATCATTTTGTGTCCACAATTTTTTAGCAATTCGCTGGGTGTTGTTTGCAATGACATCGTTTGCCGCATTTAAAATCGTTTGTGTTGAACGGTAATTTTGTTCTAATAATACAGTTTTTGCATGCGGAAAGTCATTTGAAAAATTTAAAATATTGTGCATATCTGCACCACGCCAACCGTAAATACTTTGATCGGCATCTCCAACGACACATAAATTTTGATGCATTTTTGATAACATTAAAACGAGTTCATATTGTGCTTTGTTTGTGTCTTGATACTCATCTACATGAATATATTGGAATTTTTGTTGATAATCTGCTAAAACTTCCGGATGATTTCGGAATAGTTCTACCGTTTTCATAATTAAATCATCAAAATCAAATGCCTGATTTTTAAACAATTTTTCTTGATACGCTTCATAACACTCTGCTAATACGCCCGTAAACCAATCATTCGCCTGTTTTTTGGCATCACTGGGTAACAGCATCATATTTTTAGCATCGCTAATAAAGGCAGCAATGACTTTATCGTTAAATTTTTTATCGTCTAAATTTTTACTCTTTAAAATTTGTTTAATTAATGTTTTTTGTTCAGCACTGTCCACAATCGTAAAACTACGCGTATAGCCAATGTGTTGTGCTTCTCGTCTTAAAATTTTGACACACATTGCATGAAACGTTGACACCCACATATCTTGAGACAGTATTCCAACAAGGTGTTCTAAACGTTCTTTCATTTCTTTAGCCGCTTTATTTGTAAACGTAATGGCTAAAACACGCCACGGTTGAACACCCTTTTCTTGAATTAAATAGGCAATGCGATGTGTTAATACACGTGTTTTCCCACTACCCGCTCCAGCCATGACTAATAACGGACCTTGGGTAGTCGTTATCGCTTCGATTTGACGTTCGTTCATTGTTTGTAATAGATTAGACATCATTCATTCTTCTTTCGTAAAAATAGAAAAAGACGCGAACGCCTTTGCCTACTCATTATAACAAATTTTACTGCATTAACCAATTAAGAACCAATGAGAAAGTAAAAAGAGTCACCAATAAATGATGACTCTCAAACTGTTGACACTTCTGATTTATCAACAGTCTAACGCATGAAATTTATATACTCTTTTTACATTTTATTGCGCTGTACATTTATTAATTATACCACAATAAAAACAATATTTTCAGACTGTTTTTTTATTTTAAAATATGGAGTAAATTATAGAATTAAGTTAGCCAGTGATACAAAAAAAGCATCTCATAGGATATACTTTTAGTAACAACACAAAAAGGATACCTAGAGATGCAAGAACACTATAACACAAAAGGCAAACATATTACAGAAAAAGAGCGTTATTTAATTGAAAAATGGAAAAAAGAAGGAAAAAGCAACCGAGAAATTGGTAGATTATTAGGTAAAAATCACCAAACGATTAATAACGAAATTAAACGCGGACTGATTGATTTATCTTTTCATGGTGGCACTATAGAATACTCTGCTCAAAAAGCACAGAACTATTATAATCATTTACGTTTAGCCGTAGGTAGAACGGATACGTGGACTGTAGAAAAAGAAAATATCATCAGAGAAAAAATTATGCAGAAATATTCCCCTGAAATGATTAGTCAATTACCGGATATGCCGTCTTTTACGACAATTTACACATGGATATATAAAGGATGGATAGCAGGTATTTCACGCAAACATTTGATTTACCCTAGAAAAACTAAGCCAATAAAATCACATGAAAAACGTCCACCAAGAAAAGCAAATGCTCTCTCTATTGAACAGCGTCCACAAGACATTAACGAACGAAAAGAAATTGGGCATTTTGAAATTGATTTAGTCATTTTAAACAAGAACCGTGGACAACAGTTATTAACATTAACAGATAGAAAAACGCGATTTGAAATCATTCGTCTTATTCCTGATAAAACTGCTCACAGCGTTAATACCGCTTTGACAGACATTCAACAAAATTACTTAATCCGCTCTTTAACAGCTGATAACGGTTCGGAGTTTTTAAAATTAGATGAAGCAGTCAATTGTCCTATTTATTACGCACATCCGTTCTCTTCTTATGAGCGTGGTAGTAATGAAAATTCAAATCGCTTGATTAGACGGTGGTTCCCAAAAGGCACAACAGCCGTTACTCCTAACGAAGTAACGGCTGTTGAACAATGGATAAATCGTTATCCACGTAAATTATTTAATTATGTATGTCCTTATGACTTGCCTGAAGTGGCTAACTTACTATTGTAATTTGCGATTTTAAAATATGGTAATTATAAGGAGAAATAAGCGTTATATTAAGTGGTGCGTCCAATATATAAATATCATTTAACAATTGATATTAACGCTTGGTATATGGATGTAAGGGTGTATTAAATGGACATGAAAAAAATACTATTTAGACTATTTAAAATACTGTATATTATATTATGTATTATCGCTCTCTTTGGCTATGTTAAAGTTGATAGCACTAATGGAAAAATATTGTTTGATTACATTCCATGGATAAAACCTATTATGTTAATAGCAAGTTCATCGTTGTTGATACATGCAATCATACGAGATACTAAAAAGGACATGAATTGAAAATTTATTTTAACTTAAAAATCTCATACCGTTGACAATACAACTAAAAATCCAACGTATTTTTCTTTTTTTTTTGAAAATACGTTGGATTTTAAATTTATAGACAAGTTTTATGATTTATGCATTTTATTTTGTTTGCGTAACATCAATGATTGTTTCAACGCTTTTATAGCACCTTTGTCCGAATAAATTAATACATTTGTTTTATAGAATAAAACAGATATGTATAAAATAACAACGGCACTCAACAAACTAATTCCAGTAGCTAAAAACAATTCTTCTATTGACACTGTTCCCGCTGCTAAACGGAACGGCATAACAAACGGTGTTGTTAATGGAATTAATGAGAAAATACGCACGACTGGATTGTTTGGCATACTTAGCGCAAACATCCCTACATAAAATCCAGCCACTGCAATAAGCGTTACCGGCGTCATTACTTTAGCAACATCTTCTACTTTTGAAACAATTGATCCTAACAACGCAGATAAACTAATGTAAATTAAGCAGCCAATTAACGAAATAATAATACTAAAAATAATCATATCACTAATTGTCGATAAAATATCAACGTTTGGTATAAATTGATTAATCATTTCTTTAAAAGTATCGATAAAGAAATACGCTGGTATCGCCATAGCCACATAGCACAACAACTGTGTTGATAATACCATGACTACACCGAAAAACTTACCGTAAAAATGAGTGTTTGCCGTTGTACTAGATAAAACAACTTCCATCATTCGTGTCCCTTTTTCAGTGGCAATTTCTTGTCCCATTGCCCCTGCATAATTCATGACGAACATAAACATAATGATGACAACAGCATACGCAACGCCACGACGCAAATTATCTTTAGCATTACCTTCATCATCAATTTGAACCGTACCATTAGCAAGCGCTACTTCATTTAATTTATTTTCAGAAAATGCAACTTTTACATCGGTTAATGCTTGTAATTGGTCAGAAGAAACACCTAATTGTACTGATTTTTCATTGAGGCGATACGCTTGTACGACTTGTCTAAGCATGTCTAAATTAGCATCTTTACTTGTCGCTTTACGATTCAACGTTACACTAATATCATTTTGTTCATTTCGTGATAACACAACATACCCATCAATCGTGCTATCGCTTAATTTTTGAACAGCCTCCTGTTCGTTAGCAACATCGACAAAAGTTAATTTTATTGGAGATGCTTTGATTGCTTGTACTAAAGCGTTATCCGTTGATACCAAACTAATTGTCGCTTCATTTGCTTTTGCACGCTCACCCGAAATAACACTAAAAACAACACTGAAAATACCAAACATAATTAACGGCATTAACACCATGAAAATGAAACCGGCACTTTTAACATTGCGACGATACGTTTCTTTCCAAATAACTGAAAATTTACTTTGCACTTTTTTAGACATGGCGTTCACCTACTTTCAATTTAAAAATTTCATCAAGTGTTGGTGGTTGTTGACTAAACGCATAAATATAGCCGTTTTTTGTAACCAAATCATATAAATCATGACCAACTGCTTCATTTTCTAAAAGTACGTTGACACCACTATGTTTTGCTGGAGATACAGATAACACACCCGTCACATTTTGAATGGCTTCAATTGGTGTGTCGCATTCTAAAAAGAGACGTGTACGGCCAAATGATTCACGAACGTCTTGAATCGTTCCGTATAATACGGGATCCCCATGATGCATCATTAGTAATGTATCACATAATTCGGATACATTTTCCATATTATGACTGGAGAAAATGACCGCAGAACCTTTGGCTTTTAAATTTAAAATACCTTGTTTCAATAATTCTGCATTTACAGGGTCTAAACCACTAAATGGCTCATCTAAAATCACTAATTTTGGTTCGTGAATTAATGTGGCAATCACTTGTACTTTTTGTTGATTTCCTTTAGATAATGTTTTGATTTTATCTTTACGTTTTCCTTTTACTTGGAACAATTCTAACCACTCATCGATTTTAGGGCTAATTTCTTTTTTTGATTTCCCTTTTAACAACGCAAAATACAACAATTGCTCTTCAATTGTCATTTTAACGTTTAATCCGCGTTCTTCTGGTAAATAACCGATTTCATCGTACGCGTCTTTACCTAGTGGTTTACCTTTCCAAAGCACTTCACCTTTATCTTTTAAAATAAAGTCTAAGATTAAACGAAAAATCGTCGATTTACCGGCTCCATTTTGTCCGATTAACCCAAGAATTTCACCTTCTTTTACAGTAAACGATACATTGTTATTCGCTACTAATTCGCCGAATGTTTTATGTAGTCCTTTAACTTCTAGCATTGTATTCTCCTTCCTTACGTTTTCTTTTTATAAGATAATTATAAAACAGCTTTGAAAAAAAACAATAATTTTCATTTGGTTTTCATCGCTAGTGTTCAATCATTTTATTGCATTAATCTAATTCTTCAAATTCCATTTCTATAATATTGTCAGCGTCTTTTGTTGGTTTCGAGTGCTTTAATTTCGTATAAACCCAAAACACCGCCCCCGAAACAACGGCTAAAACGAGTAATAATCCTAAAACCCAAAACACCACGCGCAATACAATAAAAATAAGAAGTGCTATTCCAATAGCCATTATGCCACGTCTTACATTGTCCGCCATATACTACTCCTTTATCTATCCTCATCATGCCATTTGTGATTTCGAAAAATTAGCGGTTTCTTTAAATCGAGTAAGTTTAAATAATCAATTAATAAAAACTCGCCAATCACACTTAGCCCTAAAATAATTTGTCTATCAATTTTAGTTTCAACTAGTGATAATAAAATTGCCGCACCTGCAAAGCACATCGCAATACCGTACATTGTCAAGACGGTTCGAGAATGTGTTGTTCCTTTTTTCAAAAATTTATGGTGCATATGCAACCGGTCTGCTTTGGTAATGGATTGTCCTTTTAACAAACGGCGAATAATCGCACAAATAGCATCTGTTAGCGGTAAGCCAATAATGATAATTGGAATGGCGACGGACACATACCCGGGACGTTGAATGCCCATTAAACAAAATACGGAAGTCATGAATCCCATAAACAATGCGCCGGTATCGCCAATAAATAATCGTGCCGGATGATAATTATGCGGCAAAAACCCTAGTAACGTTGCAATTAGTAACAATACCATCATCGTTAAAATAAACACACTGATTGGTGAAAAGAAGTAACTGACAAACGACAATGTCGCTAATGCAATAATGGACACTCCCGTTGATAAGCCATCTAATCCATCAATCAAATTAAAGGCGTTTGTGACAAAATAAATCCACACAACCGTCGTGCCGTAACCAACTAATTCCGCCAACAACGGATTATCAAACCACTCTACGAATACAGAATAAATACGAAATTCAGTCGTAAAGTAAATAATTGTCGCACCGATTAAAATGCCCACTGATTTATAAATCGGTGAAATTTCATACGCATCGTCATACACACCTGTAATGAATACCGGTAAAGATGCAATGAAAAGTGGTAATTGTTCACGAATGACTAATCGAAATGTCACGGTTAAAAAGATGACGGCTAACCAGTAAAACACAAAAATAACGACTCCACCCATTGTTACAATTGGTGTTTGATGGACTTTACGTTCTGACGGTTTGTCTTTTGCTTTGATGTATCGCCACCACCACCCTGTTCCAAGATAGGAAAAAATTAACACCGTTAAAAAAACAAGTGTAAATCCCATTTGAAAACTCATTGCATCTCCTCCTTTCATTAATGTGGTAATTCGTGATTGTAATACGGATCGCCATTTGGAAAATGACTATCCCATTTTGCTTTAAAGCGTTCTTTTTCTCCTAAAAATCGTTTAATTTTTTCAGGCGTATTTTCATACCCACGTGATTTGGATTCATAGTGTAACCATTTCGCAAATCCATTATTGACAATGCGATAACCACGTTCATAAACTTTTAAACAATAATCAATATCGTTAAAGGCAACGACAAATTCTTCACTTAATCCGCCCACTTCATCAAACACTTTACGTGGTGTTAATAGGCATGCCGCCGTTACTGCCAAATAGTTCGTTAACGCGTTATGTCGATAACTTTTATCCAAGTCGGGAACGTTGACTAAAATATGTGTTGGCACTTTGTCTATTCCTAAAATGACCCCGGCGTGTTGGATAGTATGATCCGGATACAGTAGTTTTGCACCGACTGCACCAACGCCATCTTGAACAGCAACACCTACCATGTCACGCAATGCTGTTGGTTCTAACATTTCTGTATCATTATTTAATAACAGTAAATATTCACCTTTGGCAAATGTTGCTCCAAAATTATTGATTGCTGAATAATTGAAAATACCATCCCACACAACAACTTGCACGTTGTCATGTAATGCTTTTAATTTTTCGTAATAGTCAAACGTTTCGCTTTCCGTACTATTGTTTTCAATAATAATCACTTCAAAATTGGTATATTCTTCTTGTGCAAACAACGATGCTACGCACGTTTCCAACACATCGATATTGTCTTTGTTTGGAATTAAAATTGACACTAACGGATTACCGACTGGCTCTAAAGTTGTTTTATATCCTGTAAATCCAATATTTTCAACATGTCCTTGAATACCTAAACGTTCCAAGTGACTTTGAATTGCTCGTGCACCAGCGTCATACGCATACAACTTACTTTCTGGATTACCTGCCGTTGAATTGGAATGAATGCGCCAGTGGTATAAAATTTGTCCAATATGTTCAATTTTATTTGCCACTTCACAGCATCTTAAAATAAAGTCAAAATCTTGAGCTCCGTCAAACTCACTTCTAAAGCCACCCACTTGATCAACAATGGTACGCTTCACAACAAAAAAGTGCGTAATATAATTTAATGAGCGCAATAATTCTAAACTAAATGCCGGTTTAAAATGCGGTCCGCTATGAACGGTGCTCGTTTCATCAATTTTATCTTCATCGGTATACACCACATCAACAGATGTGTCTTGTAACACTTTAACAATTTCAAATAAACTTTGAGGCGGTAATAAATCGTCGTGATCAAATAACGCAATAAAATCACCTGTGGCAATATTTAAACATGCGTTCGTATTTCCTGAAATACCTAGATTTTCATCTAAAACAGTGTAAACAATTCGCGCATCGTTTTGAGCGTACTCGTCAATAATTTTAACGACTTCACCATCGTCATTTGATCCATCGGCAATACACAATTCCCAATTGGCATACGTTTGATTCAAGACACACTCAATCATTTCACGCAAGTAATTTTCAGGGGTGCGATACGTTGGTACAACAACACTAATTTTAGGCATATAGTCAAATACCGTTTCGCGTTGTTCTTGTAATTGTTGTGGTGTCGGTTGCACGCTGTCATACCACGCTGCGTAGTTGTGCGTGTGCGTCCCATGCAATAGTGCCTGTTTGACTTTTGTCAATGTCGTTTGCAAACCATAAATATGGTAATAATCAATGGCTCGCTTAATGTTTGTTTTATTCACACTTTTGACGGCGCGTTTCACACGCGTCATCACATTTGTTTGATTGAACGATTTCATCATATCTATTGAAAGTGGTAACTCAAATTGTTCTTCACTTGTTTTAAAAACAAGCACTAAACTTTCATCGTTCGGCACATCGCAACGAACATCAAATCCACCCGCATTATCAAATGGCGTGACCATATTTTGTTGATGTAAATCGCCACGTTCAACAGCTGTGATATTAGCAGGTAATTCAACACCCGATTGCGTTTGAAGTACCATTTCAACGTCTTTATCAGTCGGTACAATGTACCAACCCGATAATTGTACTAACGCCGTATCTTCGCCTGATGCATAGTGTAATTGATCAATATGAAATTGTTTTTTGGCATGTTGGCGAATACGCATTGGTAAACTTACGGTTTGATCGTTTTCGCTTGTTAAAACAACTGAAAATGATTTACGTTTGTTTAATTGTTCGCCATCAAACGTCACGATAAATCCATAATCTTCATTGCCATACGTATCAACAATATGATTACGAACGATTGTACGCTCGAACGATTGTACAGGAATAGACACTCCGGATTGTTCAATCGAAACATTAACACTTTTTGCCGTTAGGGGATGAATTCCCCATCCACTTAAATAGACAAATGACCCATAATCTTCAAGAACATCTACTGCACCTAACACGCGTTGACGTTTTTTATACAAAAGCTTTTGTTTTTGTTCCGTAACACAACGTAGTAACTGGTGTTTATCTTCAAAACTTGCCCAAATATAAATGTTATCAAAAAAGTTTTCATCTACAGAAATCAGTAGTGTAAAGGTATCGCTTTTCTGTGCTAATGTATAATCAAGTAATTGCTTTCCTTCGTCGTCCGAAGTGGCAAAAATGCTGATGTCATCATATTCGATCGACAGCGCAAGTGCGCCTTTAACACACAAATATAATGCATCGTCGTAAACGTACTCAATTTTTTGTATTGCTTTCTGTAATTTCATAAATACCTCTATCTAAATAACTTTAGCATGCCTATCATAAAGAAAACGATATATGCCAATAACCCGATTAGTACAAAAAATGTTGATGGCTGAATGCCATAAACGGCTTTAACGACTAAACTTTGCGTCGTTTGCATTTCATTCACACGTAACAATTGGTTATTGTAACGCGGTGCCGTTGCAAAAAACACCCCACCAATATTGCCTTTTATCGAAAACATATACGTTTCATTCATCGCTAATTGACTGTTTTCCACATTTAGCGGACGATTCGACACGTTTGCTAAAGAAATCGTCACTTTACTTTTTGTATCATTCAACAGTTGGAAAAGTGTTGTTGCGTTAGAAAGGATGACTTGATTATCTTTGTTTCTAATTTCCCACTCAACTGCGGTATCTTCAACTACGTTATTTTGAATGTTCATTTCGATTTGATTTAGTCCAAATCCATCAGGAATAATGGTTTGAGTTAGCGTCATTTGTTCACCACGATTCCCTAACAGTGCATATTCTGTACTCGCATCTGCTTTAGTGCTATATAAACTGCGCGTGTTTGAACTCATCGAACTAAGTAGCGCACCCAATATGACGAATAGAACTAATGCTATTTTTTTAAATTTCATTTTTTTCATTCCTTAATACGCATTTTTATAAGCTTGAGCCACTTCTTTCGTATCGCCATACATTTTGACAACACCTTTTTCAAGCCATAGTGCTTTATTACAAATTTTTTCAACTTGCTCAATACTATGTGACACAAACAGAATGGTCGTTTCGCCGTCCATCATTTTTTGAATGCGTTGCTCACATTTTTCTTGGAAACGGTAATCTCCAACGGATAACACTTCATCCACAATTAAAATGTCTGGTTTGCCGATTGTTGCAATCGCAAAGGCTAACCGCGCTAACATACCGGATGAAAAGTTTTTGATTGGCACGTCCATAAATTCGTGTAATTCTGCAAAATCTACAATATCGTCATAAAATTGTGACATTTCTTTTCGTGAATACCCTAAAATTGCTCCGTTTAAAAAGACATTTTCATTCGCTGTTAAATCGAAATCAAATCCGGCGCCTAATTCAATAAGTGGCGCCATTGTTCCTACTACTTTTTTAGTGCCGCTAACGGGTTTTAAAACGCCCGCAACCACTTTGAGCAAGGTACTTTTTCCGCTACCGTTTAATCCAATTAACCCAACGGCTTCGCCTTTTTTGACTTTTAAAGACACTTGATTTAACGCTAAAAAGGTATCCATTTGAATGTCACCTTTTAATTTTTTAATCATGTACTCTTTTAAGTTATCAATTTTTTCGCGAGACATATTAAATTTAATTGATACGTTATCGATATCGACTACATACGTCATACGATCACCTCTTAAATATATAAAATGAATGTATCTTGTATTTTATAAAATACACGTAACCCAAGTGCTAACATCACGAATGCAGCAACCGTACTATACGCTAATGTGAAGAGTGTTGGCATTTGTCCATATATCGTCACATCTCTAAAAAAAATCAAAATTTGTGTAAGCGGGTTAAACAAAACAATTCGTGAAATGACAGATGGCAATATGGATACGTTATAAATGACTGGCATCATATACATTAATACCGTTAGGATAACACTGTATAAGTGGATAATATCTCTGAATTTCACGACTAAACTTGCTAGCATCAGACCAACACCTAACGAAAAAATCGTTAATAACACAATCGGTATGATGGCTAATATAATTGTCGCGTGTAATTCGGCGCGGGTGACGATCATCACGATAATGAGCGCAGAAAACGATGACAAAATATTAATCAAACTTGAAATGATTTTAGATAAAGTAAATAAATATTTTGGAATGTATATTTTTTTAATTAATGCCGCATTGGAATAGATGGATGACATCGCTAAACTGGTTGATTCGGAAAAGAAATTAAAAATTAATTGGCCACTTAAAATATAGAGTGGATAATTTTCAATGTTAAAGCGAAATAGGTGTGAAAATACAACGGATAACACGACCATCATCATCAACGGATTGAGCAACGTCCAAAACACCCCAAGAACAGACTTGCGATAACGTAATTTGACATCGCGCATCACTAATTCGATTAATAGTGGGGTATATCTTTTAAATATTTCAATACTCTCTTTCATATACAAATTCCTTTACAAATTAAACTATCATCTATTATACCATGTTACATATGGAAAAGCGCATTTTAAAAAAATTTTTACATCTGTTGCTATATATTGGCGTATTTTATTTTTATGAACGTTCCTAGTTGTCCTATGACAAATTGAGGCGTATAATATCATTTATATTGAGGAGGCGTGTTATGAAATACATCATCACATTTATTTGGGCGCTTATTATTGCACAAGTTACATTTTACTTGGGCGCGCAACTAACTCAAATGAGTTATAACGCTATGCATGCGGTTTATTTAGCGATTGGCGCAACCGTTACTGTTATTTTAGCAACAAAAATTTTACCGCCAGTCCAAAAAGCACCACAGGAAGAACACCATTAAGACGATGTTAGTCGCATCAAAAAGGAACACGTTAACGTTTCAAAAACTTAACGTGTTCCTTTTTCTATACGCTTTATTCAATCGTTGGCACCCACGTAGTGATACGTGCGTTCATACTTTTAGCGTACCACAAAAATGATACATACGCCCTACACTCATCATTGTTGTTTTATCATCTTTTATACACAAAATGTGTTAGCGGATTGTCTCCACTAACACATTTTTATAGTTTTCATTATCTTTGTCGACGTCGATACATCATAGCTGACACACCGATACATCCTAGTCCGATAACACTTAATACAGAAGATAAAATCGTATTTGACCCTGTTTGTGGTAGCATCTCTTTTACAGGAGATGGTACTTTATTTTCCACTGGAGGTACGTTTGCGTTATCAGTTGGCTGACTTGGTTGAGTAGGCGGTGTTTCCATTTCATTTGATGGATTCTCCGGCTGTTCAGGTGTCGGTGGTGTTGGTTGCGGTGGTAGTTTTGGTTCATGATATGTATTTACAAAAATCAAAGCATCTACCGTATTATCGTACATCACATTTGCAACAAGTTGGTTGTTGTCACCTTTTGTCACTTCGACAAGCACGTGTTTTTCACTTGCATCATACGTTACGTTGGCTTGATTGTCGTTTTTCTCTGTGATGGTGTACGTGAATGCACCCACTTCATTAAACGTTTGGGCACCAAACGTTACACTACCGTCTGCTTTATTCGTTGCCGTTGCGATAACTTGTCCGTTTTGTTTCAATTCGAATGTGAATTGGTCATTTGTTAATGCTTTGCCATTCAACACTTTTGTTGCTTGTAACGTCACTTGCACTGGTGTTGCTTGCGGTTGTGTATATACGTTTGTGAATGTTGGTACTGTCGCTGAATTGTCATACATCACGTTTGCAACAAGTTGATTGTTGTCATCTTTTGTCACTTCAACAAGCACGTGTTTTTCACTTGCGTCATACGTTACGTTGGCTTGGTTGTCGTTTTTCTCTGTGATGGTGTAAGTAAATGCACCTACTTCATTAAACGTTTGTGCATCAAACGTTACACTACCGTCGGCTTTGTTCATCGCCGTTGCGACAACTTGTCCGTTTTGTTTCAATTCAAATGTGAATTGGTTGTCTGTTAATGTTTTACCATTCAATACTTTAGTTGCTTGGAACGTTACATCAACAGGTGTGGCTTGCGGTTGCGTGTATGTATTTGTAAACGTTGGTACTGTTGCTGTGTTATCGTACATCACATTTGCAACAAGTTGATTATTGTCACCTTTTGTCACTTCAACAAGCACGTTTTTTTCACTTGCATCGTACGTCACGTTGGCTTGGTTGTCATTTTTCTCTGTGATGGTGTAAGTAAATGCACCCACTTCGTTAAACGTTTGTGCATCAAACGTTACGCTACCGTCTACTTTATTCGTTGCCGTTGCGATAACTTGTCCATTTTGTTTCAATTCAAATGTGAATTGGTCATCTGTTAACGCTTTGCCATTCAACACTTTTGTTGCTTGCAACGTCACTTGTACTGGTGTTGCTTGCGGTTGTGTATATACGTTTGTGAATGTTGGTACTGTCGTTGAATTGTCATACATCACGTTCGCAACAAGTTGATTGTTATCATCTTTTGTCACTTCGACAAGCACATGTTTTTCACTTGTGTCATACGTTACGTTGGCTTGGTTGTCGTTTTTCTCTGTGATGGTGTACGTGAATGCACCCACTTCGTTAAACGTTTGTGCATCAAACGTTACACTACCGTCTGTTTTATTCGTTGCAGTCGCAATAACTTGTCCGTTTTGTTTCAATTCAAATGTGAATTGGTCATTTGTTAATGCTTTGCCATTCAACACTTTTGTTGCTTGTAACGTCACTTGCACTGGTGTTGCTTGCGGTTGCGTGTATGTATTTGTAAACGTTGGTACTGTTGCCACGTTATCGTACATGACATTTGCAACAAGTTGATTGTTGTCATCTTTTGTCACTTCAACAAGCACGTGTTTTTCACTTGCATCATACGTTACATTAGCTTGGTTGTCGTTTTTCTCTGTGATGGTGTACGTGAATGCACCCACTTCGTTAAAGGTTTGTGCATCAAACGTTACACTACCGTCTGCTTTATTCGTTGCCGTTGAGATAACTTGTCCGTTTTGTTTCAATTCGAATGTGAATTGGTCATTTGTTAATGCTTTGCCATTCAACACTTTTGTTGCTTGTAACGTCACTTGTACTGGTGTTGCTTGAGGTTGTGTATAGGTGTTTGTAAATGTTGGTACGGTTGCTGTGTTATCGTACATCACGTTCGCAACAAGTTGGTTGTTGTCATCTTTTACAACTTCGACAAGCACGTGTTTTTCACTTGTGTCATACGTCACGTTCGCTTGATTATCGTTTTTCTCTGTGATGGTGTACGTGAATGCACCTACTTCGTTAAACGTTTGGGCATCAAACGTTACACTACCGTCGGCGTTATTCGTTGCCGTTGCGATAACTTGTCCGTTTTGTTTCAATTCAAATGTGAATTGGTCATTTGTTAACGCCTTGCCATTCAACACTTTTGTTGCTTGTAATACGACATCAACGGGTTTGACAGCTTCACCTTTTTTATTAGAGATATTCATTCGAACAGGCGTTTGCGCTTCTGTCATTTCAGCACGTTTTGGATTAACGTCTAAAACATACCCAGCTTTCGCCTTTTTCTCAACAATGCTATATGTGCCGGGCGCTAATTTTGGCGTTGTTGCAACACCTTTACTATCCGTTGTAATTTCATAAGATACCGATGCATCGTCTTCTTTTGTAACGACGAATACGACACCTTCTAATAACGTTGTTGCATCATCAGCATCAAACTTTGTAATTTGAATTTTCCCCGCTAAATCAGATTCAATAGTTGCACCGGCTTTTTGAACCGCAACTTGTCCTATTGTATGCTCTGTTGCAGTGTTTTCACGACCGAGTTGAGATTCAAACGTTCTTTGCGCCTGACCACCGACTAATAAAGATACTGCATTTTTAATTTCAGTTTGATCCCCTGGGTTAGTTGTACGATAATTTAAAAGGTAGCTGTTTGTCCCTACTGCATTTCCTAAGTTTAATTCAAACGCTGTTCCACCATTTTTAAACGTTAATAATGCCATTGTCCCAGCTGGTGCTGCATCAAATTCAGCGTTATTCATAGTTACAGCTATATTTTCTTCTGATACTGTATCTGGGAATAAAGATTCCGCATCATCAAAATCTACTTTTTTCAATACAAAAGAATCTTTTAAATACGTTGTTAGCGTATTGTTTTCAATATTGATACCATCTTTTACCGTCACATTTAAGTCTTTATAATCGTGCTTTTTTCGATTAATCCGTACTTCCCACCCTAGTGATTCTTCATTACTATTAGAAGTTACTTTATAAATACTTTCGCCTTTAATTTTAAATGAAGCATAAGGATCTTCCTCATACTTATACGTTACATTATACTCTGTACCATCTGGAAATCTGAATGAATTATTTCCTTTTTGTAATCTCAATGTTGATTCAGCAGAAAAACCACCTCTTACATTTGCTTCGCTTTCAATATTCTCATTAAATGTAAATGTTATTTTTCCAGTGGTTTCATCAGTTCGCATTGTTCCAAGTTGAACATTAGTGTCTGGATGCGTCAACGGATAAGTACCTGATACTAAATGAATATAGTCTGGAACCGTTACCGTAAAATAATCTCCAGATACAAGCGTAGCACCGAATTTTGATAAATCGTACTTACCTGTAAAAAATGCCGTTACAGCTCTTTTTGTTCCTGCTGTCTCAGAATTTCCCGACAACGCTTTTGTCCCAGTTTCATCTTTCACCACGATATCACTGATTGCAACTTGATTCGTTAAATCTCTTCCTGCTGCAAAAGCAGATACACTCGGCATAAAGATGCTAACTAATAGTATCAAAACCGTTAAAATAATATTTTGTTTTTTCATTAAATTTTTTCCTTCACATTTTTTGCATGTACTTTAAAGCACAACACACCATTTTACTGTATAAAAACAGTAAAAACAATAGCAAACACCTGCATCAAAAATTGAAGTAAATTATAGAATTAAGTTAGCCAGTGATACAAAAAAAGCATCTCATAGGATATACTTTTAGTAACAACACAAAAAGGATACCTAGAGATGCAAGAACACTATAACACAAAAGGCAAACATATTACAGAAAAAGAGCGTTATTTAATTGAAAAATGGAAAAAAGAAGGAAAAAGCAACCGAGAAATTGGTAGATTATTAGGTAAAAATCACCAAACGATTAATAACGAAATTAAACGCGGACTGATTGATTTATCTTTTCATGGTGGCACTATAGAATACTCTGCTCAAAAAGCACAGAACGATTATAATCATTTACGTTTAGCCGTAGGTAGAACGGATACGTGGACTGTAGAAAAAGAAAATATCATCAGAGAAAAAATTATGCAGAAATATTCCCCTGAAATGATTAGTCAATTACCGGATATGCCGTCTTTTACGACAATTTACACATGGATATATAAAGGATGGATAGCAGGTATTTCACGCAAACATTTGATTTACCCTAGAAAAACTAAGCCAATAAAATCAAATGAAAAACGTCCACCAAGAAAAGCAAATGCTCTCTCTATTGAACAGCGTCCACAAGACATTAACGAACGAAAAGAAATTGGGCATTTTGAAATTGATTTAGTCATTTTAAACAAGAACCGTGGACAACAGTTATTAACATTAACAGATAGAAAAACGCGATTTGAAATCATTCGTCTTATTCCTGATAAAACTGCTCACAGCGTTAATACCGCTTTGACAGACATTCAACAAAATTACTTAATCCGCTCTTTAACAGCTGATAACGGTTCGGAGTTTTTAAAATTAGATGAAGCAGTCAATTGTCCTATTTATTACGCACATCCGTTCTCTTCTTATGAGCGTGGTAGTAATGAAAATTCAAATCGCTTGATTAGACGGTGGTTCCCAAAAGGCACAACAGCCGTTACTCCTAACGAAGTAACGGCTGTTGAACAATGGATAAATCGTTATCCACGTAAATTATTTAATTATGTATGTCCTTATGACTTGCCTGAAGTGGCTAACTTACTATTGTAATTTGCGGCATCAAAAATTGATATGCATGCGTTTATTAAGATAGTCGTTCTTTAAAATCGCTATACCCAAATTCCTTAACCATATGCCAATTTCCCGCCATGTCAACAGCTGTTATACTTGGTAACGGCATACCGTTAAACGTATTTGTTTTTACCATTGAATAAATTGCCATGTCCGTAAAGACAACACGATCACCAATTTGTAAAGGTTTTTCAAATGAATAATCTCCAATAACATCTCCCGCTAAACACGTTGGCCCACCGAATCGATACGTATATGGTTTTTCATTTGCTTCATACGACCCAATAACATAAGGGCGATACGGCATTTCCAATACATCCGGCATATGTGTACTTGCTGACGTATCTAAAATTGCTAAATTCATATCGTTATAATTAATGTCAATAACGGTCGCCACTAAAAATCCCGCATTTAACGCAACGGCTTCACCCGGTTCTAAATAAACCGTTACACCATAAGTTTCTTGAACGCGTTTAATGACACGAATTAATCGTTCCACATCATAATCTTCACGCGTAATATGATGCCCACCGCCAAAATTAATCCATTTCAAGTCGTGTAAATAGTTGCCAAATTTTTGCTCAAGCACTTCAACCGTTGCCTCTAAGTCGTCTGAATTTTGTTGGCATAACGTGTGAAAATGAATTCCGTCTAAATACGGCACAATGGCTTCATCAAAATTTGATAACGTTGTCCCTAAACGTGAAAACGGCGCACTCGGATCATAAATCGCGTGTTCATCTGGCTGGGTTGAAAACTGTGGATTCACTCGAATACCGATTTCAACACCATGCTCTTGCGCTTTCACCATATCTTTAAAACGCATTAACTGCGTTGGCGTATTAAACACAATATGCTCTACCATCGGCAAAATTTCTTCCATGTCTTTTTGTGTAAACGCTGGCGAAAAGACATGCGTTTCTCCACCAAATTCTTCGTATCCTAATCTCGTTTCAAACAATCCGCTGGCTGTCGTTCCATCTAAATACTCACGCATGACCGGATAAAAATGAAACATTGAAAATCCTTTTTGTGCCAATAAAATTTTGCATCCCGTCTGTTCTTTGACGTAACGCAACACCTCTAAATTTTTACGCAATAATCGCTCATCGACTACAAAACTTGGCGATGGCACTTCATTAAATACTTTCTTCAATCTCTTTTTTCACTTCCTCAAATAATTTTTCTTGTCGTTTGGTTAATGTCAGTTTTTCAAACATGTCGGGACGCTTGAGATACGTCTTTTTCAAGCTCTCCTTTTCACGCCACTCCTCGATTAACTTGTGATTGCCACTCAACAACACATCCGGAACGCCCATTCCTTCAAATTCACGTGGTCGTGTATACTGCGGATGTTCGAGTAAGCCAGTCGCGTGCGAATCGGTAATGGCGGATTCATGATTACCTAAAACGTCGGGCAATAGTCGCGCAATCGCATCTATCATGACCATTGCACCGAGTTCACCACCCGTTAAAACATAGTCTCCTAACGAAATTTCATCGGTAACAAAGTTTTTAATGCGTTCGTCATACCCTTCATAATGTCCGCAAATAAAGGTAATTTCTTGAGCACTTGCTAAATCTTGTGCCAGTGCTTGTGTAAACGGCACACCAGCAGGATCTAATAAGACGACTCGTTGCTGTGGTTTTTGGGCGGGCAAATCCATAACGGAACGAAGCGCTAAAACAAGCGGTTCAATTTTTAAAAGCATACCTGCTCCACCACCAAAAGGATAATCATCCACATGCTTTTGCGTATTAAATGCAAAATTTCGAAAATTAACAACGTTTAACGACAATAAATTTTTATCTAATGCTTTTCCAATTATCGAATGTTCCAACGTTTGAAACATTTCAGGAAACAAACTCAATACATTAAACTTCATCAATCTAACAACCCTTCAATATTTGCGACTTGTACACGATTGTTTGCAATATCGACTTCTAAAACAACATCATGAATAAATGGAATTAGCGCATCTTTTTGTTTTTGGCGTTGTACAACCCACACATCATTGGAACCAAGTTCTAAAATTTCTTTCACTTTACCAATAAATTCATTTTCGACATAGACTTCTAAACCGATAATTTCGTGATAGTAATACGTATCGTCTTCTAAATCGGTCAAATAATTTTCATCAATGGCTAACATTAAACCTTTATACTGTTCCACATCATTAATCGATGGGTGTTGCTCAAATGTGACAATATCAAAGTTTTTATGTTTGCGATGACTTGAAACAATCACATCTTTTATCCATTCCCCGTCTTTTAATAACGCTAATTTTTGCCCTTTTTGATAGCGCTCATCAGCAAAATCGGTAATGGAAATGATGCGCACTTCTCCCTTTAATCCATGTGTGTTCACTAATTTTCCAACATTAAAATATGCCATTCTATTCTCCTTTTTCTATGTGTTGACTTGAGTGGTGTAAAGCTTTTTCTAATAATAAAGTGTCTAAATCGTACATGCAATACGCCGTTTGAATCATGTTATAATACGCATCATTTGGCACACCAAACGGTCGTTCATTCATCATATAAACCATTGCATCATATAACTGATTATCGACACTGACTGTTAAATGTTCTTTTTTGTATAACTTTGGATAATCTTCGTATGCATCTAAGGCAATTTCATCACCTTTATTGATTTTCCATAATATAAATGGGACATATTCTCCTGCATATTTTTCAATCGTTGCATATACACCATTGTCTTGCCCTTTAAAAACAAGGTGATAATTTGGCAAATTGCCCTTACCAATCATTTGTACCGTCGGGCATAACTGTGCCATCCATTCACGATTCATATTACTCCCATAGGCTAAATAATACATACGTCCCTCCAAAATAGCGATGCCTTTGTCATTATAACAAAGGCACCGCGTTTTATCACGTTTAATTGATGCATTTGTCTGCATTTTCCTGATTTTCAAACACTCATTTAAACAGATTTTATAGGATAGATACGCTTTGCTCCGATTAACTCATCGAACAAAGCATTAAAATTTTAGGGTTGATGGCATACGCCATCAACCCTAATGGCTACCTTATTTAAGATAACCCTTATTATTTTCATTATTTTGCTTTTTTACCTAGTAACACAATTAACAATACTGCTCCGATTAAAGAACCAATTAACCATGACACGATAAACATTGGCATGTTTACAATACCACCAACTAATGCCGCAAACAATCCACCGTGCGGTACTAAACTTGATGCACCAAATAGCATACTCAATGCACCACCAACACCTGCCCCAGTTGCTAAAGCAGGAATCACTTTAGCTGGATTTGACGCAGCAAATGGAATCGCACCTTCTGTAATGAACGCTGCACCCATCACAAAGTTCACTAATGCTGAATCGCGTTGAGACGCTGGCCATAAGTCACGTTTCATAATTGCTGACAAGAAAATAGCCATAGGCGGAACCATACCACCAATCATAACCGCTGCCATGACGTCTGAACCAACACCTGTTGCCGCAGCCGTTACTAACGCTGTACCTGTTGCGTAAGCTGCTTTGTTAATTGGACCACCCATATCAATAGACATCATCGCTCCAACAACAAAACCAACTAATGCTTTTGCTTCTTTTGGAATCGAATTGATAAATGACGTTAATCCTTCTGTAATTGAAGCTAACGGTGCGCTCACTAAAATCATCACTAAACCAATTAATACAACCCCTAAAATTGGGAAAATAAAGATTGGTTTTAACCCTTCAAGTGATTTTGGTAACCAGCTAAATGCTTTACGTAAAGCGATAATGATACCACCTGCCGCAAAACCAGCAACTAATGCACCTAAAAATCCTGAAGACTGTAAACTTAACACGTCTGCTAATGTCCCCGCGTCCCCAAATGCACCTGGGTTAGCTAACATACCACCGACAACCCCAACAACTAAACCGGGACGGTCTGCAATAGAATGTCCAATAAAACCAGCTAACATCGGTAACATCATCGCAAATGATAATTTACCTAATGTGAAAATAATTAATGCGATTTGATTGTATGTTGGATGTTTTGGGTCAAAAGCATTAATTCCCCAGAAGAATGAAATCGCAATCAAAATACCACCGGCTACAACAAACGGTAACATGTGAGAAATACCGTTCATTAAGTGTTTATACGCTTTACGCCCTAATGATTCGTTTTCATCATCTTGGCTTTCCACAGAAACGGCACCTTCCGCTTTAAAAATTGGTGCATCGGCTTTTGAAGCTTTTTCAACTAACTCATCTGCTTTATGAATACCGTCAGCAACTTTACGAATAATCACAGGTTTACCATCAAAACGTGCCATTTCTACATTTTTGTCGGCTGCGACAATAATAGCTGTTGCACGTTCAATATCTTCTTTTGTTAAACGGTTTTCCACGCCACCTTGTCCATTTGTTTCCACTTTAATGGCAACGCCTGCTGCTTTAGCAGCTTGTTGTAATTTTTCAGCTGCCATAAAGGTGTGTGCAATTCCTGTTGGACATGCCGTTACCGCTAAAATGTAAGCGTCTTTTGATGAAGTGTTTTCTTCAACAGCTTCTTTTTCTTCTTTTTCTTCAAATTGTTCAATAACACTTACAACTTCTTCAGGTGTGTTAGACGCCAATAGTGCTTGTTTAGCATCAGGATTCATCAAAACTTTTGATAAGCTGGCTAACGCTTTTAAATGCTCGCCACCTGCTCCAGCTGGTGCAGCAATCATAAAAATTAATTTTGCTTTTTGTCCGTCAAACGATGCCCATTCCACACCTTGCGTTGAACGCGCAAAAACAATGGCTGGTTGTGTAATCGATTCGTGTTGTGCATGTGGAATCGCGATTTCATCACCAACACCTGTTGTTGATTGCGCTTCACGATTTGTTAAATTGGTTACGTAACCGTCAACATCACTCACTCCACCAATTTGTGCAAAACGATTTGCTAAAATAGATAACGTTTCTTCTTTTGTTTCAACTTGTAATGACAAGTCCATTGCATCTTTTAAAAATAAACTTGATAATTTCATGATATCTTTCCTTTCTATTGCAATTGTTCCACTTTAATTTGTGGTAATACACTATCAATTTTTTCTTTCGTCGCAATTCCGACACTAAATGCCGTTGCTGATCCGGTTGCCGTTCCCATTTTTAACGCATCTGCATAACTTTGTGTTCGCATATACTCACTTAAAAATCCAGCAAGCATTGAATCTCCGGCACCTACCGAGTTTACTAACTCACCTTTAGGTACATTTACCGCGTACACTTGATTATCTTCACTCACCAATACGGCACCATCACCACCACGAGAAACTAAAACGTTCGTTGCACCCATATCTTGCAATTGGTGAACATACGTTAAAATATCATCAACCGATTGAATGGCTACGTTAAAAATTTCACCTAATTCATGATGATTCGGTTTAATTAAAAACGGACGATAGGGCAAACAAGCTGTTAATAATTCTTTAGTCGTATCCAACACTAATTTTGCACCTGTTTCTTGGCAAACCATCGCCACACGCACATAATCATCTTTTGACATGCCCGGTGCTTTATTCCCCGCTAACATGACTACGTCTTTATCACATAAATTATCTTTTAAATAAGTGATTAGCGTATTCATATTTTCAGCAGACACATACGCCCCTTGTGCATTGATTTCTGTTTCTTGTTTACTTTTTAGTTTTAAGTTGATTCGCGTAATACCCTCTACTGCAATTTTATGTACCGGAATATTGTCCAAAGCGAGTTGTTGCACAATATACTCGCCACTAAATCCACCTAAAAAAGCAATCGCTGTATTTTCGACGCCTAATCGTTGTAAAACGACTGACATATTGATACCTTTTCCACCGGCAACGTAATCTTCGCCCGTCGACCGATTCAAATCACCCAACTGAACATCGTCCACTTTAACGACCAAATCAACTGCGGGATTAAATGTAATCGTATAAATCATTTTTAAATAATCCTTTCTACTGTGGTGTAATCCATTGGCGCATTGTCGGTAACAATAACAACATCATCTAACGTTGCAAATGCAAAATGCGTTTGTGTATTGAATTTTGTCTCATCAACCATAACAATCGCTTGTTTCGACCTAACGCGTGCTTTCCGTTTGAGTATTGCTTCGCGTTCATCTGGTGTTGAACAACCAATAGATAAATCGACACAGTTACTTCCTAAAATGGCAACATCAAAATGGTAATGATCTAACTGCTCACTGGCTGCAGAACCGACAACCGCTAGCGTATTATGCTTGATATGTCCGCCAAGCAAAATGCTGGATATGCCATTTGCGATTAGCGCATCAATATGATGCACACCATTCGTGACGACCGTAATATGACGATTGGTTAAATAGGGAATTAACGCATGTGTTGTTGAACCGGCATCCAAATAAATGAGTGTGTCATCTTGAATATATTTATCGCTCACATATTGCGCAATACGTTGTTTAGGTAACACTTGATAAGCTGCTTTTTCAGATACGGATAATTCTAACGTGTTTTGGCGACGCACTGCACCCCCGTGGACACGCGTCAATAATCCGTGGTCTTCTAAATGTTGTAAATCACGACGAATAGTAGCCGTTGAACTATTTAACACTTTTGTTAAATGCGTCAGTAGCACACTACCTTTTGTCTGCACTTCATTTAAAATATAATCATGTCTTTGTTTTGCTAACATCACACATTCCTTCCTTACGCCGTCATTATAGCGTATCTCAAAAACAATTTCAATCAAAATCGCTCAAAATCGCTCAATAAAAATCAAAATACCACTTGTTTTTTAAATTTTCTTTAACAACATTTACTTTTTAATGAAAACTACGTAAACTGATGTCGTTATAAAGGAGTATTCTATGCTAATTTCAAAACAAACATCAACCGCTACTACCGGAGTAGCTAGTGGTAAAATCATTTTAATCGGTGAACATTCTGCCGTTTACGCCAAACCAGCCATTGCCATGGCATGTTCTGCGGTAAACGTGACCACAACCATTACCCCATCAAACCGTGGGATTTATCTTTATTGTGATTTATATGAAGGATTATTGGATGATATTCCCGAATTGTTAAGTAGTTTAAACGTTGTTGTACACGAAACACTTTTATATTTGAAGCAGTATCAACCGAATCTTCACATTAAAATTGACAGTAACATTCCATTGGAAAGAGGGATGGGCTCTAGTGCTGCGGTCAGCATTTCCGTTATTAAAGCACTCTTTGCCTATTACAAGCGCATTCCAACACAACAAGAATTATTCAACTTATCTGAACTTTCCGAAAAACTGATTCATGGCAACCCTAGCGGGTTAGACGCGTCAACGATCATTTCACAAAAAGCGATGTGGTTTCAAAAAGGTACCACCTCTCAAGAAATCGACATGAACGTCAACGCTTATTTAGTGATTGCCGATTCAGGCATTACCGGACAAACTAAATTAGCCATTGAAAAAGTGGCTCACTTGCAAAACACTCATCCAGAGTTGCACAATAAATTGATGCTCTCATTGGAAAGCTTAACGTACCAAACACGTGATGCTTTATTGACAAAAGATGTTCACGCATTAGGTGCTATTTTTAATGAAGCCCATGACACGTTGCGTTTATTAGGGGTGTCACACCCAACGGTAGATCATTTAGTTGCTATTGCACAAACTAATGGCGCATTGGGTGCAAAAATGACGGGTGGCGGTTTAGGCGGTTGTTTATTCGCGTTATGCGACACACAACATAACGCCCAACAAATTGCACAATTGTTTAAACAATATGGCGCCTACCAAACGTTTATTCAATCGATTTGACACAAATCAAAAATACAATCACAAAAAAACAGCGAACACCGACTGTTCACTGTTTATAGACTGTTGACACTTTAACGGGTCAGCAGTCTTTTTATATGATTCGTTAATGTATACGACATTATTTATCATATTCATACAATTTATACTGTTCAATCATTTGAATAATTTTACTGGCGTAATTCGGGTCTGTTGCATAACCACCACTGACTAATCCAATAGCGGCATCGTGATAATTTTTAGCAATAATCACGTCACGATACAATTGATTATTCCAATTCGTTCCGTTATATAACAATTGCCCGTGCGCCACAATAGAGGCATCCCACGAAGGATAGACAACAAAATAATCTTTTATTTCAACATATTGGCCATTCAAAAATTCTAACGTAGGCAATAACACGCCATTTTCTGCATTACCTTTTACACCAAATAAATTGTAATATTCTGATGCCAAGCCACTCGTTCCAAAATTAGACTCTAGCGCCGCTTGAGCCATGGTAATGCTGGCAAACACACCATAATCGCGTTGATTTTGTTGAGAAGCAGCACGAATTTTATCAAAAAATGCAAGTCGTTGACTTTCTGGAATTTGAGCAACAGTTGTATTGGACGCATCATCTGTATTTTGCTGACTTTTCACAATCATCAAAAGCGCAAAAACAAATCCTACCAATACAATCATAAAAAACAAGCCACTATGTTGTACCGTACGAACAAGTTTTTTCTTCGTTTTTTTCTTCATTTTCATTTCCTACAATATTTTTATACTTTATGTTACAATGTTAGTAATTATTATAACACATTTGGAGGACGCATGATAAAACTGATTGTATCGGATATGGACGGAACACTTATCGGGAAGGACATGCTCATTTCTCAAAAAAATAAAGACGCTATTGCGTACGCCACTGACAAAGGTATCCCCTTTGCGATTGCAACTGGTCGACATTTAAATGAAGCTGCTAGCGTATTGGATAGCGCGAATATTTCTTGTCCACTCATTACGGCAAACGGTGCGGCGGTTTATGATACCAATAGACAATTAACAGATGTATTTGCCCTTTCTCAGCAAGTGTCCAAAAGCATTTTAACAATCGCTCGACAATTCGAAGACGAACTCGCCATTGAAATCACGACTGTTCAAAGTGTCACAACCGATAATAGAGAAAAACGCCAATTCATGTTACAACGCTTTGCAAAAAGTCATTTGCCCGGCGCAACACAAGAAACCATTCAAGAAGCCGTAAACAATTTAATGGATACATTACACATTGAATTTGTTGACAGTCTTGAAAATCTCATCGCACAATCAGATGACCGTACCATTTTAAAATTTTTCATGACAACATTAACGGATGAGTCCGTTTTAATAAAACTAAAGCAAGCTCTTTCATCTATTGATAATGTCGTCATTACATCCAGTCATCCAACAAACATTGAAATTACGTCTATTGACGCTACTAAAGGTCACGCCGTTAGCGCATTGGCAGCACAAATAAGCGTTCCATTGGAAAATATTATGGCATTAGGCGATAATATGAATGATTTGTCGATAATAGAAAGTGTTGGGTATGGCGTGGCAATGGACAATGCTGTACAACACATCAAAGACGTCGCAAAATACACAACATTATCAAACGTAGACGATGGTGTAGCGCATGCCATTTATCACTTTGTGAAATAAGGAGAAATCATGTCAGCAAAACGAACACTCAAAAAAATAAACGCTCTATTTACGCAACTAAGCTGGTTGTACTTAATCATTATTAGTTTATTTGTATTACTCATTATTCAAGTTTATATCGGTACGATTCAGCCGAACAATCGTATCAACTCTCAACAAAAACAACAACTTAGTCAACTTGAAATGAGCCTACAACAGCAACAACAAACCATCGAAAGCATGCAAAAAGAAATTGATGCCTTAAAAAAGAGATAGCCAAAAATGAACGCCCCCAAAATTAGACTCAAATCTAACTTTGGGGGATGCTCAAACGGTTATCTCTTTTTAAATATAAACGCTGAAAAAACGTAATTGGCAATCAAGACAATGACGTTAATACCGATTTTAGAAATGGTTGCATCGCTGTGTAATGTGTCCACTAAAAAACTAACACCAAATAATTCTAATAAAAGCGTACTTAATCGCGCGCCAATAAATTTTCCCATTTCTTGTAAAATTGGTATAAAGCCTGTCGTTTTCGATTCAAAAACAAACCGCGCATTGACAACATACGCAAATAATACCGCACACGAAATTGACGTTAAGTTAGCAGGAAAAACTTCCCAACCGATCATTTTATGCAACACATAAAAAATGCCGAAGTTTACTAGTGTGGACAAAACACCAAAAAATATATATTTGACTACCGCATTGCCATATAACGATACAATCAATTGCTTTATATTTTTATTTTTCAAAAACGTGTGAATAATGTCTTTTAATTCTTTCATACTAATCCTTCAATAAAAAAGTGCCTTAAAAAAGGCACTTGCAATGATTATTTAGTTTCACGGTGTAACGTACGCTTACGTAATTTTGGACAATATTTCATCACTTCAATACGTTCTGGGTTGTTACGTTTGTTTTTAGTGGTGATGTAGTTACGTTCACCTGATTCTGTACATTCTAATGTAATGTTTACGCGCATCTTCTTCCCTCCAAACATTCTAACTATTGAAGATATTTCTTCAGACTTGACCATTATAGCATTTCATCTATTGAAAATCTACAATTTTTTTACATAATATTTTTTAATTTTTAATTATCGCATAACGCATCGCCGTCAAGTAGGCGGAGAAACGTTTTATTGCTGATTCATTTGACGAATTAACTCTTCGATTCGATTTCCGTAATCAACAGATTCATCACGTTTAAAAGTCAATTCAGGAATTTTGTAAATGGATAAGCGATTGCCTAACTCTTTACGTACAATTCCTTTAGCTTTATCTAGTCCTGTTTGCTCTGCTTGTCTAGCACTTGCCAGTTCAGACAAACTACTATAATAAATTGTCGCTTGTTGTAAGTCACCTGTTAAAGATACACCTGTAATGGTGACCCCTTCAACACGCGGATCTTTTACAACCGTTCTTAAAATTTCTGTTACATCACGGAAAATTTCTTGTTGCACTCGTTCTACTCTAAAGTTTGCCATCTATTTTCCTCCTGACTAACGTTTAATTTCAACCATCACGTATGGCTCAATCACATCGTCCACTTCAATATCGTTGAAGTTTTCAATCATTAAACCACACTCAAATCCAAGTTTCACTTCTTTAACATCGTCTTTAAAACGTTTCAAGCTTGCTAATTCACCGTCAAAAATAACGATACTGTCACGAATGACACGTACTTTACAGTTACGTTCAATATGACCTGAAACAACATACGCCCCGGCAATTGTTCCGACTTTAGACACTTTATACGTTTCACGAACTAACACTTCACCGATTACTTTTTCTTCGTATTCAGGATCTAACAACCCTTTCATCGCCGTTTCAATTTCTTCAATCACACGATAAATGATGTTGTGTAAACGAATATCCACTTGTTCTGCTTCTGCTTGTACTTTTGCTTGTGGTGTCGGGCGCACATTAAAACCAACTAAAATCGCATTACTTGCTGCGGCTAATGTCACATCACTTTCGTTAATCGCTCCAACTGCAGAGTGCACAATACGAACACGTACACCTTCAACTTCAATTTTTTGTAAACTTGAAGCCAAGGCTTCTGCTGAACCTTGTACATCGGCTTTAATGATGACGTTAACATCTTTTAATTCGCCCTCTTTTAATGATGCGAATAAATTGTCTAATGTCACACGTTGACGTAAATTACGTTGCTCAACTTGTGCGTTTTTAGCACGTTGTTCACCAGCTGCACGAGCTGTTTTCTCATCTTCAAACACTACAAAGCGATCTCCGGCTTGTGGTGCTTCATTCAAACCAGTAATTTCTACTGGTGATGATGGATTAGCATTTTTCACGCGACGTCCGTGGTCATTGACCATTGTCCGTACACGTCCAAACGTATTTCCGACAACAATCGGGTCTCCGACATGTAATGTTCCGTGTTGTACTAATAACGTTGCAATAGCACCACGACTTGGATCTAAACGCGCTTCAATAACGGTACCTAACGCTAAACGATCTGGACTTGCTTTCAACTCTTGGATTTCTGCCACTAAAAGAATCATTTCTAACAATTCTTCGATGTTTTGACCAAATTTAGCTGAAATTTCAACGAATGGAACGTCTCCACCCCAAGATTCTGCAATAACGCCGTGTTCAGATAACTCTTGCATCACACGTTGTGGGTTTGCTGCTGGTTTGTCAATTTTATTCACCGCTACAATAATTGGTAAGTCTGCTGCTTTAGCGTGGTTAATCGCTTCAATTGTTTGTGGCATCACACCATCATCTGCGGCAACAACAATAATGGTAATATCCGTTACGTCTGCACCACGAGCACGCATTGCTGAGAAGGCCGCATGCCCCGGAGTATCCAAGAACGTTACCGGTTTGCCGTTTACATCGACTTGATAAGCACCGATATGTTGCGTAATACCACCTGCTTCTGTATCAATAACAGAAGATTTACGTAAGTAGTCTAATAGCGTTGTTTTACCGTGGTCAACGTGACCCATAATCGTAACAACTGGTGCACGTTCAATTAATGTTGATTCATCAATTTCAGCATCAAAGAAACTATCTAAGTCTGTATTATCGACAACTACTTTTGCTTCTGCTTCAATACCGTAGTCTGCGGCTAACAATTCAATGGCATCTGCACTTAATCCTTGGTTTAATGTTGCCATAACTCCCATCATAAATAATTTTTTAATAATTTCTGACGGTTCACGATAAATACGTTTTGAAATTTCCGCAACTGTCATACCATCTGTATACACTAACACTTCTGGTAATTCACGGAATTTACGTTGTGGCAATTCTTTTTTCGTTTCAACTTTTTTAGCTGGGCGTTTTTTACCATTTCGAACGCGATCATCTCCATAACGGTCGTCTTGGCGACGGTCATTACGACGATTATTATTCTTTTTACTGTAATCATTATCACGATTTGGTGATTTTGGTTTATCTTGGAAACGACGTGATTGTGGTTTACGCGTATCTACTACCGGCACATCGCCACTAACACGTGATTGACGTGGTTGACTAGGACGTGATTGTGGTCTCACATCATCACTGTCTTTATCAAACGCATTGAATTGCGGACGTGGCCCACGCGCTTGTCCACCTTGACGATTGTCTCGTTGTTGGTATCCACCTTGACGGTTGCCTCCTTCGCCTTGTTGACGATTACCTTGGTATCCGCCTTGGCGATTGTCTCGTTGTTGGTACCCACCTTGACGGTTACCTCCTTCGCCTTGTTGACGATTACCTTGGTATCCGCCTTGGCGATTGTCTCGTTGTTGGTACCCACCTTGGCGATTACCCCCTTCACCTTGTTGACGATTACCTTGGTATCCGCCTTGGCGATTGTCTCGTTGTTGGTACCCACCTTGACGGTTACCACCTTCACCTTGTTGACGGTTGCCTTGGTATCCACCTTGACGATTGTCTCGTTGTTGGTACCCACCTTGGCGGTTACCTCCTTCGCCTTGTTGACGATTACCTTGGTATCCGCCTTGGCGATTATCTCGTTGTTGGTACCCACCTTGACGGTTACCACCTTCACCTTGTTGACGATTATTTTGGTATCCGCCTTGACGATTGTCTCGTTGTTGGTACCCACCTTGACGGTTATCCGTTGCTCCATTTGGACGCGGACGATTGTCTTTGGCTTGAGATTGTTGCGCCTTAACAACCATCGGATTTTTATCTTTATGCACGACTGTCGGCGCTACCTTTTGTGCTGGCTTGGATAATTTTTCGATATCCGCATCACTCATTGTTGACATATGACTTTGAAACGAAATGCCCAACGATTTGGCACGTTCCATCACTTCTTTACTCGTCAATCCTTTTTCTTTGGCAAATTCATAAACGCGTTTTTTACTCATCCAATACCTCCTTTTTCATTTTCATCTATTGTGTTAATATGTGCTAATTTTTTAAAACTATTGGCAAAGCCATTGTCCGTAAACGCCAAAATAGAGCGTTTTTTTCCAATCGCTTGGCTCATTTCAATTGTCGTGAATTGCTCAATACAATCCACTTTATAATAATGACATTTATCCGTCATTTTCTTTTTCGTATTCTCACTTAAATCATTGGCGATAACGACTAATTTCGCTTTATTTTTCTTCACTTCTGATAACACCGTTTCTTCACCAGAAACCAGCATCCCAGCACGCGTCGCCAAACCAAATAAATTTAACTGCTTTTGACTATTCAACATACTCCAATAAACTCCTTGCTTTTTTATGTTCTAAATAAGCAAACAATTCATCGTAAAACGCTTCGTCAATTTTAACGTCTAATTGACGCTCAAATACATTTGATTTTTTCGCTTTTTCAACCAAACTTGGATTGAGTGAAATATAAGCACCACGACCATTCAATCGTCCCGTTGCATCAATCACTACCGTTCCATCTGGCTGTCTAACAATGCGTGTCAACTCTTTTTTCGGAAACATCTCTCCAGATACCACGCATTTACGCATCGGTATTTTTCTTGTTTTCATCTTATTCCTCTGTTGCTGTTTCTTCTAACGCTAATTCTTCAATCGAAAACGTTTCTTCTTCAACTGTTGGGTTTTCTAATGCATACAAATAGTCTTCGTATGCTGATTCAGATTTAATATCAATTTTTTTACCCGTTAAACGTGCCGCTAAACGTACATTTTGTCCACGTTTTCCAATCGCTAATGATAATTGAGAATCTGGTACAACAACAATACAGCTTGTTTGTTCTTCATCCAAGAAAATAACATCGCTCACTTGCGCAGGATTTAATGCGTTGGCAATATATATTGCTGGATCACTATTATAAGAGACAATATCCATATTTTCGCCACCCAATTCGTCTACAATCGCCTGCACACGTTGACCCTTAGGTCCAACACAGGTCCCTACTGGATCAATATACGGATCACTTGTTTTAACCGCAACTTTTGAACGATCCCCTGCTTCACGTGAAATTGAAACAATCTCTACAACACCGTCATAAATTTCAGGAACTTCTTGTTCAAATAAACGTTTCACCAAATCCGGATGTGAACGACTAACGAACACTTGAGGGCCTTTTGTCGTGTTTTCCACTTTAGACACATACACTTTAATGCGGTCGTGTGATTCGTACGTTTCATTTGGCATTTGATCTTGTTTCGATAATACTGCTTCAATTTTTCCAAGATTCACATAAATGTAACGTGCATCCGAACGTTCAACAATCCCTGTCAAAATATCGGATTCATATTGAATATATTCGTTATAAATAATTTCACGTTCCACTTCACGAATACGTTGCATAATGACTTGTTTAGCCGTTTGTGCAGCAATACGTCCAAAGTCTTTTGGTGTTACTTCGTAACGAATTTTATCACCAACTTCATACGCTTTATTTTTTTGTAACGCATCTTCTAAACTCACTTCAAGCGTTGAATCAAATACGTATTCAACAACTTCTTTAACCGCATAAACGTGAATGTTACCTTTCTTTTGATCAAATGTAACTTCTACATTTTGCGCTTGGCCATAATGACGCTTATAAGCAGACACTAACGCCAATTCTAATGCTTCAATAACAATTTCTCTTGAAATGCCTTTTTCAGTTTCTAAAACATCTAAGGCACGTAGCATTTCTTTACTCATGATTGACTCCTTGGTTTTCTATTAAAATTCAATAGCTAATCGTAATTTTGCAACTGACTCACGTGGAATAACGACTTGCTTACGACGCGTTTTGTCTTTTACAGACAACGTTAATTGATTATTTTCAAATGATTCTAAAAAACCTTCAATGAATTTTTGTCCATCTCGTGCTTGATAGAATGATGCATGAATATATTTGCCAATTGCTTGCTCAATATCCTTTTCCGTTTTCAATGGACGTTCCGCACCCGGTGACGACACTTCTAAAAAGTACGCTTGCGGAATAGGATCCGGGTTCATGCTATCCAATCGTTCACTTAATCGCTCACTAATTAATGCACAATCATCAAGATCAATACCCTCTGGTTTGTCCGCAAAAATACGTAAAAACCAAGATTGCCCCTCTTTGACAAATTCTACATCGACTAACTCAAATGTGTTCTCAGTGTTGATGTCATGAAATAATTGTGTTACCAATTCAACTACTTTACTCATCTTACCTCCTACCGTATCATACGATAAAACAAAGGAGTAAACAGCCGTTTACTCCTTTCCATCATTTTTATACTACTATAATAGCATACAAATCGCGCTAAATCAATTGATATAGCCACTTTTTTGTGCAATTTCACGCATAAAACCATGCATTTTACGACACTTTGTCGTAAAACACGACAATTAATCTAATTTACTGACTAAACTGCCTTTTTACGATGATACATGCTTATCGTTTTATCCGTTTGCAACTGACTCAACTGCTCAGCGTAAAACGTCATACAATTGACAATAAACAGACATTAGTCATCTTGACGAACACTTTGACCGATTTGTTGTTTTAAATAGGCATCAATGAAAATGGACAAGTCACCATCCATAACTTGTGACGTTTGCCCAACCGATACATTCGTTCGATGGTCTTTTACCATGGCATACGGATGAAAAACGTATGATCGAATTTGTGAACCCCAACCAATTTCTTTTTGTTCTCCACGAATAGCATTCATTTCATCCATGCGTGACGCTTCTTCCAATTGATACAACTTCGCTTGTAACATTTTCATCGCTTGATCGCGGTTTTGAAATTGTGAACGTTGCGATTGACTTTGCACAACAATACCTGTCGGAATATGCGTAATCCGAATAGCCGAAGACGTTTTATTAATGTGTTGCCCACCCGCACCACTTGCACGGAACGTATCAATGCGTAAATCATCTGCATTGATAGTCACTTCTAACTCGTCCGTAATTTCCGGCATCACATCAACCGACGCAAAGGACGTATGGCGTTTTTTTGCAGCATCAAATGGTGAAATGCGCACTAAACGATGCACACCACGTTCCGCTTTTAAGTAGCCATACGCATTGACGCCTTTAATCAGCAGCGTCACACTCTTAATCCCCGCTTCCTCACCATCTTGGTAATCTAACGTTTCTACACTAAATCCTTGTTTATCTGCCCAACGCATATACATCCGCAACAGCATGCTTCCCCAATCTTGCGATTCCGTCCCACCAGCTCCGGGATGTATTTCTAAAATGGCGTTATGTTTATCGTGTGGCCCATCAAGCAGCATATTTAATTCATATTGTGCCAATTTTTCATCCAACAATTCAATCATTTGAACCATATCATCTGCATACGATTCATCATACTCTTCTTTTAGCATGTCGTATAAATCTGACACATCCGATAAATCGGTTTGCAACTGTTGAAACGTATCAAAAACAAATTTGTGCTCATTGAGTTGGGCAATTGTTTTTTGTGCTTCCTCATTATTGTCCCAAAAATTAGGGTGCAACATATCATTTTCTAAAGACGCAATGGTCATCTCTAAATGTTCTAAGTCAAAGAGAGTGCCCAAACGTCACTAATTTTTGTGTTGCCGTCTCAATAAATTGTCTAACTTCTGCTAGTTCCATATTTTCCCTTTCTCTTTTACAGTATCACTCAAATACAAAGCACGTTTCAAAACTATTTTATAATGCTCTGTTACCTTTTAATTCTCATTAACATAAAATCGCATAAAACAATGTTTTACGCGATTTTATTTAGTCTTTATTACTCCACGTTACTACGTAAGTTGGCTTTTAACATAATACGAGACACTTCATATTCAATGGAATGAATCATTTCATTAAAGCGTTCAAAACCTTCTTTTTGATATTCTGTTAATGGATTAGTTTGTGCATACGAACGTAAACCAACGCCCGTACGTAAATGATCCATTTCATCAATATGCGTTGTCCATTCTTCATCAACTGAACGAATAATCAACAATTGTTGGAATTGTAACACATATTCAGGTGAACTTAACAATTGTACTTTTTCGTCGTAAACAGCCATTGCACGATTTAATAAATCCGCTTTAATTTGTTCTACTGTTTTACCTTCAAATTGCTCAACTGAAACAGTGTCAGGGTGTACGAGAACGGCACCTGCAAATTTCACTAAACCTGCTAAGTTCCAATTCTTTTTATCACCATTTGTATACGCATCAACTTCACGATCAATTGTTCGTGAAATCATACCTTTCACAACATCTTCTAAAGATTCTGTTTCTTGAATAACTTGTTGACGTTGTGCATAAATAATTTCACGTTGTTCACGCATGACTTCATCATACTCTAAAACGTTTTTACGCGCATCGTAGTTATTTCCTTCAACACGTTTTTGAGCAGACTCAACTTGTTTCGTAAACATTTTACTTTGAATCACTTCAACGTTGTCGCCATCGCCTTGAGCTAATTTTGCTAAAAACTCACGTGTGCGATCATTACCAAAACGTTTCATTAAGTCATCTTGTAACGATAAATAAAATTGGCTACCACCAACATCACCTTGACGACCAGAACGTCCACGTAACTGATTATCAATACGACGTGACTCATGACGTTCCGTACCAATAACGTATAAACCGCCTAATTCTTTAACGCCTTTACCTAATTTGATATCCGTTCCACGACCTGCCATGTTCGTTGCAATCGTTACCGCTCCGCGTTGACCAGCACTCATAATGATTTCTGCTTCTTTAGCATGATTTTTCGCATTTAACACTTCGTGCGGAACGCCCGCTTTTACAAGTAGGTTAGATAATAATTCTGACGTTTCAACCGCAACTGTACCAACTAAGATTGGTTGTCCTTTTTCATGACGTTCTTTAATATCTGCTACAACCGCTTTAAATTTACTTTCTAACGTTGGATATAGCACATCCGCTGCATCAATACGTTTAATCGGTTTATTCGTTGGAATTGACGTTACTTGCATATTGTAAATTTCACGCAATTCTTCCTCTTCTGTTTTCGCAGTACCTGTACATCCAGATAATTTTTTGTACATACGGAAGTAGTTCTGGAATGTAATGGTTGCCATTGTTTTAGATTCGTTTTGAACCTCAACACCCTCTTTTGCTTCAATGGCTTGGTGTAAACCTTCTGAATAACGACGACCTTCCATCATACGTCCAGTAAACGGATCAACAATCATAATCTCGCCTTCGTGAACAACATAGTCAATATCACGAATCATAATATAGTTGGCACGTAACGCCTGATCAATATGATGCACTAACAATGTATTATCTACAGAATACAAGTTGTCCGTATGGAAAACAGATTCTGCACGTGTAATACCTTCTTCTGTTAAAGATACCGATTTAGATTGAACATCAATTTCATAATCAACATCTTCTTTTAACCCTTTTACAAAAAAGTCAGCACGTAAATATAACGCGTTAGCACGTTCATCCGCACCACCGGAAATGATTAATGGTGTACGTGACTCATCAATTAAAATAGAGTCTACTTCATCGACAACGGCATAATTTAATTTGCGTTGTACCATTTGTTCTTTTTCAGTCACCATATTGTCGCGCAAGTAGTCAAAACCTAATTCACTATTTGTACTATATGTAATATCGCAAGCATATGCTTGTCGTTTTTCGTCTGATGACATACCACTCGTATTCAACCCAACCGTTAAGCCTAAAAAGTTATACAATTCACCCATCTCTTTAGCATCACGTGCAGATAAATACTCGTTTACCGTAATCACATGGACACCTTCACCAGAAAGTGCATTTAAATATACCGGCATTGTCGCTGTTAACGTTTTACCTTCACCAGTACGCATTTCAGCAACGTTACCCTCGTGTAACGTCACACCACCCATGACCTGTACTTTATACGGGAAAAGGCCTAGTACACGTTTTGCTGCTTCACGTACAACCGCAAACGCTTCAGGCAATAAATCATCTAGTGATGTTCCTGCTTGGTAACGTGATTTAAACGTTTCCGTCATACCGCTTAACTCAGCGTCAGATTTTTGAGCCATTGCATCTTCAAAACTTAACACTTTATCAGCAATTTTTTCTAAACGTTTCAATTCACGTTTTTCATTTTCAATAAATTTTTTCAATAAGTTTGCCATATATAAATTTTCCTCTACCTCAAAATTGTATAAAACATCATTGTTATCATATCATTTTTAGACTATTTTGAAAAGTAGTTAGTATATTAAAGCAATTTGAAGTAAATTATAGAATTAAGTTAGCCAGTGATACAAAAAAAGCATCTCATAGGATATACTTTTAATAACTACACAAAAAAGGTAACGAAAATAAACACGCATTGAACACTTATTTTCAGTACGCAATAACATACAAATCACTTTGTGACTTAAAACGAAAAGATAGTGACTTAACATCTGTTAAATCACTATCTTTATAAGTCATCAACCCTATTTGACATAGAACCAATTTTATTCAGACGCCTCTTCATCTGCGGTTTCGTCTTTATCAGTAGCGTCATCTTTTTTGAATAAGTTGACTAATTCGGATGGATCGATGAATTTAGCCAATCCTTTTCCCAACGTTTCAACTTGTTGTTTAATAAAATCTTCGTCTTTAATCGCCATGCTATACTCCTTTTTTCTTCAACTCATCAGCAAAAGCTACAATTTTTCGCAAACGATGATTCACACCCGATTTGGATACGGCACCACCGCTCAACATTTCTCCAATTTCAATTAAACTGGATTCTGGATTTTGCAAACGCAATTGGGCAACTTCTTGTAACTTTTCAGGCAACTCACTAAGCCCTACCGTACGATCAATATACTCAATCGCTTCAATTTGCTTGCTCGATGCGTTAATCACTTTACTCAAATTGGCATTTTCACAATTTACGATTCGATTGACGGAATTACGCATATCGCGCACAATTCGAACATCTTCAAACTTCATCATACCACCGAACGCACCAATCAAAACAAGAAAATCTGCAATTTTTTCCGCTTCTTTAATGTAGGTGATGTAGCCATTCCGTCGTTCAATAATTCGTGCATTCATCCCAAATTGATTCATCATTTCACAAATATCTTCATTATGATCTTCATAATTTGAATAAATTTCTAAATGATAACTACTCGTTTCCGGATTATTGACCGAACCACCCGCTAAAAACGCACCACGTAAATACGAACGCATTTTGTCTTTATTGTCTTTAATCTCGGATGACACGTGTGATCTAAAAAATAACCCATCCATAATACGCAAATCGTTCAACACTTCTGTTGTCCCACTTTTTAGACGTACAATATACACGTTATTTTTCTTTAATTTCATCTTTCTTCGCACCAGCAATTCACTTTCTACTGCGTAATGCTCTTTAAGTAACGAATACATTCGTCGTGCAATCGCCGCATTTTCCGTTTGGACGTTCAACACAAATTTTTGTTGTTGCAAAGTCACTGCCCCATTCATACGAATTAGCGCAGACAATTCTGCTTTGGCATGTTCTTTATGAACCGTCAACGTCGTTAATTCTTTTTTGATGTCCGCTGCGTATGACATGAAGCCCCTCCTTTACATTCTTGGACGATTTAATAATCCAATCAATTCTTCTACTACTTTTTTGCCGTCGTGGAAAGCACCATTATCACGCATTTCTAAAAAGTTTGTAGAAATAACATGGCACCCTTCTCCACGTAAACCATCAAAATTATGGCGGACTTGGAAAAGATACTCTTCACCTTTTTGTTGATTCAAATAATCATCGGGAACAGTAGCATTATTAACAAGTACCGTATCAATGCACATTGCTTTTAAGTGTCGATGTAGCACGCGTACATGATCGGCATCTGAAAATGATTCCGTCTCACCTAACTGTGTCATAATGTTACAAATGTAAACAACATGTGCTTTTGTATCTAATAACGCTTGCTTAACATTTGGAATCATCAAGTTTGGTAAAATACTTGTAAATAAACTCCCCGGCCCTAACACAATCATATCCGCATCCATAATGGCATCAATCACTTCCGGTCTTGCCGTGGCGTCTTCGATCCTATTGTTTCGATGGGTGACGTAAACTTCTTTAATGCGTTTACGGTGTTTTGCAATTTCAGATTCGCCAACCGCACTGGTGCCATCCATAAAATTGGCATGTAGCACTAACGGCTCATCAGAAGCAGCATACACTTTCCCATTGACACGCATAATGTTACTTAACGTTGTAATGGCATCGAAAATATTTCCTTTCATTTCCGTTAGTGCTGCAATAATTAAATTACCAATCGCATGCCCAGCAAAAAAGTTATCATCGGTATGAAAACGGTATTGAAAAATATCACGATAAATATCGGGTATATCCGACAAGGCAACTAAGCAGTTCCGTATATCTCCCGGTGGCACAATATTAATGTAATCACGCAATACACCACTGCTACCCCCGTCGTCTGCGACAGTTACAACCGCCGTTATATCAATAGGATAGTTCTTTAATTCATTGAGCAATACGGGAATCCCCGTACCACCACCTATAATGGTTACTTTTTTACGTCTCATGAGCGATTTACCGTCTCTTTTCGTTTATTGATGTCACGATGTGTCATTTGTACATCATATCCATCAGTTAATAGCGTTTTACCTAAACGTTCTGCTAATGCTACTGAACGATGCTGACCACCTGTACACCCAATGGCAATAACAATATTGGTTTTACCTTCTTTTTTGTATCCGGGTAAAGTAAATTGAATTAAATCTTTTAGTTTTTCAAAAAAGAGTTGTGTTTGCTCTTGCTCCATAACGTAGTCATAAACCGGTTTATCTAACCCTGTTTGAGGACGCAATTCACTGACATAATGCGGATTTGGTAAAAAACGAACATCCATGACAATATCACTTTCGATGGGTAATCCATATTTAAAACCAAACGACATGACATTCACTTGGAAAAGTTGGCTATCGGCAGCGCTAAACTCTGCAATAATGCGCTCACGCAACGTGCGTGGAGAAATTTCAGACGTATCAATGACACTTTGTGAACGTCTTTTTAAATCACTTAATAAAAAGCGCTCTTGAGCAATGGCTTGTGTCAAAGTGACACCACCTCGTGCTAGAGGGTGTTGTCGGCGCGTTTCTTTATAGCGAGAGACTAGTACACTATCGCTACTTTCTAAAAATAAAATGCGTGTATTGTCCACATCGTCTACTGTTTCAATCACTTCATTAAAAAACTCACGCGTACGAACATCAACTACCAACGCAATACGTTTAATGTTTCCGGTTTGTTTCACTAATTCCCAAAAACCCGTTAATAATCTAGGTGGCATATTATCGATACAAAAATATCCTAAATCTTCTAAACTTTGTACCGCTACTGTTTTACCAGCACCCGACATTCCCGAAACAATGACTAGTTCTATATTTTCCATAAACACACCTCTTTGCATGCACTTTCTTATAAACAAGAGTATCTAAAACCTACCAAAAAGTCAATTAAGCAACTACTTTTACAACAAACACTTTTAAATATTGTGTAGACGGTAATGTTTTAAGCGTTGTAAAATCGGTTGGCTGTTTAAATTCAGCGTTAATCGCATATTTTCGATTCAAACGGGTAAACGTTTCATCAATCATTCGCAACACATCATCTCGTTTCCAATTCGACGCATTTGTCGAAACGATAATTTCACCGCCTACATTCGTCAAATGAATGGCGTCTTCTAACAATTCTCCATAATTTTTTAATACGGAAAACGTTCGTTTTTTTGTACGCGCAAAACTTGGTGGATCTAAAACGACCATATCAAACATTTCACCTTTTTTACGTGCGTATTTAAAATAGTCAAATACATCCATGACATAAAAGGCGTGATTTTCTAACAACAAGGCATTGACATTAAATTGCTGGGTTGATAATTCAATACTTCGTTTTGCTACGTCCACACTTACCGTTTTTAACGCACCACCAAGTGCAGCTGCAACGGAAAACGCTGCGGTATAACTAAACGTATTGAGTACCGTTTTATTTTTTGCATGACGTCTAACGTAATCACGGACATCCCGTTGATCTAAAAAAACACCCGTCATTAACCCATCATTTAAATGAACGTTAAATCGACTTTCATTTTCTTGAATGATGAATTGTTCATTATTATCGCCAAATACATGATTAGTGTCATAAGGCGCTTGCTCAAATCGGCATTTTTCAAAAATGGAATAGCCACTCATCACTATTTTTAGCGCATCAAAAATGAATTGGCGATACGTAAAAATAGCTTGCGAATAAAAAGAAATGACGAGAGCGTGTTTATAAACATCAATCGTTAGACCACCTAAACCGTCACTTTCACCATTAAATAGACGAAACGCATCAATTTTTGACGATGCAAAAAACAATTGACGCTTTTGCTTGGCGTTTGTCAATAATCGTTCTAAAAATTTAGCATCTAGCGTTTCAGATGATTTTGTTGTAAACATCCAACCCACACCTTTATTTTGCTGACCCAATAGCGCTTTACCTAAAAAAGCTCCATTTTTTGCATCAACCACTTCAACGATTTCTCCAAACACAATATCTTTTGTATTTAAAATATCCCCCTCTATTAACAGTGGATTTCCTGATTTAACGTGTTGTACGGCACGTTGTTTTAATTTAATGGTTTTCATCATTTCCCTCTTTACTTTATGCGTGTCCAATTCATACAATTTATCACAATATAAAAAAAGGTGTTTACCTGCGTAAACACTAAATGTACAGCACATAGACTTTCTACTTAGAGCTGCTTACTTCCGTATCTGACCCGGTTCATAGAAATTCTATTGCCGTACATTTGAATTATATCAAACTTTTTATTTTTTGGCTATCTTTTCACATCGAAAAAATAACAACTCACACGCTATGCTTTACCTGATTGTAATCGGTACATATCGTAATATTGTCCTTGCAACGCTAATAATTCTTCGTGTGTCCCTTGTTCGACGATACGCCCTTTATCCAATACGTAGATGCAGTTAGCATCTTGAATTGTTGATAAGCGGTGCGCAATAGCGATCGTTGTACGTCCTTGTCGCATTTTATGTAGCGATCGTTGAATCATCTCTTCTGTTTCAGAATCAATATTCGCCGTCGCCTCATCTAAAATTAAAACTTTAGGATTTAGTGCAATGGTTCGCGCAAAAGCAATTAACTGACGTTGTCCACTTGATAAAGTGCTACCTCTTTCGGCAACTGGTGCATCGTATCCGTTATCGAGTTTTGAAATAAATTCATCGGCGTCTACGAATTTTGCCGCATCAATGACTTGTTGTCGTGTTAAGTGCTGATACATTTGAATATTATCGGCAATTGTTCCGTGGAATAAAAATGGTTCTTGCAAAACCAATCCAATATTATCGCGAATCACTTGTTGTGGATATTCTTTAATATTGACGCCATCAATTGTAACACTACCTTTAGAAAACTCATAAAAACGCATCAATACATTAATAATGGATGATTTCCCGCTACCTGTATGCCCAACAAATGCAATTGTTTCACCTTTTTTGACGGTAAAACTAATGTCATTCAATACATTGTTTACCCCATCATAACTAAATGAAACGTGTTCAAAAACAACATCTCCATTTTCAATCGCAGCATGTGTTGCATTTAACTGTTCTGGTTCATACACATCTTCATCGATTAAGTCAAATACACGACTTGCCGATACCATAGACGTTTGTAGTGTGGCAAAATCTTGCGTCACTTGAATCAACGGGTTGAACAAACGATTGACATATTGAATAAACGCATACATTAAGCCTGCCGTTAAACCGGCATCTTTAAAGGTTAATCCAAAATAGGTCGCCAATAACGCATACGCCAATAACTGTAAAAGAGACATCGCTGGACGTAAGAAAATGCTATCGATATTAATTGAACGATTAGCCGACACTAAGTGTTCTTCATTTAATTGGTCAAATTCGTCAAATATACGTTCTTCTTGATTAAACGCTTGAATAACACGCATACCCTCAATACTTTCGGATAATTTGGCATTCAATTCACCTAGTTTGGCACGTGTATTCATAATGATTGGCGCAGATAAGCGACGATACATCGTCATAGACAACATAATGACGGGTAAAAATAGGACAATAATCGCCGTTAATTTAGCATCTAACCAAATCATTGTATACAACGTGGCAGAAAATAGAAAAATTGCACGAATCATATTGGTTAATAACCCATTGAACATTACCGCAACCGTTTCGGTATCGTTCGTAATTCGGGATACAACCGTCCCGTTTGCTGACTGGTCAAAATAACGCATGCCAAGACGTTGAACGTTATCAAAAACGTCTTGCCGCATATCCCGTACAACACCATACGAAATTTTTGCAAACAATAGCGTACCCACATAACCTAAAATGATATGCATTAAGTAAATGAGGTAATACCCAGCAATGACCCATAACCCCGATGTAATTTGATTTGTTGTAATGTACGCATCAATATAGTAGCGCGCAACTAACGGAATAACACTTTCTGTAACCGTGAAGGCAACTAAAAATAAAATCGATAAAAAAGTTAATCCTTTATACCGTTTCAAATACCCGATTAAACGTTTAAAAAGCGCCCATTGTGATGTTTTCATCATAAAACCTCCTCGCTTTCTAACTGTTGTGATTGATACGTTGTTGCATACCAGCCACCTTGAGCAATCAATTCATCGTGAGTACCACGTTCTACAATTTGACCGTTATCCACGACTAAAATTAAGTCAGCATGATTTACCGCACTTAAACGATGTGCCGTAATGATGGTCGTTTTATCTTTTCGACTGGATTTTAAATTATCTACAATAATGTGCTCTGTTTTCGCATCAACGGCACTTAATGAATCGTCTAAAATCAACACTGGCGGGTTCATAATCAAGGCACGCGCAATCGCAATGCGTTGTTTCTGTCCCCCTGATAAAGACACCCCGCGCTCTCCAATAATGGTGTTGTATTGGTCGTTCATGCTTTCAATGTCGTTTGCTACACACGACAACCTCGCCGCCTGCTTAACATCTTCAATCGAGTATTCGGGATTAGCAAAACGGATGTTTTCCAAAATAGACGTCGCAAACAGCATTTGATCTTGTGGCACGTAGCCGATATGACTTCTCAAAGCGTTCAAACTCATCGTTTTAATATCGCTACCGCCAAATGTGATACTCCCGTTCGTCACATCAAACTCACGAAGCAGTAATTTGATAAGTGTTGTTTTACCGCTTCCCGTTGGACCGACAATGCCTAACGTTTGACCGCTAAACAGTGTAAAGTGAATATCGCGCAATGTTTCTGAATGGTCGTATTGAAAACTATCAATAGCGTAAACTAAATCGGCATGATCAAACGTCATGTGAGTATCTGCTTCATTAAACACATCGCTTTCTTGGGATAATAAATTTTCAATGCGTTCATACGCCACGTTCCCACGTTGAATCATATTCACTAAAAAACTCCACGCTTTTAGTGGCCAAACTAACATATCCAAATACGTTACAAAAGTAATCATATTCCCTAACGTTAATTGATTTTGAGAAATGAGATAACCACCAAACCATAACGTAATCGCGTAACTTGCCGCAATACAAACACCTGTTACTGGATCATATAGTGCTTGATAACGCGTCATTTTCATATTTGTCATGTATGCTGCGTCATTGACTTTTTCAAAATCTGCCATCTCACTGTGTTGGTATCCAAATGATTTAATAACTTTAATACCCGAAATATTTTCTTGCACTTTATTGTTTAATTGCGAAAACATTTCTTGCGATTCCAATACACTTTTATATGAACGACGACTCACAAAAGTTGTTAATACGGTCATAATTGGTAGTGGCAAAATGGCTAATAGCGTTAATTGCCATGACAATCCAAAAAACATTGTCATTAAGGTTACTAACGCGGTAACCGATGCATCAACCGCGGACATAACACCGGGTCCGGCTAACATATTCACGACACGAACGTCATTTGTTGCGTGTGCCATCAAATCACCTGTTCGATGTTTTTGAAAAAATGACGGTGACATTTTTGTAAATTGTTTAAATAAGCGAGAACGTAATAATCGTCCTAATTTATTTGAGGTTCCAATAATGAATTGACGCCAAATAAATCGGAGTGCGTACATCGAAAAAGCAGCTGCTACTAACATTGCAACATTTTGGACAAGTTGACCTGTCGTTAAATCGCCTATTGCAATGTGGTCGATGACATTTCCCATCATCATTGGTGGAATTAAATTTAACACACTGACGAGTATTAAAGATATAACTCCGATTAAATAACGTTTCCATTCTAATTTAAAAAACCATCCGAGTTTTTTGATAACCGACATATACTTCCTTTCCGTATAAAGACAAGGCTAGGGAAAGTCTTCCCAAGCCTTGTCTTTATCTATTCACAAAGTGCATAATATCTTATTGTGCACTTTCTTCAGCTTTTTTCTTACGTTTAGCAACGCGATCGCGTTCGCCTTTATCTAAAATTTGTTTTCTTAAACGAATGCTTTCTGGTGTTACTTCACAGTATTCATCGTCACTCATAAATTCAATAGACTCTTCTAATGATAAAATGCGTGGACGTTTAATAACTGCTGTTTGGTCTTTTGTTGCTGAACGGATATTTGTCATTTGTTTTGCACGTGTCACATTTACGGCTAGGTCATTTTCACGAGAATGTTCACCAACAACCATACCTTCGTACACTTCTGTTCCCGGCTCCACAAAAATAACACCACGATCTTCAACACCCATAATTGCATACGTTGTTGCTTTTCCTGATTCAGTCGCAACTAACGCACCGTTATGGCGTCCACCAATTTTAGCTTTAATTTCTGGTAAGTAGCAATCGAATGTGTGATTTAAAATACCGTATCCGCGTGTCATTGATAAAAATTCTGTTGAATAACCAATTAACCCACGCGCTGGCACTAAGAAAATCAAACGGATTTGTCCATTACCCGTATGTACCATTTCTTGCATTTCACCTTTACGCAAGCTCAATGTTTCAATGATTGAACCCATGTATTCTTCAGGCGAATCAATTTGAACACGCTCATATGGTTCACAACGGACACCATCCACTTCGCGAATAATCACTTCGGGACGAGACACTTGTAATTCATAGCCTTCACGACGCATCGTTTCAATTAAGATGGCTAAATGCAACTCTCCACGTCCAGATACAATCCATGCATCTGGCGAATCTGTTGGATCAACACGTAATGAAACGTCTGTTTGTAATTCGGCTAATAAACGTTCTTCAATTTTACGTGATGTCACGTGTTTTCCTTCACGACCAGCAAATGGCGAATTGTTCGTTAAAAACGTCATTTGTAAAGTTGGCTCATCAATATGTAAAATTGGTAACGCTTCTTGTACGTCTACTGGTGTTACCGTTTCACCAACGAAAATATCTTCCATACCAGAAACGGCAATTAAATCACCCGCTTTTGCTTCTTGAATTTCAACACGATCCAAACCAAAGAAGCCGAATAATTTCGTCACACGGAAGTTTTTCGTTGATCCGTCAATTTTTAATACGGAAACGGAATCTCCAACTTTAATTGTCCCTCTAAACACACGTCCAATACCAATACGACCAACATAATCGTTATAATCTAATAAAGACACTTGGAATTGTAACGGTTCAGCACTATTGTCAACAGGTGCTGGAATATGTTCAATAATCGTATTAAAAATATGATCCATTGTTGGCTCTTGATCAACTGGGTTATCCGATAAACTAGATGTTCCACCAATAGCTGAAGCGTAAATAATCGGGAACTCTAATTGATCGTCATCTGCACCTAATTCGATAAATAACTCTAACACTTCATCCACAACTTCTGCTGGACGTGCTGTATCTTTATCAATTTTATTTACCACAACAATAGGTGTTAAATGTTGCTCTAACGCTTTTTTCAACACAAAACGTGTTTGTGGCATTGTACCTTCATACGCATCGACAACTAAAACAACACCGTCTACCATTTTCATGATACGCTCTACTTCTCCACCGAAGTCAGCGTGTCCTGGTGTATCCATGATGTTAATACGTGTATCGTGGTATTGTACTGCTGTATTTTTAGCTAAAATCGTAATACCGCGCTCTTTTTCAATATCATTTGAGTCCATCGCACGATCTTCAATATTTGCGCGCGCATCTAACGTGTGCGATTGTTTCAATAACTCATTGACTAATGTCGTTTTTCCGTGGTCAACGTGCGCAATAATCGCTACGTTACGAATATCTTCTCTTTTTTTCATATTTCCTCCGCGCTTTCGCTTAATAACTTTGTTATTTTATCACTATCGCTGTCCTTTGCCTAGTCAAAAACACCTATTTTCAAAATGTAAACGTTACAACTTCTATTAACGTTCTAAATTTGATTTGATTGCACACTTTTTAAGAATGACGGTATGCGTTGTTACCTTTACGGCTTTATCATTTTTAGCGCTGATTGTATACGTCATCAACTCTAATCGACATAACCCTTTGATTTCCACACAAAAAAGCCGATGATAAAATCACCAGCTTTTTGCGTCACTTTGACTATTTCATTTCATCTTTTTTAGCACGTACTTGCCATACGATACCACTTAAAATCACAAACGCTACACCGATGAACAGGTAATCATTTGCTGCTGTTCCAGTTTCTGGTAACAACATCATTTTTGATGTATCTTTTTGTTCATTTGATTGTGTTTGCATATTTGTCATGTTATCTGTTGATGATGTTGACATATTTGTCATGTTATTTGTTGGTTGTTTTGACGTATTTGCCATTTCGCTTGTTGGCGGTGTTGGCATATTTGTCATGTTATTTGTTGGTTGTGTTGTTGTATTTGCCATTTCATCTGTTGGTGGTGTTGGTTTTTCTGTTGGTGGCGTTGGCATTGTTGTAGATGCCTCTGCTTTATAAACAACCGCATACACACTAAAGTGTTCTACTTCAAATACAACTGTATTGCCTTCACGTGTGAAAGGAATCGCTTCTTTATTGTCACCGTTAATATAGAATACACCGTCTACTTCTTTTGTAGCTGGTAACACAACACGAACAGGTGCACTTGGTTGTACCACATCACCTTTTTCGTTAACTAATGTAATGTCGTATGCATTATACTCGTTTGTTACATTAGCTAATGTTTTTGGCTCAACAACTAATGCTGTTGCATCTTTTAATGATACGCTTGTTCCCATAACGCTAACGTCGGTTGGAGTGTTGCTTAACACTTTATCGGTTACAACTTCATAACGGTGTGTGGTTACATCATCTGCGACTGTTGTTTCTACGAATGTATAACCATCAATCACTTTTTTATCTGCAAATTCACGACCCACTACTTGTGTATCAATATCTGCGTTTTGTTCATCTACAAATTTTGTTGTTTTGTTTTTGTAGTAAACATGTGTTGTCACATCATCGGCAACTGTTGTTTCTACAAATGTGTAACCGTCAATATCTTTTTGAGCTGCAAATTCACGACCTACAACTTGTGTATCAACGTCTGCGTTTTGTTCGTCTACAAATTTTGTTGTTTTATTTTTGTAGTAAACATGTGTTGTCACATCATCGGCAACTGTTGTTTCTACAAATGTGTAACCATCGATATCTTTTTGAGCTGCAAATTCACGACCCACTACTTGTGTATCAACATCTGCGTTTTGTTCGTCTACAAATTTTGTTGTTTTATTTTTGTAGTAAACATGTGTTGTCACTTCTTCTCCAAGTCTTGTTTCAACAAATGTATACCCTGGGAACTCTTTATTTGTAGCAAATTCACGTTGTTTAACAACTTCAAGTTCTTCATCGTTTACATCAACATATTTAGTTGTTAATTTTTTAGCGTATTTGTATTTTATACCGAATTCAGTGTCTTCACTACTTACAAATTCATAATCATCAAATGTTTTTGCTGATTGTTTTTCATCGTTAATCGTAGATGGTTCAATTTCTACACCGTCAGTTGTTACATATTCTGTAATGTAACGACGGTTGAAATATTGATTATGTTGTTGCGCATATTTATCTAAAAAGGCAAATGGTACACTTGCATCGTAAGTGTTTGATGGGTAATCCGCCCACATACAAACGATTGCCCCTAATACGGGTTCACCACGACCACCTGGTAATCCAGTAAATTGGATTCTTGGTAAACGCTCATGCGCTTTAGGTCCAGTATATGGGTTATTGTGTGTGCTGTCTGTATACTCATCTAAACCGACAACATAGTACCAACCATCATTTGTATTTAATAATTTATGACCTTTTCTATTTAAATAGAATGGTTTAGCCACATCATAGCCGTTCCATCCAGCAATCCAGTAAGCTACAATAATGTCTGAATCAAATGTCCCGAAACGATCAGTAGATTTATAGTAAATTCCATCGTTAAACGCCACTGGTTTCATACCATTGTCTTTAATCACTTGAGCAATACTATTAATATAATCGATAAACAATGTATATTTATATTTTTGATAATCTTTTGTTCGACGTGATTGTAAATAAGCAAAACCTGAACCTGTATCGTTAGCGTATTCGTCTGCACCAAGGTTAAAGAATTCTGCTTTGCCGTTAAAGAACGCTACGTAACGACTAATCAACGCTCTTGTAAATTCTACGGCTTTCGTATTTTCTAATTCAACCGTTGTTTTAGACGTTTTAGAACCATTAACAACACGCGTATTTGTAATACCCAACTCTTCCATTGCATTTAAAATGGTATCCATATGTCCTGGAGAGTTTAAACCAGGAATCACTTTAATGCCACGTGATTGTGCATGTGCTAAAATTTCTTCCATTTGTGCTTGTGTTAAAGCGTTACCGTTTGGATCGTCGTAGTAACGTCTATTTCCATTTTCAATGGCTGTTTTAACACGTTCGTGGCTATATTCTTCGCCACCTGCACTCACTGATAAATCATCTAACACAAGACGTAATCCGTCATTACCGAATAATAATTGCAAATGTGAAAATCCGAGCGTAGCGATTTTATCAATAATCTGTTTAATTTGATCGACTGAAAAATATTTACGTCCGGCATCAACAGAATACACTTTCATGTAGCCCGCATCTTCCTGTGTTGTTGTATCGCCTTGTGCATTGATTACCGTTCTTGGTAATACTGTAGCACCTACCATTGCCAAACACGTTACTAGTACAAAAAAGACTTTTCTAATTTTACTCATCATATTTGACATCTTTTTTATTGTATAACACCAACCGTTATACATTTCCCCCCTTATTTATTTTTTAATCGTTGCGCTATGGTTGGTAAACGTCCCTTCGTTTCATAGCGTTGTAGAACAATTTTACACTAAGTTAACAGCGCTTTCAATGAATATACCTAGTTATCTTAGCTTTTTTTAATGTTTTCATTTATAATAAAATGCATAGGAGGTTGTATGAAAAAAATCATTCATTTTACAAAATATTTTTCATTAAAACTAAAGACGAGTAATTCATCGTTCGCCGCTACCTTTTTGGCGTATCATCTTATCTTGTCATTTATTCCATTACTTGTCTTTTTACTTCAAATGCTTTCATTTGTTGCGCCTGGATTCGATCAACTGATTTTGAAAACGTTAAATACATTACCTAAAGATATTCAGCAAGTTTTCTCAACTGTTGTCGAAAATGTTTTTCACGTATCGTCCTCATTGTCCATCGTTGCACTATTTTCTGCGCTTTGGATAGGATCACAAGGTTTTTTAGGCTTAACGCTTACATTAAATAGTATTTTTGAAATTCCATCGAACGATAAAATTGATTTTTTCAAAAAAATTCCTTTTTTCGATCGTATTTTCTCTGTTTTTTATACTATCGCCTTTTTAGTGGTAATGGCATCGTTACTCATTTTTAATATTTTTACTAACGAAATCATCTCCCTAATTCAAAACATTTCGGAACAGTTCGGTACACCGTTATTAAAAGATTTATCAGACGGTTTAATTTTTATGATGAGTTTAATACTTCCATTTTTATTATCGATTGGTGTGTTCATGTTCTTTTATAAATTTTCGAGCATTTTTTATAAGCATCACTACATGCCATTTGACGCGTTATTTATTGGATCCCTCGTTGTAACGATTGCGATTTTTTTACTATCTCTTTTCTACAAAATATCCAATGCACTCTTTTCAAGCGGTGGCAATCCCGTATACGGTTCTCTAGGTAGTGTGATGGTCGCTTTCGTTTGGTTAATGACAGTTTGTCAATGTATTGTTTTAGGTGGTGTATTCATTAAAACGTATATTGACGTCGTCAAACATAAAAAAACGTATACGCAATTACTTTTAGAACCGCTCGCCAAACAACAACGATAAGACTTCTGTTAGTTTCGATACCTTTTAACATCAACCTATACCAAACAAAAAACACGCAACCCAGCGTGTTTTTTTGGCGTGTTTTTTGGCGTGTTTTTTTGGCGTGTTTTTTAGTTCTCTTTTATTGCCCAATCGATCGGTTGTTGATTAGACGCTATTAAATAATGATTAACGGTAGAATAAGGGCGACTACCAAAAAATCCACGATAGCTTGATAAGGGACTAGGGTGCGGCGATTGCACAATATAATGCTTTGAATTTGTAATGAGCGTTTGTTTTTTCTGTGCTTGTGCACCCCACAACACAAACACAATCGAACGTTCTTGCTCATTTAACAAACGAATCGCATTATCCGTAAACGTCTCCCAACCTAAGTTTTTGTGACTGTTCGCCTTGCCTTCATCCACGCTCAAGACGGTATTCAACAAAAGCACCCCTTGTTTTGCCCAATGCGTTAAATCGCCATGCGTTGACACATCGCAACCAATATCATCGGCCAATTCGATAAACATATTGCGTAAAGAAGGGGGCAACTTAACGCCTTTATTCACTGAAAAACTTAATCCATTGGCTTGTCCTTTTTGATGATATGGATCTTGCCCAAGAATCACCACTTTAACCTGTTCTAGCGGCGTCATGTCAAAAGCGTTAAACAGTTGATTTTCAGGGGGAAAAACATTCCCGAGTATTCGTCGCTGATTGACTTCATGCATTAATTTCACATAGTAGGGTTGCAGACGTTCCTGTTCGATAAACGCTTGCCAATTATGAATCATCATAGTATCTCCTTTTTAACACTAAAGACAACGCATGTTTTTCACACGTTGTCTTTATTTTTATTTTTCAATTGTCAATAATTCATCACCAGAAACGACTTGTTGTGAAAGTGTTGATTTCACATCAACAAAATTAGCTGTGTTTGTGACAACCACTGGCGTTACGGTTGAATACCCTGATGATTTAACAAATTCTAAATCTACCGTAATTAATTTTTGACCAACAGAAACGGTATCTCCTTCTTTAACGTGTGCCGTAAAACCTTCTCCATTCAATTGAACCGTATCCATTCCAATATGAATTAACACTTCAATCCCACTTTGTGACGTCAAGCCTACAGCGTGTCCAGTTGGAAAAATAGTCGTTACCGTCCCATTAACCGGAGAAACGACTTCTTTAGAACTTGGGTCAATGGCAATCCCTTTTCCTAACAATAACCCAGAAAATACTGGATCGTTCACATCACTTAGCGGTACTACACGTCCACTTAGTGGTGATTTTACGGTAAAGTCATTGCTACTATCATTTTTCTTTTTAAATAAATTAAACATTGTTATCCCCCCTTATTTAAGGGTATCATAACAAGTTCAAATAAAAACTGCAAGAACTGTGATATAAATTATCTTTCTAAAATGTCATATTTCACATTGGCATTTAAAACATCAATTAATTCAATAAAATAAAATTGACCATCTTCATACTCTAAATGCATCACACAACAATTTGGATATGGCGGTTTAGGGATACGATCAATATTAGCCGTTAAAGCAAACGCCCACATCGCACCACCGTGTGATACGGCTAAAATCGTATCGCCTTTACTTTGAGCAATTTCACATAACGCACGTTCCATACGTTCCCCAACGCTTTGACGAGATTCCCCACCAAAAGCCACTAAACTATCTTCATACGACAATTTTTTCGGATCACGAACACCATTTTTTAAATGTTCGGGATATGCTTCAAATACGCCAAAATCCCACTCTTTCAACCCTTTTAATCGCGTATACGGCATACCGCCACTCATAATTTCTGCCGTATCACAAGCACGCTCTTGCGTTGAACTATATACCGCATCAAAGGTAATTCCTTTTTCAATAAAAAAATCTCTTACTTTTTGCGCTTGTTCAATACCTAAAGGCGTCAACGGCGAATCACTCGAACCTTGCGTGCGATTTTCAACATTAAAAATCGTCTGCCCGTGTCGCGTCAAATAAATCGTCTTTCTCATCTTCATTCCTCCTATACGCTGAATTGTGGTGTTTACGCACCTCAAATTAAATTAAAATGCTGAAACGCATTGTAAATACCATTATCATCTACGGCATCGGTAATGTAATCTGCTGCCGCTTTAGCTTCATCACCGCCACTAGCTACAGCAACGGCAACTTCACAAATGTCAAACATTGGAATATCAATTTTTGCATCTCCAAATGCAAACGTATCTTTAATATCCGCTTTTAAAAAATCTAATAATTTATAAATCGCCACTGCCTTATCAATCCCTTTGACACCCAAATCTCCAAACAACGCAATTTCTCCAGCGCCACCCCACGTATTAGCGACTAAATCAGTGAATATTGCTTTTGAGTCTAAATGGTCTTGATAAGTGCTTAAAATAAAACTAATTTTATTCACATCATCACGATAAAGGTTTGTTTCATCATAAATCATTCCGTGAATCTCATGCACTTCTTTCGGTTGTCTACCTTTACGACGTTCGTATTCACGCATGACAGGTTGCGATTTTTCTTTAAAGTTTTCACTGGCATATAAGCCACTATTGGCTTCAAGGTAAAACTCTAAACCACGCTCATGTAACCAATCGACAACGCGTTGGCATTGTTCCTTTGTTAACGTTTGGTGAAAAAGCACTTTGCCATGATGTTCAATATAACTACCATTCCCGCCAATCATGCCATCAATCCCCATATTCCAAATACGATCCGGCATTTCAGCACGACTTCGTCCGGTACAAGCGTAGACCTTATGCCCATTTTGACGTGCCAATTTAATGGCTTTACCCGTAGATTCTGGAATTTCACCAGAATAATTGGTCATCGTTCCATCAACATCTAAAAATAAAATTTTACTCAATTTTCATGTCCTCCTACACAACAACAAATTGGGTAATCAAATCTTTTTAGTTCCTTTTGAACGCTTTTATGCTAAAAACTCTAAATTTTCCCCATTTGATGCAATAATTTGTTTGTAGTAATCAAACGATTCTTTTTTCGTACGTTTCAATGTACCCGTTCCATCATTGTGACGATCAATGTAAACAAATCCGTAACGTTTTTTCATTTCACCTGTTCCAGCAGACACAATATCAAACGGCCCCCACCACAAGTAACCTAAAATATCGCTACCGTCTTTAATCGCTTCATTTAATTGTTCGATATGATCACGCAAATATTGTTGACGTGGTTTATCACTAATCTGACCATTTTCATCTGGTGCTTCATCTAAACCAATCCCATTTTCCGTAATCATTAACGGCAACTGATAACGGTCTGTTAACATATTGCATACATAACGCAAACCAATCGGATCAATTGGCCATTTCCATGGTGCTGGTGACGTACCTGTTAAATAAGGATTTTCAACACCCGCTGCTCCACCCGTATCTACGGTAACTGCAGCATTTTTATCATAGACTGCACTACGGTAATAACTAAACGCAATATAATCAGACGTGTTATGTTTAATTAAATCTAAATCGCCGTCTTCAAATGTTACGGTAATATTTTCTTCTTTCCAAATGCGTTTAACATATCCTGGATAGACACCACGACACATCACATCTCCAAAGAAATAAGAATGACGCGTGAAATTCAAAGCACCTAGAACATTTTCAGGATCACAGTTTAGTGGATATGTTGCCAAGTGAGAGAAACTATACATTGCACCCATTTTGGCTTCCGGGTCAATTTCATGACATAACTTCACTGAAAGCGCATGTGCTACAAAAATATGATGCGCTGCTTGATACAACTCTTCTCGTGTTAAATCGGCTACAGGACGTGTTGGGTCTGTTGGATTCATACTTGCCACACCCGCGGCTACAAAAGGCATTCTAAATAAATTGTTAATTTCATTGAACGTCATCCAATACTTCACTTTACCTTTGTAACGTTCTAAAATGGTGCGAACATAGTTTTCATAAAATTGAATTAACTTGCGATTTGTCCACCCACCGTAATTTGCAATTAAGCCAAGTGGTGTTTCGTAGTGAGAAATGGTAACAACAGGCTCCATACCACGTGCAATAATCGCGTCAAATAACTTATCGTAAAAAGCTAATCCTGCTTCGTTAGGGGCACTTTCATCACCATTCGGGAAAATACGACTCCATGAAATACTTGTACGAAACGCTTTAAATCCCATTTCTTGCATGTAATCTAAATCTTCTTCATAGCGATTATAAAAATCAACGGCATCGTGACTCAAGTACACTTTATCGTCGCGGTACGCTTCTTCATAAACACCTTTTTCGTAGTTAAAACGAATACTTGGTGTATCTTTATCGGTTCCAATACCAACCATAACATCTGTTACGTTTGGCTTTTTGCCGTCAACGTCCCATGACCCTTCTGCTTGGTTAGCGGCAATGGCACCGCCCCATAAAAAATCGGTTGGAAATACAGTTTCTTTTAACATACATTATCTCCTTTAATCTGTTTTAATATATAGTTAGTGTAACGCTTACAGTCTGTTTTTTCTTGTTGTTTTGTATTAAAAAATAATACTATTCTATTGTTTAACAAACAAATAGAATAGTATTATGATGATTTTATAGTTGTATTATTTTTAAGGTTGATGGTATTCGCCATAAAGTTTAACTCCATTAAAGAACGGGTCTATCAGACATTCTATAAGTCTTATTTTTTTGACTTTATACACATCACAAAACAAATTCGCCAATCATAAATAACACATCTGCTTAAAGGTGCACAAACTACGATAAATCTTGCCCATTTGTCGCAATCACTTTTTTGTACCAATCAAACGATTTTTTCTTGTATCGTTTAAAATCACCATTGCCGTCATCATCACGGTTAACATAAATGTAGCCGTATCGTTTTGACATTTGTGATGTTGAGGCACTTACAATATCGATACATCCCCACGATGTATAACCAAATACATCAACTCCATCTTTAATTGCTTCTAACACTTGTTCAATGTGTTTACGCAAATAATTAATACGGTAGTCGTCGTTAACTGTCCCGTTTTCTAATACATCTACGGCTCCCAATCCATTTTCAGCAATAAATAACGGTTTTTGATAACGGTCGTACAATTGATTTAACGCAGTACGCAACCCTTTAGCATCAATTTGCCAGCCCCAATCACTACTTTCTAAATAAGGATTTTTCACACCACCAGTGATTAAATTTCCAACCGCGCCTTCTAATCGTTCTGGATGTGCACTTACCGCACTCGACATGTAATAGCTAAACGAAATGAAATCTACAGGATTTTCACGCATCACTTCTAAATCACCGTTTTCAATGATTAACTCAACATTTTTTTCTGCCATCATTCGTGCGGTGTAAGCGGGATAATATCCACGCGCTTGAACATCGGAAAAGAATAGCGATTCACGTTGTTTTTCAACCGTTTTTTGAATATCGTCTGGATCACAACTATATGGGACAAGCAACTGATACGAAATCATTGTACCCACTTTCGCTTGCGGAATAATGGTACGCAACTGTTTAATAGCTAATGCGGACGCTAGAAATTGATGATGTGCCCCCTGATATTTCGCCTGCTCGATATGTGGGTGATTTTCTTCTACAACACCCACACTAACATACGGATGATGCTTCACACAGTTAATTTCATTAAACGGCACCCAATATTTTACTTTGTTTTTATATCTCTTAAATACAGTTGTAGCAAATCGAACATAAAAATCAACAACTTGACGATTCACCCAGCCACCGTATTGTGTTACTAAATGTAGTGGCATTTCATAATGTGACAATGACACCAACGGTTCAATACCGTATTTTAACAACTCATCAAACACCTTATCGTAAAATGCTAGCCCAGCTTCATTTGGCTCTAATTCGTCACCGTTAGGGAAAATACGTGTCCAAGCTAACGACATACGGTAGACTTTAAATCCCATTTCAGCAAAAAGAGCAATATCTTCTTTATAGTGATGATAAAAATCAACACCGTATCGTTTTGGATAATATTCCGTACTATTTGGATTTTGTGCATTGGCTACTTGTTCATGTGTCATCATATGCCATTGATCTGTCCACGTTTCTTTAGGACGTGAACTATCAAACGTATATACATCAGAAACAGATAGTCCTTTCCCATCACTATCAAACGCACCTTCTACTTGATTAGCCGCCGTTGCGCCACCCCATAAAAAACCTTTCGGAAATGTTGTTTTCATTTTCATAAACGTTCTCCTGTTAGTACACTTTTTCATATCATTACATTATAAATTTAATGATGCACCGTTTGATGTAATGACATCACGATACCAGTTAAATGATTTTTTCTTAGAACGTTTCAATGTTCCGTTTCCTTTATCGTCCATATCAACATAGATGAAACCGTAACGTTTTTTCATTTCACCTGTTCCGGCAGACACAAGATCGATACAACCCCAAGGTGTGTATCCCATCAATTCAACACCGTCTAATTCGATCGCGTCATACATTGCGCGAATATGTTTATCAAAATAGTTGATGCGGTAATCGTCATTAATTGAACCATCTGCTTCTAGAGTATCTGCAGCACCTAACCCGTTTTCAACGATAAACATTGGAATACGGTAACGGTCATAAATTTTAGATAAGGCAATACGTAACCCTAGTGGGTCAATTGACCAACCCCAGTCACTTGTTTCTAAATATGGGTTTTTAGCGACTTTCATTTGGTTACCAATAACCATTTTTGTTTCATCTACTTGAGATGATGACACGGCTGTCATGTAGTAACTAAATCCAATATAATCTACTGTACCTGCTTTTAAAATCGCTGCATCTTCTGGTGAAACGTCTAAATTCACACCTAGACGTTCTAAATGTTTTAATTTGTAACGTGGATATTCTCCATGCACTTGAACATCCATGTAAAATTCTAATTCACGGTTAAATTGAATGGATTCCATAACATCTTCTGGACGGCAAGTTTCTGGATAGCTATGCACGTAACATACCATCATCCCAATTTGGTTTTCTGGGTTGATTTCATGCCCTAATTTCACCGCTAATGCGCTTGCTAGGAAAATGTGATGTTTTGCTTGATATAACGTTTGTGGGTCAGTTGAATGAATCCCAATTTGTGTCCAGCTACGTAAAATATTAATTTCGTTAAACGTCATCCAATATTTCACTTTATCTTTGTAACGCTTAAATACCACCTCACAGAATTTCACAAAGAAATCAACTGTTTTACGATTTGCCCAGCCATCATAGTGGTCTGCTAAATGCATTGGTATATCAAAGTGATTGATTGTCACAACCGGCTCGATGTTGTGTTTTAAAAGCGTGTCAAATACTTTATCATAGAACGCTAAACCTTCTTCATTTGGTTGTGCATCGTCTCCATTTGGGAATATACGGCTCCATGCAATTGACATGCGGAAGCAATTAAATCCCATTTCTGCAAATAGTGCGATATCTTCTTCATAATGATTGTAAAAATCTGTCGCCACATGGCTTGGATAGTATTGATTTGGATCAACGTATCCAACCGCACCTGCTGGTAAAGATTCTTCACGTGTTACACGTTTGATTTCACCATCAACCGTTTTAAATGTAATCATACGCGGTGTATTCACGTCACCACCTGTAATGGCGTCTAACGTACTTAATCCTTTACCACCTGATAAATAACCACCTTCGTATTGGTTGGCAGCTGTTGCGCCACCCCATAAAAATCCTTTAGGGAATGTTTTTTTAGTCATATTTGTTCTCCTTGAAAAGAATTATATTTTACTATTACATAGTAAACGAAAAAAACGACCATTTCTTATATTTTCATATGAAAAACCGATACTATACTCTGTTTATACCATGAAAAATAAGGGTCGTTTTATTGATTATGTTTTAATATCTATGTCATTTTTTAATCTATTCATCAAGCAATTGTAATCCCGATGAACTAAACACTGTTTTCATTTGATTTTTAATCCATTCGTAATTAAAGTCTGCATTATATATCGCTTGAGTGTGTTTAGCGGCCATTTCTTGATTATAGTCTTTTAAAGGCACCAATTGATAATTCGTATCGCCTTTTTCAAAATGATTGACAATAGGAATGATTTTTACATTTTCAAACTGGTAACGACTGTCTTTTTTGACAATATCCAGATTCACTAACGCACCAATGTGATACAGCACTTGGAAATCTGGCGTTGCACGACTGACTTGAACATCTGATGAAACGGTATTACCAAGTGAATAAAAAACTAAGGTGTGATACCCGTTGGCATTCGTTTTTTGTTCTGCTTTTTGAACGGTATGCGGATGATTTCCAATAACTAAATCAACTTCTTGTTCATTTAAAAATGTAGCCACTTCTTTTTGTGTTTCAGTCAACTCATATGTGAATTCCGTACCCCAGTGCATCGCAACAAACACTAAATCGGATTGCGCTTTTGCTTTTTTAATGTCTGCTTTTAATTTTTCTCGATGCGCTGCATCAAAGGTTAAATTTTCTGATAAAAAGTATGAGACATGATTTCCCTCAATTCTAGGTACATTCGTATCATACGTATAGGCTAAAATTGCTATTTTAATACCTTTAACATCAACAACTTTGATTTTATCAGCGTCATCCGCATTACGATACGCTCCAGTATGTGCAATACCTGCTTCATCTAAAAATTGCAACGTATTATTTAACCCTTTTAAGCCCATATCTAACGTATGGTTGTTAGCTAATGTTGCAAAATTGATACCGATACTTGGTAATTGTTGTGCAATTTGTTTTGGTGCATTAAACGTAAACTCCGTTCCAGAAATGCCCAATTCTTCACCACCGATAGGCACTTCATGGTTTGCTATTGTCAAATCAGATTGCAAATACGGTTTAACTTTATCAAAGTAAGTACCAAATTGATAATGATCCATCCAATCGTAAAGCCCTTGCTCCCACAAAAAATCACCTGTTAAAGCAACCCGAACACGTTCATTAGGTTGAGTTGTTTCAGCGGTCGTATTTGGTGTCGTTGTTGGAGGTGTCGTTTGCATTAAACCAAAAATACAAACTAAGTAGATAATCAATAGAACAACAGCAACCCCTATTTTATTTTTCGAATCAACATGCACTCTTCTTTTCATATCTTCTCCTTTACAACTTAAACCCATCACACATCAAACTACTTTGAATAAAAAGCGACTCACACCTTGTGAGCCGCTTTTAGTCGGTTAATTTTGGCCTCTATCACAGATTTATTTTACTTTAAAATTTGCAGTAGATGCCCCTTGAGCCGATGACTCATTACAAAATCATTATATCGGCAAATAGTTGTTTTTACAAGAAATACATAGTACCCTAGTCTAATTTTGTTCCGTTTGAATCAATCACTTGTTTATACCAATCAAATGATTTTTTCTTCGTACGTTTTAATGTCCCGTTACCGTCATTGTCGCGATCGACATAAATAAAACCGTAACGTTTTTTCATTTCACCTGTTCCAGCAGAAACTAAATCGATACATCCCCATGTTGTGTATCCCCATAGTTCTACACCGTCTTCATTAATAGCATCACGCATTGCCTTAACGTGTTCGCGTAAATAAGCAATACGATAATCATCATGAATTTCGCCATTTTCATCTGGCGTATCTACAGCACCCAATCCATTTTCTACAACGAATAACGGTTTTTGGTAACGATCCCACAACGTATTCAACGTAATACGGAATCCTAGTGGATCAATTTGCCAGCCCCACTCACTTGCTTCTAAATATGGATTTTTAACAGATGAAAAAATATTTCCCGATGTTTTTACCGCATCGTTACGGTGTGTTGCCACACGACTTGAATAGTATGAGAATGACACAAAATCAACAGTGTTTTCACGCAATTCTTTTTTGTCTTCCTCAGTAATGTTAATTTCAATACCGTCTTTTTCCCATTGTTTCAACACGTAATTTGGATAATATCCACGCACTTGAACATCAATTAACGCATATCCTTCACGATCGCTTTGTAGTGCTTTCCACGCATCTTCAGGATGACACGTTTCTGGATAATATTGACCAGCCGCCAACATACAACCGATTTTTGCTTCTGGGTCGATTTCACGTGCCACACGCGTTGCAATAGCACTTGCCACTAATTCGTGGTGCGCCGCTTGCCATTTCACTTGTTTTTTGTTTTCGCCTTCTTCAAAGACAATGCCAGCACCGATGAATGGCGCGTGTAAAATCATATTGATTTCGTTAAAAGTTAACCAATATTTAACCAATCCTTTGAAACGTGTAAATAACACACGACATAATCTTTCGTAAAACACTAACATTTCACGGTTTCTCCAACCGCCATACTCTTTAATTAAATGTACCGGACAGTCAAAGTGCGTAATGGTTACTAACGGCTCAATACCGTATTTTTGACACTCTTTAAATACATTTTCATAAAACTCTAAACCTTTTTCATTCGGCTCTAACTCGTCACCATTTGGGAAAATACGACTCCAACCGATTGATAGACGGAACGTTTTAAAGCCCATTTCTGCCAATAGTGCAATATCTTCTTTGTAGTGTCCATAAAAATCAATAGATTGTTGCGCTGGGTAAAAGTACCCTTCTTCAAATTCTAACATTTTGCGCTCACCCGTTACGACTGAAAAACGGTCTTTTCCTACGGGTAAAAGGTCAACGTTCGCTAATCCACGCCCATCAACGTTATACGCCCCTTCACATTGGTTTGCCGCCGTCGCGCCACCCCATAAAAATCCTTTTGGAAATTCTAAATTACTCATGCTTTTATCCTCTCGTTTTGTTGTGTTATGTCATTTCACCAATTATACCAACAACACACATACATCGTATCGCATTGTCGTCTATTCTCATCTTCAATATAAAGTTCGTTTCATTACACTACTTTTATGAATATAAAGAAGCTCCATTTGTTGCAATGACATCTTTATACCAGTTAAACGATTTTTTCTTGTAACGTTCTAACGTTCCTGTACCGTCGTCATTACGATCTACATAAATAAAACCATAGCGTTTACTCATTTGTGCCGTTGATGCAGACACTAAGTCAATACATCCCCATGTTGTATAACCTAACACTTCAACACCATCTTGTAGCGCCTCTCCCACTTGAATTAAATGCTTTTTCAAATAGTCAATACGGTAATCATCTTCAACCGTTTTACCGTTAGGCCCGTCAACTAACACATCTTTCGCCCCTAAACCGTTCTCCACGATAAATAGCGGTAGCTGGTAACGATCATAAAAATCATTCAACACCAATCGTAAGCCAACCGGGTCGATTGCCCATCCCCACTCACTCGCTTCTAAATAAGGATTAATCACACCACCAACAATGTTACCACGACGTGTTTCGTAATCTTGTGGATTGTGCGCCACACCAATGCTCATGTAATAGCTAAATGAAATGAAATCAACGGTATGTTCAGCCATTAATTCTTTGTCACCCGGTGCAAATTGAATGTCAATGCCATTTTCTTCAAAAAAGCGTTTAATGTAATTTGGGTATTTACCACGCGCGTGAATATCTGAGAATAAATAGTTTTGATTGTTAAATTCACGCATCGCTAACATATCTTCCGGATTTGGCGTCATTGGATATGATGGCATTGTTAATACCATACACCCAATTTTATTGTCTGGATCAATTTCATGACCAATTTTTGTTGCTAGTGCGGAAGCAACTAATTCATGATGTACAGCTTGATATAAATCTTGATTTGATAATTCCTCTTTAGGCGTATTCACACCGCCACTCATAAATGGAAAGTGTAAAATAGAGTTAACTTCATTAAAGGTCAACCAATATTTTACTTTACCTTTATAACGTTTAAATACGGTTTCAACGTAACGCGCATAAAAATCAATCATTTTACGATTTGCCCAGCCGTTATACTCACGTGCTAAATGTAGCGGTGTTTCATAGTGTGATAACGTGACTAAAGGCTCGATACCATATTTTGCCAATTCATCAAATAAGTTATCGTAAAATTGTAAGCCTGCTTCATTTGGCTCTAACTCATCACCGTTTGGAAAAATACGGCTCCACGCAATTGACGTACGAAACACTTTAAATCCCATTTCAGCAAACAACGCAATATCTTCTTTATAACGGTTATAAAAATCAATACCAACTAATTTTAAATTATCTTCTGTTGGTGCTTCTGTCACACGACCGACTCCATCTGGTAAAACATCTTGAACAGATAACCCTTTACCATCTACATTATAAGCACCTTCATATTGGTTAGCCGCTGTTGCGCCACCCCACAAAAAGCCATCTGGAAATACATTTTTCATTTATTTATACCTCTTTCATTTTTTGCACCTATATGATACTATTCTTTTTTATAAAATACTGTTACAATACTCTTAACATCTTATACTATTCTATTGTTTGGAGGTTACTGTGAGTACATACAATTTGCGTGAACACATTGAATATCACCACTCCCTATTACCTTATTCGTATTCCAAAATTGAAATGCGAAACGGAAAACCCGATGTTTTATTTCATTGGCATCCCGAATGTGAATTTATCTTTGTCGAAAAAGGCTCTGCACGTTTTCATATTGACAATCACATCTTTTATAGTAATGCAGGCGACATTATTTTAATTCACCCGAATGCATTGCACTCTATTCACCCAGTTGATGATAAAACACCACATGTTTATCAATCGTTTAACGTCCATTTAGATTTAATCGGCTTATCCATTGATGATTACAGTGGTATTCGCTATTTAAAAACACTTCAAAACGGACTAACCGAATTTATTGTGCATATTCGCCCAACACACCCAGCGTATGTGATGTTGTATAAAACGTTGCACAAGATATTTGCGTGTATCGAACATAAAGAACCGTTCCATTCATTGCTTCTCAAATCTTTAGTCAATGAATTGTTTTATCACATTTATTCGTCATCACTCACACAAACACGTGCTGAACATCCCGACGCCTATCGCCGTGAAGAAAAAATCCGATTAGTCATCGACTATATGAACAAACATTTTGATGAACCGTTAACGATTGATACGTTGTCTCAAGTCTGTGGATATAGCCAGTCACATTTTATGAATTTTTTCAAGCAAAATGTTGGTGTCAGTGCCATTGATTACCTCATTCAAACCCGTTTAAAACATGTCGTCACACGATTAAAAGATAGTAACGACTCAATATTAACCATCGCAACAGAATGCGGTTTTTCAAATTTAGCACATTTCAATCGACAATTTAAAAAATTGTTCAATTGTTCTCCAAGAATGTATCGCAAATTGCATCATCAACAAACAAAGGAGTTGGACTAAGTCCAACTCCTTTTTAACGTCTTATTTTACCGCTGTCAACAAGTAGTCTCCAGCTGTAACTGTACCTTCTTGAGTTGTTAATACGTCCTCAAAATCTGCTGTGTTTGTCACAACAACTGGTGTTACTGTTGAATAACCTGCTGCTTTAACAGCTTCTAAGTCAACAGATACTAATTTTTGACCAGCAACAACTGCGTCGCCTGCTTTTACAAATTGAGTAAAGCCTTCACCGTTTAATTGAACAGTGTCCATACCAACGTGAATTAAAATTTCAGCTCCATTTTCAGATGTAATACCTACAGCATGTCCTGTTGGGAAAATAGTTGTTACTGTACCATTTACAGGTGAAACTACTTCACCGCTTGTTGGTTCAATCGCAATACCTTTTCCTAATGCTAAGCTTGAAAATACTGGATCCTGTACATCGCTCAATGCTACTACTGTACCTGATAATGGTGCAGCTACTGTTTCTTGAGCAGGGGCTTTTAATGGTGTTACTTCTTCTTGTTTGCTGCTACTGGGTGCATCAACTTTTACTTCTGGTGTTCCGTATAAAGTTGGCACTTTAACAAACATTTGTACGGCAAATGAAAGTACGATTGCTGCTACAGTTCCGATTGCTAAGTGAACAACACTTGATGTGTCTTGACCACTTGGATCAATGTATGATGGGAAGCGGAAAATTCCTAAACCACCTGTTGAGTATTGGATAACGTTAAAGAATCCTAAGTATGCACCAATTACTGCAGATACCGCACATGAAACGATGAACGGTGTGCGCATTGGTAATGTATAACCGTAAATTGCTGGCTCTGTAATACCAAAGATTGAAGAAATCCACGCTGGAACTAAACCAGATTTAACTTTTGGTTCTTTTGTTTTTAACCAAATCGCACTTAACACACCTGTTTGTGTAAAGTTAGGTAATGCTGCAGCTACTAACATAACTGACATACCGTTTTGTGCAATGTCCGCAATCATCAATGGCACTAGACCCCAGTGTAAACCGAACATTACTAATACTTGCCATGCAGCACCTAATACGGCACCGTATAATACTGGTGAAACGTTGTAAATTGCTAAGAAACCATCACCAACAGCTTTTGAAGCAATATTGGCAACTGGACCAACTACCATAAACGCTAATGGTACTGTGATTAAAATTGTCATTGCTGGAACAGCAAATGATTTAATGTAATCAGATGTAACTTTTTTAAAGAATTTTTCAACTTTTGACGCTAATAATAGTGCTAAAATAATTGGCAATACTGTTGATAAATATCCACTTGATGATGGTAATTGAATTTTCATACCAAACAATGTTGCTTCTTTAACTGCTGCAGGTAAACCTGGATATAACATCGCTCCAGCAATTGCCATTGCTGTAAATTGATTCATTTTGAAACGAGTTGCTGCAGTAATTGATAAAATAAATGGTAAGTATTGGAATAATCCATCACCTAATGTGTTTAAAATAATGTATAATCCGTCTGTTTTTGGCATACCCATTGCTCCGGCAATAGCTGTGATACCTTTTAAAATACCGGCAGCTGATAAAGCGCCTAAAAACGGTTGGAATAAGCCTGAAATTGTGTCAACAAAACGGTCAAATAATGAACCTGTTGGTTTAACATCATCATCTTCTGTAATATCTAAGCTTCCTTCACCGCGTACGCCACCAACAGTTGTTACGGCTGCATACACATCTGGTACGTGGTTACCAATAACAACTTGGAATTGCCCGCCACTTTTTACAACAGTTACAACGCCTTCACGTTGTTTTAAGTAGTTTTCGTCTGCTTTAGACTCATCTTTTAATACAAAACGTAAACGTGTCATACAATGACGTAAACTTAAAACGTTATCTGCGCCACCAACGTGGGCAACTATATCTTTTGCTAATTCATCGTAATTTTTAGCCATTTTTATATTTCCTACCTTTCTTTTTTTGGTAAAAACAACAAAAACCTAAACGCATAGATTAAAGGTTCTCCAAAGGTGCACACAGTGGAGTTGCCATTAGTCTATCCATTTAGGTTTTGCCTGCTTTACCAGTAACAATCCTATGTTGGATTGGTTATTTATTCATTAATTTTTGGATGTGAATGGTCAAGTAAACTTGTTCATCACGTCCCATTGCAAAGTGATGTGCTTCTTCGGCATACACTTTGATTTTATCCGTACACGCAAACGCCTCGGGGTAGTTCGCACGTACTTGTTCAAACAAGAATGAATCATTCGTTCCTTGCATCGTTTTGGTTACGATACGTTGTGCAAAATATTGTAAATGTGTTGTAAAGCGATTGTATGATACATCACTTTCATCTAATTCCCGACCATAATGTAGTCGTACCACATCCATAATTTCTTGTACAATGCGCGTAATTTGAACGGTGCGTTCTAATAACGGTCCATCCTTTTCAGCATTCACAATATGTAATGCAATTGCCGTCGCTTCGCTTTCATCCAACGTCACATTTAAACGCTCTTTCACAAGCGCAAGTGCTTGTCTGCCGAGTTCATGTTCAACGGGATAAAATTTTTTCACTTCATAGGAAAGTGGATTTTTAACGACTAGTCCTTTTTTCACTCTTTCAAACGCAAATTTTAAGTGATCTGCCAAAGTAATGTAGAGATTTGACTGAAATGATTCTTGCAAAGTCGCCTCTGCTAATTTAATAATAGCTAATACAACATCAATCTCTTCTTCGGGCATGTCCACATACACTTGCGAAATCATTGCGGTGTCGTTATCTTGTAAAACAAATGTTTTTTCAATTAACGCGGCATCTAGTTCATCGCCGACTTTCTTTTGAAAGCCAATACCTTTTCCCATGACAACAATTTCTTGTTGATTGGACAGCGCTAACACAATATTATTGTTAAACACTTTTTGAATCTGCATAGGTGTTCTCCTTTCACAATTTACACTGCAAAAATAAAAAATACCTAAACAGATACCAAAAGAAGTTACTTTCGTAAGTCCCCCTCGTATCTATTTAGGTCTTGCCTGCCACCCAGTAACAATCCTTATGTGGTTATATTACCACATAAAAAATAAAATGCAAGCGTTTTATAAAAATTTTTTTGCAAAAATTTATACCACCCATTACTGAGTGGTATATCGCTATTTTTTATATTGTTGTAACGCCTCTTCACCATGTTCTAGTAACTCATCTAACAACTTTAACACGCTTTGTTCGTTGTTTGTACCAATTTGGTACGTACAGAATTCACTTAACTGTGGATCGGCATTGCCCATCGCGACACTAATACCTACGCTTTTCATCATGGATACATCGTTTAAACTATCGCCAAAAGCAATGCATTCTTGTGGGTGAATACCAAACTGTTGTTGTAAATATATAATGGCAGAGCCTTTTCCACCACCGACACGAAAAATATCCAGCCACTGCTCACCACTCGTTACAGCGTTTAACTCGGGGAAACGTTTCACAAGTTTTTGAGCAAAGTCTTTTGTATGTTCGAGCGTCCCTCTAAAGTAGACGGCAACATTTAATAGTGGTGCATCAAGTGGTAAGTCCTCAATAGTCGATAACTCTGTTACAGAAACGTTATAGCGATAAAACGCATCAAGTGCATCTTCTGGATTATTGGGGCAAATGTAATTGGTTTGCGTGCTATTAATGATGGGATAATACCCTTCTTGTGTCATTAAAAATTGTACCAAATCAATTACGGTTGTACGCTCAATACCGTGAACTTTTATGAGATTATCCCGATATTGAATGTGATTGCCGTTATCTCCTGCAAAAATAATATGTTTTTTATCCTCATCGTCAAACGATGTTTCTAATTTGCTCACGCCATTGCCACTGGCAACAACAAATCGAACATGGCGTTCTTTTAAACGCGAAAATACTTTTTTAAACAATGGCACATCGTATGTTTTATCGTCTTTCAAAAAAGTGGCATCCATGTCCACCGCAACTAATCGTATCATCTAATTTCTCCTTTAGCCTGATAGCATCTTTCGCCATTTTAATGTATAATGCCTATTATGTCTAGAATAAGGAGGTTGCTATGGAAAACTTTATTTCGCAATTTATGAGTCAGTATGGCTATTTAGCGATTTTTTTACTTGTCGCTTTAGAAAATGTATTTCCGCCGATTCCGTCAGAAATCATTTTAACATTTGCGGGATTTTTAATTGCATCGACACCACTTTCATTTTTAGGTGTCCTTATCGCTTCAACAGGCGGTTCCGTTGTGGGTGCCTTAATTTTATACCTACTCGGTGCAAAATTAAAAAAAGAAACCATTGAAAATATTTTAGATGGAAAAATTGGAAAAATACTCGGGTTTAAACGTACCGATGTAGACAAAGCTATTGGCTGGTTCCAAAAACACGGCGCATTCACCGTACTATTTACACGTTGCGTTCCCGTTGTTCGTAGTTTAATTTCTATTCCAGCAGGAATGAGCCAAATGAACATGGTACCTTTTACCATTTATACAACGATTGGCACAACCATTTGGAATGCGCTATTAGTTTGGCTAGGTCATCAAGCTGGTGAAAACTGGCATTCAGCTGCCGATTCTGTAAACGGTCTGTCACGTATTTTTTACGTCATTTTACTAATTGCGCTAATTGGACTAATCGTCTACTTTATCATTAAAAAGAAAAAATCTAAAAAGGTATAGCCGTTTATCGTGGCTGTACCTTTTCTTTATACGTAGATGATTTTAACAACGTGATGCATCGCATTTTGTATTTCAATCATCCATGTTACAATAGACGTATCAAACTTTTGCGAGGACACTATGGCAAAAATTACAACCATTGAAGTGCAACAAAACAATAAGCACCGTTTCAATATTTTTATCGATGACCAATTTGCTTTTGGTGTTAGTGAGCAAACACTCTTATTTTTTACTTTACATAAGGGCATGGAAATTACACCACAACAACAAACTAAAATTTTGAAATATGATCATTTTCAACGCTTGTACAGTGCGGGGGTAAATTATATTTCCTATCGCATGCGGAGCGAAAAAGAGGTTCGTGACAAATTGGCTAAACTGTTGGATGTGAGCGAAGATGAAACGGTCATAAATACGCAACAAAAAATGATTGAATTGGCGATTAAGCAATTAAAAAGTGATGGGTATATTAACGACACGCTTTATGCACAGGCGTTTGTTGAGGAATCTTTAAACGTTAGTGGGAAAGGTGAGTTTCACATTCGTCGAAAACTGAAAGAAAAAGGGATTGCGCAAGAGATTGTTGCTCAAGTGCTCAACGAAATAGACGACGATACACAAAACGACACTGCGTTACAAGTTGCAACGGCATTTATAAAACGTCAAGACGTCATTTCATCCAATGCGTTACGACAAAAATTGTCTAACCATTTAATGCAACGCGGGTTTTCAATCCAGACGGTACAGACGATTTTAAATCAAATGGATACATCAACGATTACTAAAAACGAAAATAAAAACGCCATTACAATTGCTCAAAAGGCGTATAATACTTATCACAATCGATATAGCGGATATGACTTATGGTCTAAAATTAAGACGTATTTACTGCAAAAAGGCTATTCGTTTGATGCAATTGATAGAGCAATAAAAAAATTAAAGGAAGACTATGACTCATAAATTATTAAATGATAACGGCATTACTTTGTGGAACGACGATAAAATCAATCGTTTTAGAGCCACACTTTTAGAATGGTACGACGCCAACAAGCGCGACCTGCCTTGGAGACAAACAAAAGACCCGTATGCAATTTGGGTATCCGAAATTATGTTGCAACAAACGCAAGTTGTAACGGTTATCCCCTATTTCAAAAATTTTATGCATCAATTTCCGACAATTTCCGCTTTAGCCAATGCACCTGAACAGCAATTGCTTAAAGCTTGGGAAGGTTTAGGGTATTACTCACGCGTGCGCAATATGCAAATAGCAGCACAACAAATTATGAATCATTACAACGGTGTCATGCCGAACACTTATGACGAATTACTAAAATTAAAAGGCATTGGTAACTATACCGCTGGTGCAATTGCAAGTATTGCATTTGGCGAACCAGTTGGGGCAGTTGACGGAAACGTCATGCGCGTAATGGCACGTTTATTTGAAATCAATTTAGATATTGGCGAACCAAAAAACCGAAAAGTATTTGAATACTTAACAAATGTATTAATTGACCCTGACCGTCCGGGCGATTTCAACCAAGCACTGATGGATTTAGGAAGTGATATTTGCTCAGCTAAAAATCCCAAACCTGAAATTAGTCCCATTCGTGCATTTAATCAAGCTTATATACATGGGACAATGGATAAATATCCCATTAAACGTCCAAAAGCTAAACAACAACACGTTTTTTATGATGCACTTGTCATTGAAAATGACAAAGGCGAATTTTTATTACAACAACGTCAAAATAAGGGGCTATTAGCAAACATGTGGACATTCCCACTAATTGAAATTGGAAAAGATGTCTTCGAATCGAACGAAGACGTACAAAGTCTTGGACAAGTAACCCATTTATTTAGCCATTTAAAATGGCATATTCGTGTCATTTCGTCAAACGATACGTCGCTATCTGGACAATGGGTGCACCCAAAACAGTTTGATGCATTTCCGATGCCTACTCCACAACTAAAAATGCTTGCATTAATTAAACGCTAATTTAATCATAACGACATCAAGAATATACATTTTTAGGGTTGACGGCATAAGCCATCAACCCTATTTAATCAATTAACAAAAAAGTAATGGATACGCCTGCGCTCACATTTCAACGTTACCGTACTTAACTTGATATGCGATATGTAAGTAACCATTACTTTATTTTTTATGAAATATTCAACACTTTTTCATACGCCAAACGGGCGTCTTGTGATGGATTATTTAAATAAATAATGCCACAATACGCGTAATTTAACGTTTTAAGTAGTTGTTGCATCACTTGATTATCTTCATGTGTATCAATTTTAATCGAATGTATTCCCATAGATTCAACATATTTTTCAATTTCTAAAAACAATTGTTTACCAAGTTGTTTCCCCCGCTCACCTCGTTCAATCGCACAACGATGCACCGTTACATAGTCACCTTGTGTTAGCCAACGCCCTTCAATTGTATCGTACGTGTCTTCTTTCAACGTTTGAATAACGCTCATTCCGACAACTTTACCGAAATGTTCCATAACGTATAGGTGCTGTTTTTCAATATCATCTCTTAAGACCTTCTCATTTGGGTACCCATCTTGCCATTGATTGACTCCGCTACTTTTTAAATACGCAATCGCGTCATCTATAATTTTTAATAAAATTGGCATATCGTTAAAAGTTGCTAATCGTAACATATTCCCACCTCAAATCAATAGGTGTATTGTATAATAGAGTTATTATAAAAACAAGAAGAGGTGCTTTCATGAATGCTATGGACTGGGTAAAACGACTAGATTTACAACCACATCAAGAAGGGGGATACTTTCGACAAACGTACGCTAGCCCTGAAACGACAACACACAATGGGCAAGATCGTTTTTTTGCTACATCTATTTTATTTTTATTAACGGCAAATAATCCATCCCACTTACACCGTTTATCTAACGATGAAATTTGGTACTATCACACTGGACATAGTTTAACGATTCATTTACTTTATCCCGATGGAACATACGAAGCCATTCGCCTAGGTTTAGAACCGGGGGAACATTTGCAATATACGGTTCCGCGTGGTGTTATTTTTGGCTCAAGCATTGACAGTGACAACCCCGAAGATTTTGCACTCGTGAGTTGTGGTGTGACACCGGGGTTCGATTATCGCGATTTCGAATTATTTACACAAGAACAATTATTGAAAGACTACCCACAACACGAAGAGATGATTAGACGCATGGCATTTGAAACGTTGGATAACGCATAATGCGTTAGTTAAATTCACAACGCTAATTTCTCACTATTTAAAGAATTTTAGGGTTGACGGTATACCCGCCAACCCAATTTTATTAAGTATCCGCCCAATGTAAAAACCTATATTCCATTTATGCTCTATACACATTTGGAACACGACACAAAAACAGACACTTCTAAATCTTATTTTTAAAAGCTCCTGTCTTTTTTATAACTGATGTTGGTAAATCGTACACCTAAAAAATTTAAATATTTTTAAAAGTGTTCGATGCTCTTTTAACCAAAAATAGCTTTTAATAGTTCATATACCATTCGTGACGGCCATGGAAACACAGGCACTAGAACAAATAAACAAAATAAAACAACTAAAATATTTACTATGATTTTTTTCTTTTTATTGGTTTTCATATTAGCCACACTTTCTAAACTGACCCATTACAAAATTTAAACACTACGCAATTTTTTCTAAATTTTGAGGACGATTGAACTTTTTACACATCCATCTTCCCCCAAAAAACTTGTCATTTCATGCTCTTTATATCACATTATTTGATATAAAAACAGTCTAAAAATACATCTTTTTTTATGGTATAATAAACATAATTTGTTACAAATTAATCTAGGGGAACGCCAAAAGCGTTCCCCTAGATTATATTTAATTATTCATCTGATTTACTTTTCTTGACTTCTTTTAAAAGTGCCTGACATGCTGGGCAATTGTGATTTCGCTTCGAACGTGTACAACGATACCTACCCCAAAAAATCAATAAGTGATGTGTTTGACTCCATTTTGTTTTAGGTACTTTTTTCATGAGCATTTCTTCTACTTCTAAAGGCGTGGCATCTTCATGTATGGCACCTAAACATTTACTAACGCGTTCCACATGTGTATCCACCGCAATGGCCGGTTTGTTAAAGCCTACACTTAAAACAACATTGGCTGTTTTACGCCCAACGCCCGCTAAAGACGTTAAATCTTCAAACGTATCCGGTACACAACCATCATACACATCAATTAACCGTTGGCAGCACTGTTGAATATGGACGGCTTTATTACGATACAATCCGATTGTGTTAATATCTTCCATCAACTCTTCAACGTCTACTGCTATAAAATGTTCTGGCGTGGGATACTTTTTAAATAATCGTGGCGTTATTTTATTCACCGCTTTATCTGTTGTACGGGCACTTAACAACACCGCAATAAGCAACTCAAACGTATTTGTAAACGTGAGTTCGCACCACGCGTTCGGAAATTCGTTTGCCATTAAGTCAAGTACGGCATTCAATTTTTTTGAACTCAGCATAATGTACCTACTTTGTATGATTCATCGTCAAAACGTTTACGGTTTTTTCATCTAACGGTAACAGTTGATCTTGCGCAAGCGATTGACGGTATTTTCGCGTTTCTTGTTGTACTTGTTGCGCCGTTTTAATGTTTTTCTGACGCCAGTTTAACAAAATGCGCTCAATATACCTTAAATTTACTGCTTGTGAAATAACCGCCTCTTTTAGCGCCATTAAAATGAGACTTTCTTCAAATTGATCCTCTTTAACCCAGCCGATAATCGTTTCTAATTCTATGCTTGAAAAAGCCCGACCAAATTCCTGCTCAAATGTTGTAATTAAATCTTGGGTGTTGGCTTGTTGTGTTGGTGTTTCTTGCAATAAAAGTGTCGCTAATTTTTGATAAATTGGCTCCATAGAATAAACGACATCTATTTTTCCATCACTTGTTGTTGTCGTTTCCATTGTAATGTGCTGTTTTTCAAGTAAAGCATTAATCATTTTAGCCAATTGGTTATCATTCAAATGCATTTGCTTGGCAACACGTTCCATATCGCCATCTTCAATAGCATACTGCACCAATAACATCACTTCTTCACTCGTCAAATTCAACGTTTGATAGTGTTGAAATAACGCACTCGGTAATGGCGTACTGGTCTGTTTCAATAAATTTACAATTTTTTCTCTCATAGCATCTCCTAATCAACATGAGCTTATCGTATAAATGCGTCAAACAATACGTTAAAAACGGTTGTTTACATGAAACAACCGCCTTAACATTAAGGATAAATACGATTTAATAAGCGTGGGAATGGACTAGATTCACGAATGTGCTCTGTACCACAAATAAATGTTACGGCACGTTCTAACCCTAAACCAAAACCAGAATGTGGCACACCACCATACTTGCTCAAATCTAAATACCATGCATAGTCATCCATGCTCAATCCAAGGTCTTGAATTTTTTGTTGTAAAGCGCCGTAATCAACACTACGCTCACTACCACCAATAATTTCACCATAACCTTCTGGTGCAATTAAATCGGCACAAATGACAACATCTTCACGTTCTGGGTGTTCTTTCATATAGAACGCCTTAATTGCTTTTGGATAATTCATAATGAATGTTGGTACACCATAGTAATTAGAAATAAATGTTTCATGCGGTGAACCAAAATCATCGCCCCATGTAATTGGTTCATAATCATTTTCAGCTTGTTTTTCTTGCAATAATGCAATCGCATCATCATAAGTTACTCGTTTAAATGGTTCGTTTACGTATTTTTGTAACAAATCAACATCACGCTCTAATACACCTAGCGCATAACGTTGATTATCTAAAACCGCTTGAATTAAATATTTGACATAGGCTTCTTGAACGTCTAACGATTCGTCGTGCTCTACAAATGCCATTTCCGGCTCAATCATCCAAAACTCTGTCAAATGACGGCGTGTTTTAGATTTTTCAGCACGAAACGTTGGGCCAAACGTAAAAATTTTACCAAATGCCATCGCTGCCGCTTCACCGTATAATTGTCCTGTTTGACTCAAGTATGCCGGTGTCCCAAAATAATCGGTTTCAAATAATTCTGTCGTACCTTCCGGTGAACTTGACGTTAAAATAGGTGCGTCAATTTTAATAAATCCTTCTTTATTAAAAAACTCGTACGTCGCACGAATAATTTCGTTACGCACTTGCATAATGGCATGTTGTTTACTTGAACGTAACCATAAATGACGATGATCCATTAAAAAGTCTGTTCCATGTTCTTTTGGTGTAATCGGGTAATCGTGACTTTCGCCCACTACCGTTAAATCGGTCACCAATAGTTCATACCCCAATTTTGAACGTGTATCTTCTTGTACAATACCGCGCACAAGAACAGAACTTTCTTGACCTAAACTTTTTGCCGCTTCAAATGTTTCTTCACTCACATCATTTTTAACAACAATTGCTTGAAAGTGAACTTTACCATCTCGTAATTGTAAAAAAGCGATTTTCCCACTCGAACGTTTGTTTGCAACCCACGCACCAATGGTCACTTCTTGTCCAACAAACTTTTTGGCTTGATCCATTGTGATTCTTTTCATAATTTTCTCCGTTATTCAAATAGTAATATCATTGTATCATATCTATTAAAAGACAACAAACACGAGTTATTCATTTGTTGCATTTTTGATTTCATGTAAAACGCTACCTGTTTTGGCATCAAAGACGATATAACTGTACTGACCATTTAATCGATACGTCAATTCCCATATAACGCGATCATTTTCCAATCCCAATACCACACGACGAACCGTTGCACTAGGATATTGATTTAATGCACGTTGCATTACCGCATCACGAGATATAATTTCAGCATCATGATATACGTAACCGCGGTTTTGTTTCACATCCATCACAATATACACCAGCTGATTATCATTATTTCGACCGTATAATGTATACGTTTCGGTTTGACCACGGTACCAGTAAAACTCTTCTACTTGTTTTAACACATTGTATTCGGATACTAAACTAATTGCTTGCTGACGCGCATGCTCTTCTTTTGAAAAACTTTTTTCTAAAACTCCAATTGTCAACAGTAATAAAACGACAAACACGCTTGACAAATAGATTAAAATTTTCTTCATGAATGCCTCTTTTCAATCTTTGTACCTATTGATTTTAATGGTTTTTCGCCTACACTTCAACTATTTTCACTATTTGGGATAACCCCTCCATGAAGACATGTCCGTAAGAATCGTGAAAAATGCGTTCATCCCATAACGTGATAGAACCTTTTTCATGTCGTGAAATAACCACTTGACTCATATCTAATAGCACCGAAACTACATCAATCGTTGTAAAATAATGTTGTCGTTTCGGTAAAAAATCTTTACTTGCTTGTACGTGTAAACTATCGGGTGTCGTAAAAGGTAGTTTAACAACAATTATCTCCATAGCATTTGTTAAATTCGTGTACTGTTCCGAAAATAAATGCCACGTTATTACCGCACTATTGTTTGATAACACACCGTCATTGTAACGATCAATACTTCTTTCGTCATTGAGTATTGCCGTATCGCTACATTCACCAAGTGCTTGTGCAATTTGTTGATTCGGTACGACAATTAACGTTTTGTCATTCACCGTTTTAATGTACTGCGCTATTTTTTTGACCATTAAGTTGTCTTTCCAGTTTTGCGAATGATGTGCGCGTGATACACGTAATTCGCCATGTATCATCTCTTCGCCACTTGCCACATCGCACGCTAGATCAATCATGTTTGCCACATACGTTTTCACAGAACTTGTGTGCGGAATCGCATCTAAAAAAACAACTTTACGAAACGCTTCAAAAACGTTGCGCGTTAAATACTCCGCCACAGAAAAAGGTTGTATCACAATTGTATAAAACGTTATCGCGTCCGTTTTGTGTACATTAACCCCGACATAATCGACCGGAGACGGTTGCGTCAAGCACTCTTTAATATGCGCGATGAGTTCGTCCAACTCACTTTGATACCCACTACTCACTAAAGTCTTCATGTTTTCTAGCATGTTTTTCAATCGAATGAAAACATACCCGTCCATTTCCGATACTTTCGACAAGTAGTACTCTATCATACTACTTTGCTCCATTTTTTCAAGACGTGTTGTTTGACCATTTTTCAAGAAATCCACAACCCAAAACAAATCCATTAATACATTATCAATGCTTTGTGTATCTTTCGATTGTTGTGTCCATTCTGATTTTAAAGCAAATAGATGTGAAATCCATGTCGACAAAGACAGTCTTTTCGTTTGAACACGACGTGCGACACGTTGCAAAGCGTTGCGTTCATAAACCTGTAATGTTAGTTTAGAAACGTCAAAATGTTGTTGTAAACACGAAAAATATTTAATGAAATCGTAGTATGTGATATAAACATTTTCTTGTTTTCTCAACTGATTAATCTGTTTTTGATAATAGGGGTTATTTGCATCTTTTGCGCCTAATTTTTTAAATAATTTTTGAGGCAGTTGCAACTCATTTAAATTCCCTGTTGCGTCTTCTTGTAATAAGCTGACAATGACACGACAAATTTGTCGCGCTTCTTGTATGGTTAATTGATTGGGGTGCTGCGTGAAATACTCTAGTATTTCCGTATCCACAAACATTTCATACGATTGGTATACAACCTCCTTTGGAAAACGTCTTGTAGACAATACAGCATGGATACGCCTCAAGTGATCATCCTCTTCATTCACAATCACTTTAGGTAGCATGTGCAGACTACCAACACCAATATCTTTAAACAATTGCGCTAGTCCTTCGTTTTTACTATTCAATAAACTGTGGATTGCCTCATTCACGTGATACGGTAATTGAGCAATTTGATCTCGTAAATACACGAATAAGTGCGCGGTCGCTTTTGAATCATCACCAGCTTGATGATGGTGGTTCAGTGAAATGTCCAATTGTTGTGAGAGTGTTTTTAAGGCGAAAGACGTCTGAGTTGGCATTACAATTTGTGCTAACTCAATCGTGTCTAGGCGTATTTTTTCGGAAAATTCAACGCCAACACGTCCCATCTCATTCACGAGTAAACCGTAATCAAACGCGACATTATGGGCAACAAAAACACACCCGTCTAAAAGTGTGGCAACGTATTCAGCGACATCTTCAAATAAAGGGGCATCTGCGACTTGCTCATTGGTAATGCCCGTTAAGTTAGTAATTGCTTGAGAAATCGGAACAGGCGGTTTCACATCAAGTGTCAACGTGTCGCTAACCAGCCGATTTTCTACATAAGTAATTCCAATTTGAATAATGTATTTTTCGTTAGTTATCGGATGATTACTCGCTTCTAAATCAACAACGGCATACGTGGTCATGTCGCACCTCCTTACATTAAAAAATTGCCCTACGTTGTAGGGCGATCATCATTTAACAAGTTTCATTTTCCAAAAGGCGTAGGCTGTTCCAACGACTAAAACTAATGCAATGATGATGGTATAAATCCAACCGAATGGATCATCTTGAAACGGAATACGTGTATTCACTCCGAAAAATCCAAAAACAATGGATGGAATTGTCAATAAAGCCGTAATGATGGTCAATGAACGCATCGTTGCATTTAAGTTATTGTCAATAATGGTAGAATACGTACTTTTCTCTTTTTCAATTAACATCATATTGATTTCTGACACTTCAATTGCTTGAGATAATTCGACAAGTACATCTTCTATTTTTTCAGCTTCACCATCAGAAAATGCGGTAGCACCATATCCCCAACGACGACGCAATGTATTTAATGCAATTTTATTACTTCTTAAAGACGTTAATAAATACACTAACCCTTTTTCAACATTCATCAATCGGTAAATTTCTTTGTTGTCTGCATTTGTTCGAAACGCCTTTTCAATATTATCGCGTTCTTTATGTAATACGCGTAATTTCTCGTGATACATCATTGAAAAGTTGTACAATATTGAAAATATCATATGATACATGCTCAAATAGACACCATTTTGAACAGATCGATTTAACAGGTGATTAATTTGTGAATAATCTCGTTCATCGTCCACAAATGTATACATCGTTGTATCTTTAATAATAAAGACAACTGGACGTGTCGTATAACTATTCGCAGGTGTGTCAAAATATGGAACGTCAAAACTGAGTAGGCGCGCCATATTGTCATTATCTTCTTCCACACGTGCATGTTCATCTAAGTCGATAGCATATTCCAAAAACTCATAAGATAGATCATGCTTTTCATTCAATATTTTTTTATCTTCATTAGACAAACTAACAATATTCACCCATTCTACCGGTTCTTCTTGCGTGTCAATCGTTCTATAATGTAACACACGTCTTCCTCCTTATCTCACCATTTAGTCATTGATTTTATTATAAACATAAATCGGTTCGTCACGTTTATCATCGTATTGAATTTCTAAATCATACCCATCGAAAAACCACTCATCGCCATCTTCAACATAATACGGTATACCGTTAATGACGGTTTGAACAATTGGACGACTTGGCGTATTCACTTCCATGGCTAGCGAAAAGTTATCATGTATCGGTGAACACCCGTACACTTTTCCGTAAAATCGTACACCACGACCTTCACCAACACCTAATTCTCTTTCAAACCATGCTTGCGCATCTTTTAATACTATAATTTTCATTTAATTAATCCTTTCTTAAAGGCGTAAATTGTCGCCTGCGTACGATCGTCTACCTCTAATTTCATTAACACATTCGATACATGTGTTTTTACTGTTTTTAAAGCGATAAATAATTCCTCTGAAATTTCTTGATTGGATTTACCTTGTGCCATCAGCAATAACACTTCTAATTCACGATGCGTCAGTTCATCATGTTTTTGAGGTTGCTTATCCGCATTCATTTTTTCCAATACAGAAGCATCATAAATTTTCTCGCCATTGTACACTTGTTCAATGGCACGTACAATTTCAGGTGCCGGTGTTGTTTTTAACAAATAGCCACACGCACCACTTTGAATCGCGGGATACACTTTTTCATCATCGATGAAACTGGTCACAATAATAATTTTCACATCTGGTTGCTGTTGCAAAATGGTTTGAGTAGCAAGAATGCCATCAATTGGTTCCATGACCAAATCCATTAAAATAACATCTGGTCGCAACGCTTGCGCCAATGCAATTCCTTCTTGCCCGTTACTCGCTTGCCCTACAACTTGAATGTGCTTGTGTACACTTAAAAATGTACTCACACCTAATCTGACCATTTCATGATCGTCTACAATTAATACAGAAATCATATTTTCACCTTTTCTTCGTGTTCTATCTTACCACAAAATTGTCGATTCGTTTCATTTTACTCCCATTTGACTAAATCGTAATATCAACACTTGTCCCTTCAAATGCCACACTCACAATCGACATTTGACCACCAACACCATGCACACGTTCTTTCATGTTTTGTAAACCGTAATGCCCAATCATACTCTGTTTCACATCAAAACCTTGTCCATTATCAATAAATCGCAATTTGATTTTTTGATTATCCTTTTTTAAATACACTTCAATTCGTGTTGCTTTAGAATGTCGTAACGTATTGGATATGAGCTCTTGTACAATCCGGAACAAATGATTTTCAATTGTTGTTGGAACATCAAACGTATCAATATCCGAAATAACTTCTACATCTACTTTTTGACGAACTTCTTCTAACAAAAGCGTCAATCCTTGAGCAAGTGTTTTATTTTCTAACGTTACCGGTCTCAAGTGCAATAAAAGCGCCCGCAATTCCCGTTGTGAAGCGTTAATGACATTTTCTAAAATAGTTAGTTGTTGATTTAAGGCACTCGAATCGTCGATAGTATATTTTGCCGAAGAAACAATCATGGCTGCGGCGTATAACTGTTGTGAAACAGAATCGTGTAAATCACGCGCTAATCGTTTTCTCTCTTGTGTAATAATTTCTTCTTCTTGTTCTAAAGCAATCGGCTGATGCTTTTCGCTAAACGCGAGTAAACTATCCGAAATATCTTTTAATTGGAAGCTGAGTGAATTGATTTGTTCGTCAATAACCCCTAAATAATCTAAAGGAGCGTATGTTGTGTCTTGTTGCTTTTTAAAAATGTTATGTGTATATTGCCCTAAAATTAACCACTGTAATTTTTGAACGACACGTCGTTGGCTAGCACGCAGACCATAATACAAAAGCCCCGACACCACAATACTAATCACAAACAACATCACAAATAAAATACTAATAAGGCGTATCATTTCAGAGGTGGGACGCGTGAACGTCAAATGGCGACGCAACATAAAAACCGTAATGATCATAGCAAATAGTCCGGCTGAAAAAACAACGCTAAATACATTAAGCCATTTAAATTGATTTTTCATACATACATCACCTCGACATTTCCAATATACACCGTTGTGACAATTTTAATTTTTTTAGATGACGTCACATAATTATTCGAATACATCGTTAATTTGGCATTTTTCAAAGTGTAATCTTCTTTTTCAAAAAGTACATTGCCGTATAACGTATGACAACTTAACAAAATACCGACATCTAACGGTACAAGAATACGAATGTCACCAAAACCTTTATGCAAAACAATGACAGAATTGGTATCGGGTAAAATCGTCTGTGTTAAATTAATAACGGTATCTCCAATTAAAGACGTATCGTGAATATCTTCAAAAGAAAAACTGCCATCCAAAGAGACGCTCGGATCTAACCACGTATCTTTCGTCACTTGAGCGTGGTATTGCGTTGGCATATTATCAATCGTCAAATTTTGCATACGGTGCATCGTTTGAGCCATCATACTTTTGGTGAGTAAACTACCACAAATAACTAACGCCACTAACGCAATAAAAAAATAGAGATGTTCACTCGTTAAAACGATATAGATGAATAAACTGATTGCTAATAGCACTTTACCGAAAAAGTGTTGTTTAAATAAATACCCAATGCCGATGAATAAAACACTCAATAGCACATAGGGTAGTCCCCAAAGCGAAATCAATTGCCCGATTGAAATACCAAACACAACGCATGCAACGAGCAACATCACACTACTTGCTAGCAAAAGATTCTTTTTAAACATCTCTATTCCCCTTTCTTATTATCCTTTGAAACGTACAATCGTTGCACCGTTTCCACCTTGATTAATCGGCGCAAATTCAAAACTGTCTACACTACGGTGTTTTCGCAACGCTTTCGTTACGCCATCACGAACAGCACCCGTTCCACGTCCATGGACAATGGTCACTTGTGCATAACCGGCTAAAATCGCCGCATCTAAATAGCGATCTAGTTCCACTAACGCATTTTCGTAACGTTGCCCACGTAAATCTAACTGACTGGTTACTTTTGTACGCGCGCCACGTAAACGTGGAATGTATTTTTGTTTTTCGTTCGTATCGCCATCTAATAAACGCAAATCTGCATCCGTAACTTTCATACGCAACATGCCCATTTTAACGATGAATTCTTCTTGGGATAGTTTTTGTTCAATGACACCACGTTGCCCGTATGACATCACTTCAACGTTATCTCCCACACTTAAATTCTTTTGTCGTTTAGCCCGTTGTAACACTTTATTTTTTTTCAACGATTCTTCGTGTTTCAACCGCTCAAGTTGTGTCCGTTTTTCAATAAATTCATGCTCTTTAACAACGGCATTCCCTTGTCTCAATTGCATTTGACGCACTTGCGACATAATTTCGTTAGCTTCTTCTTTTGTCTTTTCAACTAACGCATTTGCCTCATCAAGCGCTTGTTGCATTATTTTTTCTTTTTGTGCTTCTAAAGTGTCTTTTTCTTTTTGCGCTTCTTTAAGCATCGCATTGGCTTGTTGCACATCACGCTCAACTTGCTCTTTTTCTTTTGTGAGGTGTTGTCGAAGCTCTTCCAATGCCGTAATCATATCATTCAGTTGTTGACTATCTTCATGAACAAGGCTTCTAGCTTGTTGAATAATGGTTTCGTCTAATCCCAGCCGTTTAGAAATGTCAAACGCATTACTTTTACCTGGTATACCCAATAAAAATTTATACGTTGGTGCCAACGTCACACTATCAAACTCCATGCTGGCATTGACGGTTCCTAAGCGATTATACCCATACATTTTCAACTCAGGATAATGTGTTGTTGCTACGACATAACTTTGCTTTTGTCCAATGTAATCTAAAATAGCAATTGCCAAAGATGAACCTTCTTGTGGATCCGTACCCGATCCCAACTCATCAAATAACACTAAACTTTTCTCATCAATTTGATCTAAAATCGATACAATATTTGTCATGTGCGAAGAAAACGTACTTAAATTTTGTTCAATGGATTGCTCATCGCCAATATCTGCAAAAATTTGTGTGAAGACACCGATTTGGCTACCTTCTTCAACGGGTAAATGCAATCCCGATTGACCCATAATTTGTAATAAACCAAGCGTTTTTAATAAAATCGTTTTTCCACCGGTATTTGGACCTGTAATCACAATACTTTGGAAATCGCCACCAATTAAAATGTCATTTTTCACCACAACACGACGATCAATTAACGGATGTCTTGCCGCGTAAAGTGCCACAACATTTGTGCTATCAACATCAACTTTTGTTGCTCGAATATCTCTAGCGTACAACGCCTTAGCATTAATAAAGTCTAGTTCACCTAAAATACGGTTATTCAGTAAAATATCGACAGAATGTGGGGCGATTTTTTCACATAACTCCCATAAAATACGATTGATTTCGTCTTGTTCTTCTTCGTGTAAATGACGCAATTTTGTCGTGAGTGATTGAATTTCTTTTGGCTCAATATAGACGGTTTGACCACTACTACTTTGATCACGAATGACACCGCCAAACGTATAACGAAATTCTTGTTTAACGGGCAAGACGTAACTATCTCCGCGCATGGTAATAATGGCATCACTCAATTGAGAGGCTTTTGTACGAAGCAACTGATCCAACGTTTCACGAATGGCTTGTTCTTGCCGTTTAATGGACGTACGAATACCTTTTAACGCCGGACTAGCCTCATCTAGCACACTACCCGTTTCATGAATACTGCGTATAATCGTTTGTAACAATGGATTTAACACGACTAAATTGCTTACCAATTTAGGCAAATGTGCCAATACAATTTTTTCTTCTTTAAGCATTGTAAAAAATTGCACCATTTCTTTTGTACTGCTTAACACTTTTCCAATTTGTGCAATTTCAAGTGCACTCAATATGCCTTGCATATCCAATCGTTTTAAATGTACGGTGACATCTTTTAATATTGGATTGGGTAGTCCGCCTTTTAAACGTAGTACCGTTACCGCATCTTGCGTTTGCTCCATCGCCATAACGACTTGATTAGGACGTGTCAGCGGCATTAACTCTCTAACTTTTTGCACACCAATTTCACTTTTGGCAAACTGCGCCAACTGTTCCAACACTTTATCAAATTCTAATTTTTCTAAATATTTTTTTTGCATACAAATTTCCTTATATTTCATTCCTTTTATTTTACCACAAAGCAACGTCAAAACGACAAAAAAAGGCGTTTTATCGCTTGATACGATAAAACACCTAATTATCAATTGTCATCATTATTTTCTAAAATAACTCATCAATACATTCCACAAATATGCAAAAGTATTCTTTAATGGTATAGACGTTTTACAGTTTTCTATTATTCAAACTGATTAACGCATAACAAGCCATTGATCTAAAATGTATTGTGAAAGGACTGGCGTTTGTTTCACAATAAATGTCGCTAAAGAATTTCCTGAAAACATATTTTGAATTGGTGCAATTGGTAACGTTGACAATAACGACAAGATAAAAAATAAACCTATCCAATTACATAAAAACCCTAACACACCACCACCAATGCCGTTTAACTGTTTTAAAATTGGAATTTTCGTTAAATTATTTAACATTGCCGCAACAACACGTGTTGCTATCCAACCAATTAATAAAATCAAAACAAATGCTACCGCATTATAAAACGTTTGATCAAACTGTACGGCTTTCATCACATTATATAAATTTAAATCAGACGCTGTCGTTCCTGTTGGGTACGGAATTAATGTTTCCAAGACATTCGCCACCGCTTTGAAATTAAACGAAGCTAAAATAAACGATACGATTAACCCTGCCGTATGCACCAATTGAACAATTAGACCACGCCTAGCACCAGAAAATGAACCTAATAATAAAATAGCAATAATCATTAAATTACTCACGCTTTTCTCCTTACCTTATATCATGAAATCGTTTCTTTTGATGATACAAAATCATCAAAACTCATTTGTTGTGCATGCACACTCCGTCGAGTAGAATTTTTTGCAAACACACTTGTATTTTGCCCTTTAAGTGTGTGACTATCTTGAAAACGATTGTTTAATTGTTTTCGTAAATTCATGACTTCTTGCGTCAATTGTATTTGTTGTGACACCGTATTTAAAGCCAATAAAATCGCAACATCTTCATTTGTTACATTTTTCATTTCTTGTTTTAATTGACGAAACTGTTCATTTACAATTTCTTCTACTGTTCGAATATGTTGTGCGGTTTCAGTTGAAATTACTGTATATGCTTTACCGTCAACAGATACTTTCATTCGTTTTTTCTCACTCATATAAACCTCACCTAGTGTGCTACCATTTAGATTTTTATTGAAATAATGGTTTTTCCAATTATACCACACATTTTTAAAAACAGCATTTTCATTTTTTTGCATACTTTTTCAAAAAAATATATGAAATTTTTTGAAAAAAGGTTTTCTTTTTTTGAAAATGTGTTATACTTACTTTGTTAAAAAAATCACAAGATAATTTTTGGAGGATTTATGGTTAAAAATGTTTCTACAAAACAAAAAGTTATTTTAGTTGGTAACGGGGCAGTAGGTTCTAGTTACGCGTTCGCATTAGTAACACAAGGTATTGGTCGTGAATTAGGGATTATTGATATTAACGTACAAAAAGCTGAAGGAGACGCTATTGACTTGTCTCATGCATTAGCATATCAAGCACCTCAAAAAATTTATGCAGCAACATATGCAGATTGCCACGATGCTGATCTTGTTGTTTTAACAGCTGGAGCACCTCAAAAACCAGGCGAAACACGCTTAGATTTAGTACACAAAAACTTATCCATTTACCAAGAAATTATTAAAGAAGTTATGGCAAGTGGATTTGACGGACTATTTTTAGTAGCCGCTAACCCAGTGGATATTTTAACATACGCTACTTGGAAGTTTTCTGGTCTACCAGCACATCGTGTTATCGGTTCTGGTACATCATTAGACAGTGCACGTTTCCGTCAAGCAATTTCTACATTAACAGGCGTTGATGCGCGTAGCGTTCACGCATACATTTTAGGGGAACACGGAGATACTGAATTCCCAGTATGGTCTCACGCTAACATCGGTGGTTTACAAATTCACGAATGGATTAAATCCACACCAGAAATTACAAAAGAAACATTAGATAAATTGTTTGTCGGTGTACGTGATGCCGCTTATGAAATTATTGAGAAAAAAGGTGCAACATACTACGGTATCGGTGTGGCATTAGCACGTATTACAAAAGCTATCTTTAATGATGAAAATGCCGTATTACCATTATCCGTATTATTACGCGGTCAATTTAAACAAGACGATGTGTATCTTGGCGCACCAGCCGTTATCGGACGTAGTGGTATTAAACGTATTATCGAAATTCCATTAAACGAAGTAGAAGTAGAAGCAATGACACATTCCGCAAATACTTTAAAAAACATTACAAAAGAAGCATTCGCTCGCTTAGGTTAATAATAGAAGCTAAAAAACTGACCCAAAAAGGTCAGTTTTTTGTATAAGCACTTAATCCGTATCACCTAATGCGAATGCGGCTATATCATTTTAGGGTTGATGGCACGAGCCATCAACCCTAATTTTATTGCGATTTCATTATTTGTAGTCTTTTTTCTTGTAGCCGTAATCGTCTAGCATGGATTGTTTGTCGCGCCAATCTTTTTGAACTTTGACCCATAATTCCAAGAACACTTTTTCACCTAGCAAGTTTTCAATATCACGTCTTGCACGCGTTCCAATTTCTTTAAGTAATTTACCACCTTTACCGATAACAATACCTTTTTGAGAGGCGCGCTCTACAATGATTGTGGCATAAACATGCACTTTACCTTGCTCATTTTTTTGCATTTGATCGACCACTACTGCAATCGAATGCGGAACTTCTTCTTTTGTCAGTTGCAATACTTTTTCACGAATAAACTCTGACACAACAAAATATTCCGGGTGGTCAGTAACTTGATCCGCTGGATAATATTGTGGCCCTACAGGTAAATAACCTTTTATCGTTTCTAATAAATGATCGACATTATTCCCTTGTAACGCTGAAATCGGAACAATTTGTGCAAATTCCATTTCTTTTTGATACGTTTCAATAATCGTGAATAACTCATCTGGATGCACCAAATCAATTTTATTAATAATTAAAAAAACGGGTGTTTTTTGTTGCTTTAATCGCTCAATAATGAAGCGATCACCACGCCCAATCGGTTCTCCGGCATTAATTAAAAACAAGACCAATTCAACTTCTTTTAAAGATGAATAGGCCGCATCTAACATAAATTCCCCTAACGCATGTTTTGGTTTATGAATACCCGGTGTATCCATAAAAATAATTTGTGCTTGTTTATCCGTATAGACACCTTGTATTTTATTACGCGTTGTTTGCGCCTTATCGCTCATAATTGCGATTTTTTGACCTAACACACGATTAAGTAACGTTGATTTTCCCACGTTTGGACGGCCGACAATGGCTACAAACCCCGAACGAAAATTTGAATTGTGTTGCATGTTTTCTCCTTAAAATATAAATTCCATGACTCTCGGAACGAAAATAATCGCACCCACGCATACGGTATAAATGGCACTTACCAATACCGCGCCAGCAGCCATATCTTTCACGTGTTTTGCCCATGTGTAATACTGTTGTTGTGTTACGGCATCTACAATTTTTTCTAGCGCCGAATTGACTAATTCGGCGAATAAGATGAATGCAATGCATTGTAATACCCACAACCATTCTTCTGCACTAATCTGAAATACAATACTTAGTGCAATAATTGTCGTAGCCATAACGCAATGGATACGCATATTCGTTTCGTTTTTAACGCTATATACCACACCGTCAACGGCATGCTTTAACGCTTGAAAAAAAGATTTATTTTTATGTGTTTGTAAAACCATTAGCGCACCAACCCAAACGCTTCGAAAATTTCATTTTGTAAACCAAACATCTCTTTTTCGTCTGCTTCATTCATATGGTCGTAGCCATTTAAATGTAGGAACCCATGAACGGCTAAAAAACCTAACTCGCGTTCAAAAGAATGCCCATAATCTTCTGCTTGCTCTTTAGCTCGTTCAACAGAAATGATAATGTCGCCAATATGATGAGCAAACGATGCATCCGTATTGATAGCAATTTGCGCGTCACTGTGATCGTCGTCAAGCGCAAAACTAATGACATCTGTCGGTACATCTTTATGACGATAATCACGATTAATCACACGAATGGCTTCATTGTCTACCAAAGTAATGGCACACTCTATATTATCCGTCTGTTCCATATACTCGTTAGCAAATTGAACGATTTTCTCCACCAACTCAATATGTTCACTCGAAACTTCTCCCGTTTCATCTATAATATCAACAATCATTTATTTGTCCTTTCTTAATTTCGGATATTTGACACGATTATGGTATGTACCTGATAAACCGGAAATTAATGATTCTTCAACAATTTTTAAATCTTTCATTGTAATTGGGCACTCATCGAATTGACCATCAATAATACGTGATCTAATTGTTGACTGCACTAATGATATAATTGACTCTTGTGTTGGCTGACTCATTGAACGTGCTGCAGCTTCTACAGAATCGGCAATAGATACAACTGCTGATTCAATCGTTTGTGGTTTTGGACCCGGATAACGAAAATCATCTTCGGTTACAGCATCATCCATTTCTTTTGCTTTTACATAAAAATATTTCATGACGGTTGTTCCATGATGTTGCGCACAAATATCAATAATCCCTTGTGGTAACTGTTCTTGCGTCAAACGTTTTACCCCGTCACTAACATGGTCAAAAATAATGTCTCGACTTTGAAACGGCGTTAGCAAATCGTGTGGACTTTCCATACCTTTTGGCACGTTTTCAGTAAAAAATATTGGATCTTTCAATTTCCCAATATCATGATAATAACATGCCACACGCGTGAATAATGAATCGCCACCAATCGCTTCAACGGCATTTGCACTCAAATTGGCAACCATAATGCTATGATGATACGTTCCAGGTGCTTTCGAAATCAATTCTTTTAATAACGGTTGATTTGGATTGGATAACTCAATCATACGCAACATGGCTTTATCTTCAAATAATAAATCGAAATACGGTTGACCTAGTCGAATAATTGCGTAAGTTAACGCCACATTGACAACGGCGTAAGCCAACATACTGAAAAAGGTGTTTGAAAATAATTCGACGCCGTGTACAGTTGCCAACCCAACAATAAATCCGATGGATATAATGAGTAGCGTTAAAAAGTTTTCATTGCGTTTATGTAACGAACGCCCTGACACCACCGCCAACGACAACAATCCAATTAACGTATAAAATTTCCATACGAGTGGTACTTGAACCGAGCTACCACTATCTCCAACAAAGAAGAAAATGACGATTAAAAAGCTGACGAGTAATATAGCCAGTCGTCGCTTCGCTTTAGGGACTAATACAAATGGTACGACACCAATTGGAGCGACTAATCCAATATACTCCACTCCAGATGATTGAATTGAATTTAGCGTGAAAGTGATGGCTAACATGAACAACATGAAAAAGGCGTACATGTTCACGTATAAATTACGTTTTGATTGTTCAACAGCTTGTTGGTGAATAAAATACCACACTAGTGCGAATTGAATCACGAGCACGACCACAAAACCTGTCACACTTTCAAAAAAGGCGGAGTTATTAATCATTCCTAACAACGCAAGTTTATCGTAAGTCGTTTGTGTGATAACTTCACCTTGTCGAACAATAACGTCCCCTTGCAAAATTACAACTGCCGAAGTTTGTTGTTTAGTTGTTTCAATCAATTGATTGGTTGCTTCTTCATTGACGACCATAGTTGCCACAATAGCTGGTGTCATTAAATCATGCACAATATCACGTGTACTATCTGAATACGTTTGTGTTAATAACATGCTGTTGGCTTTATCTTGCGCATTACGTGTATCCGTTGTCGTTGGATAAATATTGTCTTGTAAAATACTTTCAACGATTTTTTTTGTAATTCTTTCATAATTTGAAAAATCATAGTCGGTAGCGGTCAAAAGCGTACGAATGGTGTTTTCAGAAAAGGCATACGTGTAATTTTTTAAATTGGCATTTTCATTTTCTAAACTTTTGAAAAACTGTGTAACACGCGCATTAATTTGTTCGGCAATAGGCGTTTGCGTATCCGTTGTTGTCGCAATCGCTGAACGATACGTGCTAATTACGGAGAAAAATTGCGATACAATTTGTAACGTTTGTGTAGCAATTTCATCATCACGCGCGTAGACTTTCGTCACGTTTTCAGCTGCTGCATCTTTTGCTTTTTGAGTTGCTGCTGTATCTTCAATCGTTTTATTGGCACGAATCGTTTGCGTGGCAATCGTATTAATATTGACTTGTGCAATATTTTGACGTAAAAACGGGTACGCTAATAGCAACGTCACTATAGATACAAGTAACAAAATAAACGGGACATATATTTTTCCAATTTTTTTATCTAATTGATTAATCATCTTTTTCATAATTCCCTCAACGATTAAGTGTATCAATCCGTTTTTATGTCATCTTCTTGATTCACTTTATTTTCATCTTGTTTTTGTGGTGTTGTTGCATAAGCCTTAATAATACTTGCGACTAACGGATGGCGCACAACATCGTATTCATCAAAGGTAACAAATCGAATGGCATCTATCCCTTTTAATTTATGCATAGCGTCCAACAAACCACTTTTTACATTTTTCCCTAAATCAATTTGGCTAATATCGCCATTGACAATCATTTTTGAACCAAAGCCTAGTCGTGTTAAAAACATTTTCATTTGTGCGACTGTTGTATTTTGCGCTTCATCTAAAATGACAAACGCTTGATCTAACGTTCTTCCGCGCATATACGCTAATGGCGCAATTTCAATAATGTCACGTTCTAATAAGCGATTTGTATGTTCCACACCTAAAACGGCATGCAACGCATCATACACTGGACGTAAATAGGGATCTACTTTTTCTTTTAAATCACCGGGTAAAAAACCTAAACTTTCTCCGGCTTCAACGGCTGGGCGAGTCAGTACAATTTTTTTAACTTCACCGTTGCGTAAAGCATTAACGGCTAATACAACCGCCAAAAACGTTTTACCCGTTCCAGCAGGTCCAATTCCAAAAACAATGTCGTGACGTTGAATTGCGCGAACGTATTGGCGTTGGCCAAACGTTTTTGCTTTAATGCTTTCACCTTTAATCGTGCGCCCTACTTCTTGGTCGTACAATTCATAAAATGTGTCTAATCGTCCCCGTTGCAATAACTTAATACCCGTCATCACATCGCTTTGTGTTAATGTATGTCCCCGTTTAATGAGCCAAACGAAACACTCTAAAAGCGATTTAACATTTTCAACTGCCGTAGCTTCTCCAGCAATATGTACGGTTTCACCGCGACTTGTTACAACAACTGCACATTCTTCTTCAATATATTGAATAAATTGATTATGTGCGCCAAAGAGCGCTAATTGTTCATCACTGTTCGGTATTTCAATTTTTTCTAGACGTTGATCCAATCCTTTGCCTACCTTTACAAAATAGTTAATTTGCCTATAGTTTAGCATATTTTGCTTGAAATATAAACGATATTCCCTTTAATACGCCTATTTGGGTACAACAAAAAAGGTTAGACGATTCTCTAACCTTTATCCTATTTCATTGAATCAATTGTAAAACCTTACTTACTTTTTGAGTGCATTATTTTTAAGGTTGACAGTGTCAGTCCACAACCTTAATTTCTACCTGGCTTGATTGTTTCTAACATACACATCAACGGCAAAACGTCCACCACGATACTCACTCATCATTCGTTCGCCTGTTTTCTTAAAGCCGTTTTTTTCATAAAAAGCATGCGCTACTGTATTTCCAACAATGACATGCGCTTTGACACTACGATTAGGCGGTAAAACAGTTAATAACCGTTTTCCAATGCCCTGTCTTTGTGCAGATTCTTTAACGCATAGCTGTTTCAAATGAATGCCATCTTCCGTATCAAGCGCTTGTAAAACACCTACCAAAACATCGCCGTCATACGCACCGTACAAATAGCCGTCAGATTTGTCAATTTGACGCTTAAATTTTTCGGTATGTGCATTTGGGGAAAGTTTCTGCAAAAACGACTGACTTAACAAGCCACGATAATGTTTTTTCCACACCGATACAACTAAACAAGATGCTTCATTGACGTCTTGACGCGTTAACGGTTTTAGTTCAATCATGGTATTTCTCCAAGACGATGGTAAACACGGTTTCTGTTTCGTTTGAATTTACCATTAACTCTCCGTTGTGCGCGTGGACGATACTTTGTGCAATCGCCAAACCTAAACCCGACCCTTCTACACCACTGTTTCGAGACATGTCGGCGCGATAAAAACGTGTAAACAGTTGACTCAACGCCTGTTGTTCAATGGGTATCCCGTCATTTGAAATAGCCAAATGAATGTTATCGCCGTTTTGATGAGCGCGTAAGACAATGTGCGTGCCGTGCGAATACTTAACTGCATTATTAATAATATTGTCGTATACACGTGCTAACGCTTGTGCATCAACAAAAATAAAATAATCTTTTGGCATATCAACGCTAATGTGAAGTTGATTTTCTTTAACGAGCGTATCGTATTCAGCTGCAATTTGTGTTAAAAAACGAGAGACACTTACTTTTTGCTGATGTAAATTCATCTCTGCTGATGTCATTTTAGTATATTCAAACAAATCATCGGCTAACCGTTTCATTTGTTGCGCTTTCGTATAGGCAATATGCACGTACTGTTTCAATTCATCTGCGTTATCATACGCTTCTTCTTCAATTAGCCCTAAATAACCAATAACAGACGTTAAGGGCGTGCGAATATCATGCGATACATTCGTTATCAATTCATTTTTAGCTTGTTCAACAATCCGCTCTTCCACCATAGCACGCGTTGTCGAATCCACTAATTTATTAATACTGGAGACGACACTACTTAAACGACCAACTAAATCTTCTGAAATGCGGTGGTCATAATGCCCCGAAGCAATGTATTCCAATTCCATTAAAACGTGTTGCAACTCAATTTGCCAATACCGTCGGCTTAATCGCCAGTAAGTAAACCATACGGTGATGATAATCATGGCTAACGTAAAAATATGCCGTACAATTTGAATCTTTTGTTCGGTGATTCCCATCAATCGCCAAACATACCCTAATGTCGCACTATCATTTGGATACAACATTTTAGAAAATAAAAATAAAAACCCTAAATAAATGAGTATCATCGCCCCTAAAGTGATAATACCTTCTAATATTAACTTCCAAATTTCTTTTGGATCAAGTTGCACAATTAAATTATATTTTCGTTTAAGGTTGTGTAATTTTGTACCCAACACCCCATACCGTTTCGACAACTTTATCACCACCTGTTGCTTTTTCTAGTTTATCCCGTAAATGACTCATATGGACCATCACCGTTTTCGCCGATACAATCGGCTCTTCTTTCCATACTTGCTCAAAAATTTCTTCAGCACTATATACACGATTTGGATGACTTGCCAATAAATATAAAATCCCAAATTCAAGTGCCGTTAGCGCAACTTGTTTTCCTTGTGCCGTCACGACTTCATGCAACTCTTTTTTGATCATAATTTTACCCAAATCAATCATTTGTAAAGCGTCATCTGTTGCTTCAACTGGTGCTGTACGTTTCAATAAACCTTTGACACGTGCGATAACTTCAAGTGGATGAAATGGCTTAATGACATAATCATCTGCACCGATTGTCAACCCTTTAATTTTATCCATATCGCTACCTTTAGCACTCAATAATAAAATTGGCAGTTGTTCATTCGTTTCACGAATGGTTTTGACAACGGATAACCCATCCTTTTTAGGCATCATAATGTCTAAAATCATCAATTGAATATCGTCATGTTCTTCTAGTTTTTTTAATGCCTGCACACCATCATACGCTTTAATAACTGAATAACCCTCTTTTCTTAAATAGATGGATAATAAATCAACGATTTCGCGTTCATCGTCTACAACCAATATTCTCATCGCACTTTTCCTTTCTTTTTCAGTTTCAAAAAACGAGAAAGATACCTAAAATCTGGACTCGTCCCATTTTAAATCTGTGTTCATTTACGTGTTTTTGCAAAAGTTATTGCACACCAAAATAATCAATCTGTTTTTATATCGATTAATGTTAAACAATACCCCTATCCTATCATATCTTGTATCAATAAAGGCAATGTTTAAACTTTTTTAAATAAACATTTTAATAGCACTCACTAGGTGTACCGCAATCCCTTTTTAACACTACACAAATAGCGCTCTTAACAGAACGCTATCTCATCTTGTTTCGTTTATTTTGTTGCATGCAGTGCATTCGCTAATCGTGCAAAGTCTGCAATACTTAACGCCTCGCCACGTACACTCGGCTCAATTTTAGCTAAAGATAGTGCATTTTCTAACCACGCTTTTTCGCTCTCACCTTTTCCAAAAAATTGCGTTAAATTATTCCATAATGTTTTACGGCGTTGAGTGAAACTTGCTTTTACGACGTTGAAAAATAACGTCTCATCAGACACATCCACTAACGGTTTATCACGACGCGTTAATTTTAAAATCGCCGAATCCACATTTGGTTGCGGTGAAAAAACGGTTTTCGGTACAATAAACGCCAATTCTGCATGCATGTAATATTGAATGGCTACGGTCAATGATCCATAGGCTTTACTTGCCGGTTTAGCCGTCATACGTTGTGCCACTTCTTTTTGCATCATCATCACAAAGGTATCAATCGGTAATTGACTATCTAAAAAATGCATAATGATGGGTGTCGTAATGTAATATGGCAAATTGGCTACAACACTTAACGGTTTTGTCATATCCAATCGCGTCGTCACATCTTCGGGTAATTTTGCTTTTAAAATATCTTCATGTACAACCGTTATATTATTATACGGAGAAAGCGTATCTGCTAATACGGGCAACAGACGTTGATCAATTTCAAACGCTAACACGTGATTGGCGACACGTGCAATCCGTTCAGTGAGCGCCCCGATACCCGGACCGACCTCAATGACGTTAGTCTGTTTATCAATGCCAGACGCTTCAATAATTTTGGTTAAAATATTCGGTTCAATCAAAAAATTTTGGCCTAAACTTTTTTTCATTGACAACCCGTATTTTTTCACGATTTCAGCAGTTCGTGTCGGTGTTGCAATGTCTCTAAAATGTTCCATAATTTTCCTCCCATACGATTGCCATCGTGTCCATAATTTGTTCGGGTGTATAGCCAAATGCATTCAATCGTTTTTCTAACTGTTTCCCATTCACATGCCCAATACCCATTTTTTTCGCTAACGCCTCACGTCGTTTAGCAGATTGATTTAAGCCAACAAGTCCAATACGCATTAAAAATGACTTAGTAATAGGCGTTTGACTTTCGTAGTCTTGAACACTTTTCACGTCATTTAACGCGCGCAAAATCGCCGCGTCACTCGCGTGTTCTACACCAAGAGAACCTTTATGCTTTGGCGTCGCTTCGGCAACGGTTAAAAAAGCGTGTTTAACGGTCGGTATATATTGTGTAATGGTTTTTCTAATTTTTTCACCCGGAAAATCGGGGTCACACAAGACAATAACGCCACGAAACTCGTGCGCCTTTTTAATCAACTCTAATGTTTCTTGATTAATTGCCGATCCACGTGTTTCAATCGTATCCACCACACCCAAAACCTCTTTTAAACGGCGCGTATCATCTCGTCCTTCTACAACAATGATTTCTTTCATAGTCTAAATAACTTTCTAGCGTTTTGCGTCGTCGCAGTTGCAATGTCTTCAATCGAACACTCACGTAATTGCGCGATTTTCTCCGCCACGTGATACACATAACTTGGCTCGTTACGCTTACCACGATACGGAACAGGCGATAAATACGGGGCATCCGTTTCAATCAACAATCGATCTAACGGAACGACTTTTGCAACTTCTTGTAAATCCAGTGACTTTTTGAACGTCACCACGCCACTTAGCGAAATGTACATTCCTAAATCAAGAAAACGTTGCATATCGGAAATATTCCCAGAAAAACTGTGCATAATCCCACCCTGAAATGACGAAGATTTCAAAATGCGGTACGTGTCTTCCAGAGCTTCTCGCGTGTGAATCACAATCGGTAAATTCATCTCATTTGCAATGGCGATTTGACGTCTAAATACTTTTTCTTGGTTTTGTGGTGTATCGGTATTCCAATGATAATCCAATCCAATTTCGCCAAGTGCCACCACTTTATCGTGCGTTAGCCATTCTTGCAATTGTTTTTCAAGTGCCATTGTATAGCTGGGCGTTTCAACCGGGTGCCACCCAACAATACTGTAAATATTGTCGTATTGTTTCGATAATTCTAAACTTTTTAAAATGGTTGGTTCATCAAAACCAACAACCGCCATTTGTGTCACACCATGTTCTTTTGCGCGCAAAATGGTCGCATCTAAATCATCTTGAAATTGCGGTGTATTTATATGTGTATGTGTATCAAATAACATGGTCATCTTCCTTTTTAATCTCGCTTCATTGTATCATAAATGGGTATAATGAAAAAGATAGCGCGTTAAGACACCAACTTTTTGCGTCTGCAACGTAACTAATGACACATGGCAAAGCATACAACCACCTACTTTTATTACACCCTATTTTTGTTCGATACCATTTAAATTATTCAGCCGTATCCAATATAATCGTTACCGGTCCATCATTAACTAAAGATACTTGCATATTCGCTCCAAACACACCCGTTTCAACAGGAATATCATATTGTCTTAAAGTATCGTTAAAATAGTGATATAGCGGAATCGCAATATCCGGTTTGGCAGCTTTTATAAAACTAGGACGATTTCCCTTTTTTGTATCGGCAAATAATGTAAATTGTGAAACGGATAAGATTGAACCGCCTACAGATTGAATATTTTGATTCATTTTACCGTCTTCATCTTCAAACACACGCAAATTCACAATTTTTTTAGCTAGGTAATCCGCTTCTTTTGTTGTATCCGTTTCAGCAATTCCCACTAACAAAACATAGCCGTTTTCAATTTGTCCATGTACTTTTCCATCAATGCTCACACTCGCACAACGAGCACGTTGTAATACTACTTTCATACTTTCTCCTTTAAAAAAGCCTTTGGCACGAAGACCAAAGGCGATCATTTTACATTATGAAATGACACGTTGTACACGGTACACTTCTGTTATCATACGTAATTTATCGAGTAATCGATTTAACTCTTGAATATTTTCAATCCCTACTCGCAATGTAATGGTTGCAATGTGGTCGTTGATTTTTGCGTTAATCCCATTCATTTTTTTAACGGTACTATTTGCCGTTGTAATGATGTCGTTAATTAAACCGTTTCGATCATATGCGGTAATAATAATTTCGGTATCATAATCTTTATGTACTTTTTTATTCGCCATATCCCATTCAACATCAATCAGCCTTGCTTCATCTGCATGTGGCAACTGGACATTAGGGCAGTCTTGTCGATGGACAGTAATGCCGTGGCCTTTTGTAATATACCCCGTCACCGTATCTCCTGGAACCGGTCTACAACACCGCGCCAAACGAATTAATAAATTATCGCCACCACTCACAATTAAACCATTTTCATCACGAATGGTCATCACAGTGCGCTTCGGTTCTGGCTTGGCTAAAAGTTGCTGAATTTCTAATTCTTTTTCTTTTTGACGGCGTTCTTTTTCGGTTAAACGATTGGCTACCGCTAGAGAGGACTGTTCACCAAAACCAACCATCGCATACATATCATCGATTGTATGTACATTTAGGCGTTCCAATACGTCATCGATACGTTCTTTCGTCAAAATTTCTTTCGGATCAAATTCTAACTCAACAATCGCTTTTTCCAATAAGTCGCGTCCGCGCGCAATACTGGCATCACGTTCTTGAGATTTTAAATACCGTTTAATTTTATTTTTGGCACGGCTAGTCACAACCATCTTTAACCAATCGGGTGATGGATTTGCACTACTACTTGTACGAATATCAATAATATCGCCATTCACTAAAACCGTATCTAATCCAACATTTTTACCGTTGACGGTTGCACCGACCGTTTTATTCCCAAGTTCAGTATGCACACTATAGGCAAAGTCTAACGGACCTGACCCGCTTGGCAATTCCGTCACATCACCTTTTGGTGTAAAGACATAAACACGATCATTAAATAAATCGGTTTTAACGGATTCAATAAATTCGCTGGCGTTTGTTGCATCACTTTGCAACTCCATCATATCTTTGAACCAATTCATCCGTTCTTGCAAAGGCGTTGAGGCAACTTTACTCGTCACACCCTCTTTATACGCCCAATGCGCAGCAACCCCGTTTTCAGCAATACGATGCATTTCATACGTTCTAATTTGAATTTCAATCGGTGTCCCACCCGGACCAATAATGGTTGTGTGTAACGACTGATACATATTTGGTTTAGGCATGGCAATATAATCTTTAAACCGCCCTGGAAGTGGTGTCCATTTAGTATGCACCAACCCTAACACCGCGTAACAATCTTTAATATCATTGACCAACACACGAACTGCCAGCAAGTCATAAATTTCGCTAAACTCTTTTTTCTTATTTACCATTTTTTTGTAAATAGAATAAATGTGTTTCGGACGACCTTTAATTTCTGCTTTAATGTGCATCTCATCAAGTAAATGTTGAATCTCATCGATTGTCTCATTTACCCACGCCTCACGCTCTTCACGTTTTGAGCTCATCAGCGACACAATATTATAATACGCCTGTGTTTCCAAGTAACGTAACGATAAATCTTCCAACTCCCACTTAATTTTACTCATCCCTAAGCGATGCGCTAAAGGCGCGTAAATTTCAAGCGTTTCTTCTGATTTTTGTTGCTGTTTATGTTCCGTCTGGTACTCCATTGTACGCATGTTGTGTAATCTATCTGCCAATTTGACAATAATGACACGAAAATCTTGCGCCATAGCCAAAAGCATTTTGCGGTGATTTTCCGCCTTATTTTCTGCTTTTGATTGGTACTCTACTTGCCCAATTTTTGTGACACCCTCAATAATGTCGGCTACGCTTTGTGAAAAATGTGTCACCATATCATCATAAGTGTATTCTGTATCTTCAACAACATCGTGTAAAAAACCTGCTGCTACCGTATGCGGATCCATATGCAAATTTGCTAAAATACCCGCTACTTGAATTGGGTGAATAATATACGGTTCTCCCGATTTACGTTGCATGGAACGGTGGGCGTGTTCAGCAAACTCATAGGCTTTTTTTACAAATGTAACGTGCTCTTCATTCATATACGTCCGACATAAATCAAGCACATCTTGTGCTGTATAGTCCTTTTGTTTTGCCATAAACTCACCTCCCATTCATTATGAATACAATATTACTTTAATATGGCGTTTTTATCAAGTTTACTACCCGTTGTGACGAACATCTAAGTTATGCCATCAATGCAAAAGTGACCGTCAACGCATCATCAACCGCCACTTTTGCAACTATCTATCTGTTTACCACTCACTACACTCGTTTATAACGTGTACCTTGTGGTGTATCGTCTAAAATAATCCCTTGTGATTTTAAGTAATCACGAATTTCATCACTACGTTTAAAATCTTTAATTAAACGCGCTTGAGTCCGTTCTTCAATTAACGAAACAATATCTTCATCTAATAATGTTTCTTCCTCTTCTAACACCATACCAAATACATCGCACATGGCTAAAAGTCGCGTTTTCACAATACCTAAAACGGATGCGTTAACCGTTTCACGTTGTGTGTAGACGTTAATATCACGCAATAATTCATACAACACTTTCATGCCGTTTGGTGCATTAATGTCATCGTCCATGGCTTCTTTAAAAGCATTTTCCTGTGTACGCATCGTTTCTAACATTGTTTCATCACTAACACACATATCCGTTACCGCCGTATTTAAACGGAATTGAATTTGTCGAAGTGTCGCTTTAAATTTCTCTAAATTAACGGTTGCTTCAGCAATAATATCTTCTTTAAATTCTAGCGGTTTACGATAATGGGCTGTTGCAAGTAAAAAGCGAACAACTTGAGGGTCAACTTGTTGAATCAAATCATGCACCAACACAAAATTACCAAGTGATTTACTCATTTTTTCGCCATCAAACGTTACAAACCCATTATGCAACCAATAGTTTGCAAATGGTTTACCTGTTTTTGCTTGGGATTGTGCAATTTCATTTTCGTGATGCGGAAACGTTAAATCGTGTCCACCGGCATGAATATCAATGGTGTCGCCTAAAAATTTAGTTGCCATTACAGAACATTCAATATGCCAGCCGGGACGACCACATCCCCATGGAGAATGCCAATGAATTTCATTTTCTTTAGCCCTTTTCCAAAGCGCAAAATCTAATGGGTCGTGCTTTTGTGCGGTATCATCGTCAACCCGTTGGCTTGCTCCGGCAATTAAATCATCAATCGATTGCCCACTTAATTGACCGTACTGTTCAAAATGACGTGTTTTAAAATAGACATCGCCATCTACCACATACGCAAAGCCTTTATCGATTAGCACTTGAATAAACGCGATAATGTCATCAATACTATCCATTACGCGGGGGTTAAGTGTCGCTTTTTTCACGTTTAACGCCGCCGTATCTTCATAAAAAGCGTGAATAAATCGATCAGCCACTTCACGTGGTGAAATGTCCATTTCGTTTGCCGCACGAATAATTTTATCATCTACATCGGTAAAATTAGAAACGTAATTGACTGTAAAGCCACGATATTCTAAATAGCGACGGACAACATCAAACGCAACCGTACTACGTGCATTACCAATATGGATGTAGTTATAAACCGTTGGACCACACACGTACATGCTCACTTGATCATCGACTAACGGTTTAAACGGTTCTTTTTGATTGGTTAATGTATTATAAAATTGAATCATTTTTTCTTCTCTCCCATATTGTATAAATGCCAACAATGACTAAACTTGCTGCCGTCACACTCACGCCAATCCACCACCCAACAGGTGTATACACCAGTTTGACAGTGTGCATACCAGACGTCATTGGCACAGCGAGTAAACTATTCCATACTTGTCGTGTGTTGACTTCTTTATCATCAACATACGCTTTCCAACCCGGACTATACGGAATACTTGTCATCATATGTGTCTGTTCGCTTGACAATGTAATCGTCCCTTCGATACGATTATCACTCCATTGCGTAACAGTTAACCCATTTTCTTTCGTTTTAGCAATCGCTTCACGCGTCAACACTTCATTCAACCGCCACAATTGCACGTTATAAATTGTCAATTCGTCTAAAGATGACGTTGAAATTTTAAATTCAATCGGTTCTCCTTTATTGCCATAGGCGACATTGAACAATTGTCGTTGATCATACGTACGATAATATTCATATACTTGCCCGTTCAATTCAAACGTAATATCATTTTTGCTTAGGTTTGTACTTGCCGGTAAAGAAATGTAATACGCTTCATTGGTTTGTGGTGTAAAGCGATACGTTATTGTTGCACTGCGATTCTTATCAATACGCTTCAAAGCAACACTGCTTAAATTATTCGGATTGTCTGTTTCAAAATTATCGAGTGTAATATTTGAAAAGGCGAATTGCTCAAAATATTTTGTATCACTTGGCTGTAAAGCATTTAACACTTGATTTTGATTATACGCAGGCGCATTGCGCTCCATTCTCAAATTAACTAACGCATCACTAGATGCAAACCCAATCGGTAAAACATTATCGTTTTGATACACGCGTAATCGACTGCTTTCAAACGTTGGGTGATAATACGCATTTAAATCTTTACGTGTCGATTCTCGCGTAAACGCATAAATATTTTCATCATTTTGCAAATCCACAGGCAAGTTACGCATTTGTACGATATATTTCACACTAAATAACGCATCCGTCAATGCCGTTCCATTCCCATAATTCGTCGCTGCATTTGCGCCGGCATCACCAAAATAATCAAATAAATCGAGCGTTGAGGCTTCCATCGTCGAACTGAAATTTGTTAATCCCGGAAAATCAAACATAAACGGATCGTTTTTAGTGCGGTTAAACAGTTTTGCAGTGCGATAAAATTGTGTGTTGTCCGGTCGAATTTTATCAATCACTTCTTTTTGGACAGAGTACGCATTTAAAAACGAGCCAGCATGGGCATACCCAATACGTGATTGGACAATATTCGCATTCACACCTAACTCTGCAACCGTAAAAAGAAGTATTAACGGTAACGCTCTTTCTTTAGAGATTTGTACCAGCAACAGTAACGCCACTAGCCAAAATGCCATTGACAACAGTTGTTGTGGTAGCGTCATAAATGAATGTTGCTGCGTCAATGCGCTACTCATAAGCCCTAACAATACGGCTACAATACCGATGATTCGGCGCTTGGATAGTTTTTGCAGACCGACAACACCACGATAGGCGAGTAACACCATAAAAAAGCAGGTTAAGTACGTGAAACGGTGATAAAACCACGCCGGCGTTTGACCGAGATGCCAAATTTTATTCGTAAAATCATGCACCATCGATAAAACAAACACCAAAAGCACAAAAAAGGCAGCAAATCGTTCGCTTTTTCGAATGGATTGATTTGAAAAATAGAGCATTAAACCGATTAAGGCAACTGCCCCAACATAAACATTTGGCAAACCTGCTGGCATTTGGTCATAATCAAACGCACCAATAAACAATTTAGAAATAATTTCTAACGGATTAAATTCAAATGCCCATTGAAAACGAACGACTTCTGTATACGTTCCTTTCGTAATCAACAAGTTTTGCACAACTGGATATAAAATAATGGCGCTAATGCCTACTGCTACTAACGACCATATGGCTAAACGTAATAGCGGTTTAAAATAACTCACTAGCTTTTGCTTAATCGTATTTCCAAAAGAAAGACGTGTGGCATAAAACAATGCATATAAAATGATGAATAAACACATCATATATGCCATGTAATATTGCATAATGATCATCGCACCTAATAAAAGCACGTAATGATATACATTTTTTCGCCCGTCCATCACTTGCTCTACACCAATGATAATGAGTGGTAAAAAAACAAGTGCATCGTACCATAGTGGATTCATTTGATACGCAATGGCAAACCCACTTAACGCATACAACGTTGCAAATATTGGAATCAATAATGGCTTGTGACGCAAACCGTTGTAACGTTTAATGAGCAAATGTCCAAATGTTAATCCCATCGCACTATATCGCGCCAAAATGGTCAATGTTGCCGAAATACGTAACGCTTCAAAAGGTAATATAACATAAATCAAATTAAATGGACTGAGTAAATAGTACCCCCATAATCCGACCATATCCCCACCGAGCGATTTGGAAAAGGAATAAAAAAAGCTATCCACGTCTAGTGATAATACTGCGCGTTTTAAATAAGCAAACAAATCGATATATTGCGATGCAAAATCAATTGCCATAACTGTTGTATTCCCAAATGGATACATACCCAAAATAATAAAGTTGACAATCATAATAGCTAATGGTATCACCGCACACAATATATAAATTTGTCTAATTGATTGCTTGTTCATAATCCCTCTTTATATAATGATCTAACACATGAATAAATAAATAAAATCGTTCGATATTAACAATCGGTTCCATAAACACCGTTTGAAGTGCCGTATCCTTTATGGTCAACATCCCTGAATACGAAAATTCATATCGTGACAATTGGTGCCATTGATAAAATTGATTGTAACAGATAATACCTTCATGCGATAAAATCAATGTTTTATCGTCATCATTGCCATGTACTTTCATTTTAAAAGATGTGACATCTTCATCAACATCAAAAGAAATGATACGTTTGGCTTCAATTTGTTTCACAACAAACTTTGCCCAAATACGCGCATGCCCTTCTTGAAATAAGCGAAAGGCATCTTTATCTAACAATGCGCTTAACGTTTCTTCTTTGTCGTCATCTGTTTCAAAATAGAGTTGATTGGCTGATTTATTACTTTGTGGTATAAAGCTATACGTCATAATATCGTGATAAAAATAAAAAACATTTGTTTTTTGATTGAGTACACCATTTTCATAAAATGCAAATACGCCTGCTTTTTGATGTTGTAACCACACAATAACAACTAATCCAATAATCAACACAATACAAAGTAGTTGCAAAACATTAAGCACTTGCGCTACAGATTGATACATTGAAAAAAATTCTTTAGTGTAGTGAAATATAAACCATACCATTCCCGTAATGATGGCTAACGCAGCATGAATCACGTATATTTCCCAACGCATGCGACAGACTTTAATCAGATTCCCCATGACTTTCCTCCGCTTGTTTTTCGTGTTTAAATGTGTTTCGTCGTAACGTAAAATAGTCCGGAACAGGATCTACCCCGCCTTTAATAAACGGATGACACCGACAAATTCTTCCCACCGCCATTAAACTGCCTTTCAATGCACCATGTTTTTCGACCGCTTCTAAAGCATAATGTGAGCACGTCGGTTCATAGCGACAACTTGGTGGCGTTGCCGGTGAAATATATTTTTGATAGCCTTTTATAGCTTTTTTAATTATTTTTTTCATGTTTGTACACTCCACGCTCATTATATCACACATTTCACAAGCACAAACAAAAAGTGCCATCTTTTATTGCGTTACGTCACAGAAAATTTTGTTTCCGTTCCTTGCAATTTAACAAAGATAGCACTGTTATTCATTATGTAAAATAGAGTATAACATACAATAAAACAAGTACGACAAACACACTCGTGTCATTAAATGTCCATTTTAATTGACGATATTTAGTACGTGTATCGCCACCTTGATACCCTCTAGCTTCCATGGCATTCGCCAATTCATCTGCTCGACGAATGGCATTGGCAAATAGTGGAATCAATATCGGAATAATCGTTTTAATGCGTTTAAGCAATGAACCTTCATTAAAATCCACACCCCGAGAACGCTGTGCGTTCATAATGGTACTTGCTTCGTTTAAAATGGTCGGTACAAATCGCATTGCAATGGATAAAATTAATGCAATTTCATGTACGGGTAATCCAAAACGACGAAATGGAGATAATAAACTTTCTACCGCATCGCTTAACCCTAACGGATTAGTGGTCAACGTGAGTAAAGTCGACATGCCAATAATAATGGTAAACCGTAGCGTGACAATAAACGCTTGCCACAACCCTTCATCCGTTACTTTAATAATCCACAATGACGTATACACTTCACCTGTTTGCACAAATAAAATTTGGAAAAAGGCTGTAAATAAAATTAGCCAAATCATTGGCTTAATGCCTTGAAAAAAATAACCTAGCGTGATACGTGACATCAACACGCACACTAATAAAAATACCACTAAAATGCCGTAATCCGCAAGTGTGCTAGCAGAAAACACCACCACAAAAAAAGCCATAATAAATAATAACTTCGCTCGCGAATCGAGTTTGTGGACAAACGAATCGCCCGGTAAGAAGCGGCCTAACAAAACATTATCTAACATTGTCGCCTCCTAAGCGTAAAACGAGTTCATCAACCAACGTTTCCGTCGTGTAGTAGTTTTTCGAAAAATGAACCCCTTTTTCTTTTAAATTTTTCACAAATTGTAACGAATGCGGTAAACCAATATGATGTTCTTTCAAAAACGCTTCATTGGCAAATAATGCATCAACCGGACCGTCAAACATTAAATTCCCTTGATTTAACAATATCACACGATTGGCATACGTCACCACATCATTCATTTGGTGCGTTACCAATACAATCGTTAATTCACGTTCACGGTGTAGGCGATGAAATAAATTCATCATGTAATCTCGGGTTTTAGGATCCAATCCTGCGGTTGGTTCATCTAGCACTAAAACATCTGGTTGAATGGCTAAAATCCCTGCAATCGCCACGCGACGCATTTGACCACCGGATAATTCAAACGGCGAACGTTCGAATAATGTTTCATCAATCCCGACCAACTGCAAAGCATCAATCGCCTTTTGTTTCGCCATTTCGGGTGTATCTCCAAAATTTAGCGGGCCAAACATAACATCTTTTAAAACCGTTTCTTCAAACAATTGTGCTTCTGGAAACTGAAACACAATGCCGACTTTTTGACGAAGCGGTTTAAGTTGTTTATCTTTCGTTTCGGGCGTAATTTGAAACGCATCAATACTCACTGCGCCTTGCGATGGTTTTAATAGCGCATTCATATGTTGAATTAATGTCGATTTCCCACTTCCCGTATGTCCCACTACCGCAACAAAATCTTTTTCTGAAATCGTCAAAGACACATCATTTAAACTTTTATGTTCAAACGGTGTATTAGGTTGATAAATGTAACTTACTTGGTCAAAAGTGATTGACATAGCCATTCCTCCAACTCTTCCATTGTCATGTACGCTTTTGGTAATGCGACACCTTTTTCTTGTAACAATTCATAAATTTGGCGCTCATACGGTTTCGCTAACCCAAGAAAATCAACATCATATTGTCCACTAAATAGTGTTTTGGGATCGCCGTCATATTGCAACGTTCCTTTTTGTAACACAATGGCACGATCTGCCATTAACACTTCTTCAATGTCGTGCGTAATGGACAATACCGTTAAATCAAACTGTTGTTTTAGTTCTTTCACAACACGTAACACTTGTTGTCTACCTTTAGGGTCAAGCATTGCCGTCGCCTCATCTAAAATTATAATTTTTGGTTGTTGTGCCAACACACTAGCAATCGCGACACGTTGTTTTTGCCCACCGGATAAACGTGACGGCTCTTTACCTGCAAATTGCTTCATGCTCACTAATTCTAATGCACTATCAATTTTTTCTTGCATTTCTTTTGGATCCACACCTTGATTTTCCAAACCAAACGCGACATCATCTTCAACGGTCACACCAACAAATTGGTTATCTGGGTTTTGAAAAACCATTCCAATTTTACTGCGCACATCATACACCGTCTCATGTGAAAGTGTCAGTCCATCAATTTCAATAACACCTGATCGCGCCTCTAACAAACCATCCAATAGTTTAGCCAACGTTGATTTCCCCGAACCGTTATGACCACACACAGCAACCCACTGCCCTTTCGGTATCGTAAACGACAAATCACGTAGTGCCTCTACTTTTTCTTCGCCATTGTTATAGGCGTAACTCAAATTTTTAACTACAATCATGTTCAAACTCCACTTATCCGACTAAACCTGCGATTACCACAAAGCCTAACGCATTTGTAAAAGCATGATACCCATACGAATATTCAATCCCTTTAAAATAATATGCAAGAAAACCTAAAATCATGCCTGGTAAAAAATAGGTCACAAACTCTGTAAAAGTCGTTCCACTGTGCGCAAAAGCAAAAAGTACACTAGATAAAACAATGGCAATGACAGGATGTTTTGGTAACAATAAATTTAAAAACACCCCGCGAAAAACAATTTCTTCTAAAAATGGCACAACAACAATGACAATCATTGCCCCGTTTAACAAAGTTGACCCTTGTAATAATTGTTCAACTGACGCTTGATTACGCATCACCACTTTCGGCAATAATTGCATAATGAGATTGGCAACAATCGTTAAGGCGTACCCCATTCCAATTGCTAGCAACATATTTTTTATTTTTACTTTTCTAAAATTGAATAACTCCAGATGAGTTGCTTTTAAAAGGGCAACAATACAGAATACTACCGCACTTGATGCAAACAAAATAGCTACATCTTCCCTAAAGCCAAACGAGTGAAATGCCATGTTCCCAAACATTTCTAAACCTAAAATATAAAGCGCAATAATACTTAGTCCTACAAATCTTCTTTTTGCCATTTTTTACTCCTTATGCGATAATGATACAGAAAAGATTATATCACTTTTAGACCAATTTATATAGGAAAAATATTGTAATGACCATTCGACACGCCACTTTAGACGACATTTCTAGCATCTACCCACTCATTCGCATAATTTGGGAAGATATGTCACACCCACTACTCACACTTTTAGACGATGCAACATTCAAACACACCATGTGCGATTTAATGCGACGCGACGAGAGTAAATTCTCATATCGTAACGCACTCGTCTACGAAATCAATCATCGGATTGTTGGGGTGTTGTATGGCTATGACGGACATAAAGAGCCTGCGTACGATAAACAACTCATCGATTATATTCGCAAACGTTTCCCGAATGTAGACACCACACCATTACACATGGAACGTGAAAGTTGTGATGATGAATGGTATTTAGATAGTTTAGTGGTCGCTCCACAACATCGTAGTCAAGGCATCGCTAAAGCTTTTTTCAATTATTTGCACGCTAATGCCTCACAATCCATCATCGGATTAAATTGTGAATACGGTAACGATAACGCTTTTGCACTCTATCAAAAAATGGGCTACAAAAACGTCTGTTCTACAACATTTTTAGGCCACACCTATCGACATATGCAACGAACAAGCGTATCATTTAATTAAAAATCATTTGTCGTACAACAAAGGGGGACGTCATCATGGAATTTGAAAAACAAAAAATCGGTAAATTGCTACAAAAATTATCTAAATTCGCTATATTATCAGGGGCTATTGGGCTACTATTTATAGCCATTATGTTTATATTACAAGTCAAAGCACCCGACCCACTATTTTCTGTTTTAGGCACTTTAGCAGTGGCTGGACTAGCAGTATTTTTACTTTTAGCATTAAGCGTATTCGCTCTAACGATCACCTACCGTACAAAAACCAAAGACAACACCTATAATCAGTACATATGGTTTGGATTGTTTATAGTCGTCCTTTACGTTGTTCGCTTTACTTTAAAATAAATCGTAAAACCTCACCGAATCCGGTGAGGTTTTTTGTTACTTATGCAATGACTTTAAACGCGATTTCTCCGTTTTCCAAATACCCTTGAATTGTTGCTTGCGATGAAATACGTCCTGCTATCACTTCACGGGCTAAAGGTGTTTCAATATGATGTGTCATAAAGCGTTTTAATGGACGCGCACCATAGGCGACATCGTATCCATTGTCAACAATCCAATCTACCACCTCATCACTCAATTGCAACAGTAGATTTTGTTGTTGTAACCGTTTGTTTAAATCAGCTACCAATTTATGCACAATGCTTTTTACAAATTGCTCACTTAACGGTGTAAACATCACAATGTCATCAATACGGTTTAAAAACTCTGGTTTAAACTGTGCTTTTAATAGTGCATTCACACCATCTTGTGATACTTGTGTCAATTGACCACTACTATCCAATCCGTCTAACAACAAATGCGAACCAATATTACTTGTCATGATCAACACCGTATTTTTAAAATCAACCGTACGTCCTTTAGAATCGGTTAAGCGCCCATCATCAAGCACTTGCAATAAAATATTAAACACATCGGGATGCGCTTTTTCAATTTCATCTAGTAACACAATCGTATACGGACTACGACGCACCGCTTCGGTTAATTGCCCACCTTCTTCGTAGCCAATATACCCCGGAGGAGCTCCCACTAAACGAGAAACCGTATGTTTTTCCATGTACTCACTCATATCAATGCGAACCATATGTGTGTCGCTATCAAATAGTTGTTGCGCTAACGCTTTAGCCAACTCTGTTTTACCAACACCCGTTGGTCCTAAAAATAGGAATGAGCCAATCGGTTTATTTGGATCTTGTAATCCAGCACGAGAACGCAACACCGCATCACTCACACGTTGAACCGCATCATCTTGACCAATCACACGTTCATGTAAACGTGAAGATAGTTGTAATAATTTTTCGCGTTCACCTTGTACTAAACGTGTTACGGGAATACCGGTTAATCGACCAACGACTTGTGCAATTTGTTCAGATGTTACCGCCTCTTGTGTTAAACGTTCGGTGTCATTGTTTAATGAACGACTTTCTAACACTTTCAATTGCGCTTCTAATTCTGGAATTAAACCGTGACGTAAACGGGCTGCTTTTTCTAAATCGTAGTCGCCTTCAGCCGTTTCCAGATCATGTTTAGCACGTTCTAATTCTTGACGTTTATTACTCAATTCACTTAAAGATTCTTTTTCTGTTTCCCATTGCAATTTCAACGCCGTACTAGCTTCACGTAAATTTGCTAATTCTTCACGTAACGTCACTAATCGTTTTTGTGACGCGTCATCTGTTTCTTTTTTCAACGCTTCTTCTTCAATTTCTAACTGCATTAAACGACGTGTTGCCTGATCTAATTCCGTTGGCATCGAATTTAATTCCACACGAATCGTCGCACACGCTTCATCAACCAAATCAATCGCTTTATCCGGCAAAAATCGATCCGTAATATAGCGGTTGGACAACACCGCCGCACTCACTAGCGCATTATCATGAATATTCACCCCGTGATGAATTTCAAAACGCTCTTTTAACCCACGTAAAATACTAATCGTATCTTCAACGGTTGGCTCGTTGACCATTACCTTTTGGAAACGACGTTCTAACGCTTTATCTTTTTCAACATTTTCGCGGTACTCATCTAATGTCGTCGCACCAATACAACGTAACTCGCCACGTGCAAGCATCGGTTTTAATAAGTTTCCGGCGTCCATGCTACCTTCCGTTTTACCCGCACCAACAATGGTATGCATCTCATCAATGAACAAAATAATTTGTCCATCAGCTTGTTGCACTTCTTTTAACACCGCTTTTAAACGTTCTTCAAACTCACCACGATATTTTGCCCCCGCAATTAAAGCACCCATATCTAGCGACATCAACGTTTTATCTTTTAAATTTTCAGGCACATCGCGACGCACAATACGTTGCGCTAACCCTTCCACAATAGCCGTTTTACCGACACCCGGCTCACCAATTAATACGGGGTTATTTTTTGTTTTTCGCGACAAAATGCGAATCACATCTCGAATTTCTTCATCGCGCCCAATAACAGGATCCATTTTACCTTCACGCACCGCTTGCGTTAAATCGACACCATATTTTTTCAACGCTTCATACTGTTGTTCTTGATTTTGTGACATCACTTTTTGCCCTCCTCTTAACGTTTCAATCCGTTCTTGCAACATCTCTTTTGTTAGGTGTGATTGTTGCAAATGCATGGTTATCGCATCATTTTTCAGTTCATATATCGCCAATAAAAACACTTCAGTGGATAAAAATTCATCGCCGAATGTTTTGGCAATTTCATTGGCATGAGCAAACAATTGGAATAACGACGCACTCATTGCTTCTCCATACCGCATATTGTTTCCGCTCACTACGGGAATACTATCTAATTGTTTATCGACAACGCCTTCTAAATCGGTTAAATGAACACCCAACTCTTCGTATAACCCACGCACAAAATGCCCTTGCGTTAAAAATACTTTCCATAAATGCGCAATCCCGATTTCTTGATGTTGCCGTACAATCGCGATTTGTTGCGCTTGGGCAAGGGATTCTTGCATTGTCGTTGTTAATTTTTCTATATTCATCTTATCAACACCTCACTTGTTTCATAACTTCTGTATAATTAGCACTCTGTGCCTTATAGTGCTAATTATACACTTTCCAAATGCAGTGTCAATACTTTTTTAGCACTCTTTTTTGACGAGTGCTAAAAAAGTTTTAAAGAGTTAATGACATTAGCCGTCTATATATAGACATCGTGTACATCACTTTGTGGCTCAAAAATCATTTGTCACTTACCTTACGGTGCGTGACGGACTAAAGTCATAAACGAAAAGATAGCGACTTAACATCTGTTAAATCACTACCTTTATGAGCCTTTGACATAGAGCCGTAAGTTCTACAATTTAACATGAGATACGAAAAAAGACTGCCAACACGTTACTGTGTCAACAGTCTGAATGCTCAACAATTGTCAGCATTATCTTCTTTATCCATTTCTTTTTAAACGTTTCAATATGGCTGGTAAAACAAGCACTGTTACTAACGCAACCGTTGTTGTCGTTCCTGCTACAGTTAAATCAAATACACTCGCCACATAATACCCGATTAATGAAACAATAATGGCCACTAAACTACTTAAGTACAAAAATGCACCATAATGCTTCACATAATGCAACACACATAAACTCGGCGCAACGAAAAATGCAATCACACTAATCGAACCGACTGAATCAAATGACATGACGGTCGTAAAAGCCACTAATAACATCACACTGATTGATAATACCGACGTATTGACACCCGATAATTTGGCATGTGTTGGATTACTTAAATACAACTTGAGCGGTTGATACGCCACACATAAAAAGATAATGACACCGATAAAGTTTATCAATACTTTCACTAACGTTACCGATACATCAATCCCAAAAACGTCCATACGCGATAGTGGAGCAAAAATAATTTCCCCCATCAATACCATATCCATATCCAAATGTACATTATTCGCATACATTGTAATTAAAATGACGGCAATGGCAAAAAACAAAGGAAATACTAATCCCGTCGCCGTATCGTGATTGATTTTAACTGATTGATTTAATCGGCTAATCAATAAAATCGTCAACACACCAAACAGTGCTGCAAACACCACTAAAAGTGGCGAATTTAATTGTCTTACCGTAAAAAAACCTAATACAATCCCTAATAAAATCGAATGTGACAACGCATCAGCAATCATGGATTCATTACGCATCACTAAAATATGTCCGACTAAATGACAATTGAGTGCCGTTAAAATCAAAATTATTGCGACTTCCATGTGCCACCTCCTTTTTCACGGCGTGTATGGTATACAAAAGTGACTAACGCTATAAATGACATTACGATAATAATCGCTGGTCCGGTAGATAACCCTTTGACAGTCGAACTGGCATATGTCCCAATAAATGCACTTACTACCGCCGTAATCGAAGCGATTACTAACGATTGTTTAAAGTGCTTGCTTGGCAACATTCCCGTTACCGCAGGGGCAACTAAGAAACTACTCATTAAAATTGCACCTACCACTTTTAAACCAACACTAATGAGTAAAACAACCATAAACGTACTTAAATGCTTCATTAGCGAAACATTGACACCTTGTAATTTGGCAAATGTTTTATCACTTAAATATAAACAAAACGATTCATAATAGCGGATAAAAATAGCAATGGTTATAAACGATACAATAACAATTAGCCAAATATCATCTTCTTGAATAAAGGCTGCTTGTCCAAACAAATAATTTTTCAATCCCGCTTGTGCCGCTTTCGAAAAATGCGCATTCCCTTGCAGAAATTGATTTAACACCATCCCTAATCCAAAAAAACTAGACGATATAATGGTCAATGCATTTGTATAAGAATGGTTTAATTTATCCGTTAAATAATGCACTAAATAATACGATACATACCCAGAAAATATTGCGCCGCACATTAAAATGATGGGCGCTCTATCTTGGGTCAACATGTACGCAAAAATGACACCGGGATATGATGCATGAGCAAGCGTATCTCCAATTAAACTTTGGTTCGACAACACACTCAAAGAGCCAACTAAAGCACCACAAAACGCTAATAAACACGCGCCAATTGCGACTGTCACAAATGAATAATCAAATAAAATCGACATATCGCTACCCCTCGTTAAAAAAGATGGTGTCAGTGGAAATGTGGTACGTTTGTTGGTAAAGTTGTGCATTAAAAACGTCTTCCAACGACCCGTCGGCAATCACCGTTTGATTAATCCAAACCACGTGATCAAAATATTTTTGAACGGTGTTTAAATCGTGGTGAATTGTGATCGACGTCTTGCCTTCTTGTTGAAATTCTTTGAGCGTTTCCATAATGAGTTGCTCACTGACAACGTCCACACCTGCTAATGGCTCATCCAAAATGTAAATATCTGCCTGTTGTGCGATAGCACGCGCGATTAAAACACGTTGCTTTTGCCCACCAGACAATTGTGTAATGTGTCTGTCTTTCAATTCAAGCAACTGCATGCGTTCTAAAGCGTTCAAAGCAATTTGTTTATCTTCTTGAGTTGGTCGTTTTAAAAAATGTGTGCTAAACGCAAAACGTCCCATCAAAACAATATCAAAAATGGTTGCTGGAAATTGCACATTCGTATTAGACGATTGTGGGACATAAGCAACTTTTTGACTAATTTGTTTCAATGAAATCGGTTTTCCATTTAATGTGATTTTGCCACATTTAATTTTTTCTAATTGTAATATCGCTTTGACTAACGAACTTTTCCCAGCTCCGTTAGGACCAAGAACTGCCGTTCTTGATCCTTTAGGAATCGCTAGGTGAACATCGGAAAGTGCAACAACACTTCCATATTCTAAGCTGACGCCATCAAGCGTAATAACGCTTTCTTGCATGTTTGCTTGCTCCTAAATGTTTATTTTAAATATTTTACCATTAAATTAATGTTATGTTTATACATTTCGATGTATGTATCTCCCTTTTCGCCTTCTGGGGCTAATGAATCAGACAATAACTCTTCGCCGTCTCCACGAACAACCGTTACGCTACCACCTTTAGCTTCGACCGCCGCTTTTAATTTTTCCATACGTTCAGGATTTGTTGTGGATTCAGCAAAAATGGCTTTAACTTTTTTAGCAATAATTAAATCAACGGTTTCAATCATTGCTTTGTTATCAACTTCAGAGTCCGTGCTGACACCTTGTGGTGCGTGTACACTCACACCGTATGCTTTTGAAAAGTAATTAAATGCATCGTGCGGTGTAATTAAATAACGTGTTTCTTCTGGAATTTTTGCTAATTCTGCTTTAATCCACGCATCTAATTCATCCAATTGTTTCAAGTATGCCGTTGTATTAGCTTTAATTTTATCTGCTTCATTCGGCAATAATTTCACCAATTCTTTACTTGCAGTTTCTACAGCTAGTTTATATAACTTAATATTAAACCAGAAATGTGGGTCAGTTACAACTTCGCCATCTTCGTCTAACGTTTGCAATTGGTCTTTTGGAAATTCTTTTGATACCGCCGTACCTGATTTTTCTAACGCGTCTACCATTTTTCCTTCAAAATGTAACCCATGATACAACACTAATTTAGCATTTTGTAATTTTTTCAAATCGCTTGCTTTAGCAATGTATAAATGTGGGTCTTCTCCCGCCGGAATTAACGACTCTACCGTTACCGCATCGCCTGCCAGTTGCTTCACCATATCTTTTAAAAACGATGTCGTTACAGTTACATTTGGCTTTGTTGATTGATTTGATGTGTTAGCTGGTGCATTTTGAGTGGTACATCCTACTAATAATAACACACCTGCTAATATTAACCATATTTTTTTCATAAATCTATCCTCCTATATCTAAAAGTTAAGTATGCTTAACTGTGATTGTAGTGTACATTAATAATTTAAAAGTGTCAACACTTTTTTGCAATAAAAGAAAAAAAGGTTAGAGCCTACACTCCAACCTTTTCAACAGGATTCAAAAAACGAAAATATTTCTTTACGCTATTGTAAAATCATACGGTGATCACACCGTATACACGCTAATCATAACTGACTGTTTAAACGTCATTTTTCACTAAATTTTGTAGCGCCTGTATTTTGATTAATCTATGGTCAAATAGCGCATCAATTCATCTAAATAGGCATAACTTTCCATGCCAGTGACCGTCAGCTGAATCACGAATTGCTGATTATTTTGTTCAACACTCGCCTTTAACTTCGTTTTAGACAGTTGTTCAAAAATATTTGGCCCCGTTAAACGAGAAGATGTTTCTTTATCGTACGTCACGCGAATGGCATTGCCTAAACGTTTAATTTTTTCAACACCTTGTTTTTCGGCATAATATTTAATCATGCCAATCGCCATTAAATCGGCAACTTCTTGCGGGTAATCACCAAAACGATCAATAAAATCATCTTGTAAACTGTGATAATCTTCTACGGATTGAATGGTACGAATCCGTTTGTATAAATCAATTTTTTGGCGTTCGTCACTAACGTATGTAGACGGAATGTATGCCGTTATCCCTAAATCAATTTCCACTGATTTTTCTACCTTTTGCACACCCGTCTTTTTAAATTCAACTGCCTCTTGCAACATTTGCGAGTACAAGTCAAAACCAACCGAATCAATAAAACCACTTTGTTGTTGCCCGAGTAAATTACCCGCACCACGAATCGATAAATCGCGCATGGCAATTTTAAAGCCGGCACCAAGTTGCGTAAATTCTTTAATGGCTTCTAATCGTTTCTCACCTGTTTCACTCATTGCCTTGTCTTCTTGATACATAAAGTAGGCGTACGCAATTCGATTGGTACGACCGACACGACCACGTAATTGATACAACTGCGACAATCCCATGCGGTCTGCGTGTTCAATAAACAGCGTGTTGACATTTGGCAGGTCGACACCTGTTTCAATAATGGTAGTTGTCACTAACACATCATAAACACCGTTCATAAAATCCATGAGTACATTTTCAAGTTCCAATTCGCTCATCTGCCCGTGTGCATGTGCGACGCGTGCTTGGGGAACAAGGTTGCGAATCGTTTCTGCCGTTTTCGTAATCGTATCGACGCGGTTGTGTAAATAAAATACTTGACCATTTCGAGCCAATTCACGCTCAATGCCATCTTTAACAAGCGACCAATTGTGTTCTAAAACGTACGTTTGTACGGGGAAGCGGTTAGCCGGCGGTGTTTCAATAACGGATAAATCGCGAACACCAAGCATGGACATGTGTAACGTACGCGGAATTGGTGTTGCGGTTAGCGTCAACACATCAACTTGCGTTTTCAGTTGTTTTAAACGTTCCTTATGTTTAACACCGAATCGTTGTTCTTCGTCAATGACAACCAAACCTAAATCTTTGAAATCAACGTCTTTTGAAACAACACGATGTGTACCTACAACAATATCTACCGTTCCTTTTTTCAATCGTTCAATCGTTTCATCTTGTTGCTTTTTCGTACGGAAACGACTTAATAAACCAATATTAACGGGGTAATTTTCAAAACGTTGTTGCAACGTCATAAAATGTTGTTGCGCTAAAACGGTTGTGGGTACAAGAAGTGCTACTTGTTTACCATCTTGTACCGCTTTAAACATCGCACGAATGGCAACTTCTGTTTTACCATAACCGACATCTCCAACTAACAAGCGATCCATTGGCTTGTTACTTTCCATATCCTTTTTAATTTCAGCAACACTGCGCAACTGATCTGGCGTTTCCGCATAGGCAAACGACTCTTCAAACTCTCTTTGTTGCGTATCATCTTTTGAAAAAGCGAAACCAACTTGCTTTTCACGTTCGGCATAAAGCGCAATCAACTCATCGGCAATATCTTCAATTTTTTTCGCGACTTTTTTCTTCGTTTTTGCCCATTCGGTACCACCCAATTTATTCACTTTCGGGTCTTTTCCATCACTAGCAACATATTTTTGTACTAAGTGAATTTGTGTTACCGGAATAAACAAACTCGCACCATCTTGATACACAATAGACATGTAATCTTGTTTGACGCCGTTAATATCTAGCGTCTCCATACCTTTATATTGACCCACACCATGCGAAACATGCACAACATAATCACCAACGGATAACTCCGAATAGCTTTTCAACCGTTCCGCATTATTTAAGTTTTGGCGTTTTGCCACTGATTTTGTCACTTTGTTAAATAACTCTCGATCCGTAAATAGCGCAAATTTATCTTGCGGCAATTCGAACCCGTTATGCAGTGGTCCCACTACTAAATTGATGGTTTGTGGTGTTAACTGCGTATAGTCAGACAGTACGTGTGACATACCAAAATCATCAAAAATAGCCGCTACTTTTTCTACCCGCTTATGATCACTCAACGGAATTGTAACGGTGTAGCCTTGTTTGACTAACCGCTCCAATTCGGTTTTAATTAAGGGCATTTGTGAGAAAAATTGCGGTACGCTACGGTAGGCACATTCAATAATTTGTGAAAATTTTAAACGGCCTAGCCCTTTTGACAAATGGGATAAGTATATTTTTCGTAAAGTGTTTGTCGATAATACCTCTTTAATACTTTTCTTTAACCGCTGTGTTGGCAGAGCAATCGCATCGTTTACTTTTTGCGTTAAAAACTCTGCTACTTCCATTTGTTCCGCTTTATCTTGTTCGATAATACGGGCGTAGTCATCAATAATGATTAATGCTTTGTTAGGTGCATAATCTAATAACGTTGCTGGTTTTTCAAATAAAATATCGGTATACAACTCTACATTTTCCGGTAATTCGCCAAGTGACAATCTTGTTGCTAGATGGGTCAAAAAGACATCTAAACTAGATGCAACTTGTTCATCTTTTATTTTCGTTAAGGCGGTGTCTTTTACCGTATTTAACCGCGTTGAAGCTTTCTTTAAGGAATCCGCATTCCACACAATTTCACGAGCGGGTAAAATGGTAACGTCTTGTAACGTTTGAATTGATTTTTGTGTTTGCGGATCAAATTGACGAATGGAATCAATTTCAATATCAAAAAACTCAATACGTAACGGCGTGTCACTAGACAATTCATAAATATCGACAATGCCACCACGCACACTAAATTGCCCCGGCGATTCCACCATTGCTTCTTTATGGTATCCCATCTCAATTAATTGACGTTGCAATGCGGTAACGTCATAATCTTGGCCAACGCTTAACTGAACGTTATGTTTTTTAACATTTTCTACGGGAGACAACAATTGTGTCACACCCGCTTGCGGTACAATGACGATTCCGGGTTCATTTGACAATAAAAAATGTAACACTTGAATACGTTGGGCTTTTAATTCCGGAGATGCCACACTATATTGTGCAAACACACTCTCTTCAACAGGGTATAACATGACGGGTAAATCCCCCGCCATTTGATTAAAGTCATCATACGCTTGCGTAGCTGATAACATATTGGGGGTAATGTACACCACCGTTTCACGTTTTTGTTGTAAAGTTTCACAAACAGCAAAAACCTTAGCGCTGCCACTTAAGCCAGTCACTAAGAGTCCATCTTGCTGTAAGCCAACTTTTTTAAATTGTTCTAATCCAGTTGACATAATTTCTCCATTAATTAAAGTGATTCATCGTATTTAAAAAGGCGTTATCTTGCTTCGTTTTAGCAAAATAGCTCATGGCATCAATCGTTTTATCAATTGACACGTCTACATCATTTTTGTAAATGCCTAAAAATTTAGACAATACGTGCTGAATAACCGTTTCAAATTCTAATGGGCGCCCAATTCCCATGCGTACGCGATTAAATTCTTGCGTACCAAGGTGTTGAATTAAACTTTTAATTCCATTGTGCCCACCCGCAGAACCTTTTTGGCGTAAACGAATTTTGCCGATTGGTAAATCCATATCGTCATAAATAACGACCATATCGTCTTTATCGATTTTGAAATAGTCCATCAACGGTTTGACACATTCTCCCGATAAATTCATGTACGTTTGTGGTTTGACTAAAAGGACTTTTTCACCATTTATAAAAAGTTCGGCGAATAACCCTTTATGTTTGGAATGATTAAACGTCACACCTTCACGTTTTGCCCATTCATCCAATACCATAAAGCCAATATTGTGTTTTGTTTCGTGATATTTTTCTCCGGGATTCCCTAATCCCACAATCATTTTTACCATATATCTCCTAGCGTGCATACGCACAAAAAAGCAAGGTTCGCTTGCTTTCCTTTTTATCATTTTATTATTGTCACATTATACGTTAATTTGAACGACATGACAATGTTTGTATGCTATAATTAGGCTAACAAAACGTTGAGGTATTTATTTTCTATGGAACATCAAAACAAAAAAACAACGCCTTTCATTGAATTTCTAGGTGGCATCAATTTACTGTTCGGATTAGTGGCGCTCGTTCTTTTGAGCATTTCACTCTATTTGCTTAGTACCATTTCGTACATCTTTTCACCAATCGCTGTCGTGATGGCATCCATCGGAACGCCACTCATTTTAGCCATCGTTTTTTATTATATGTTTGTACCGTTAGTGGATAAATTAGAATCCTTTAAAGTATCACGTTCTCTGGGTGCTAGTTTATCACTCCTCATTTTACTCAGTATCGCCCTATTATTAATCGGTATCGCCATTCCAACAATCGTCGAACAAGTCGTCGCTTTCGCACAAGCGTTACCGACAATGATTAATAACTTTTCAGAAGTGTTGCAACGTATCAGTTCCACTTATGAATTTCAATCTTACTACAATCAAATTATTGAATTTGTAAGTAACAGTTTATCCGATATTGTGAATCAATTTTTATCCACTCTAGGTTCAACAATACAAGGGCTATCCGCTATTTTATCAGCGGTTTCAAGTGTCGTCATTGCCTTATTAACATTCCCTATTTTTCTGTTTTTCTTATTGATTGACGGACGCCGTTTTAAAAATACGTTTTTAAAACTTTTTCCTCATCATAACCGTTCCGAACTCAACACGGTATTTCGAAAAATCAACCAACAAGTTGGGGGATACATTAAAGGTCGTTTATTAACCAGTTTTCTGATTGGCGTTTACTTTTTCATCGCCTTCTCCATTTGCGGATTAAACTACGCCTTTGTATTGGCGTTCTTATCCGGATTGTTGAGTTTAATTCCATACATTGGCGCTTTAATCGCGCTCATACCAGCGCTTATCGTTGCCATTACACAATCCACACTCATTACGATTGGTGTTCTCATCGTATGGGCAATCGGACAAGTGCTAGACGGTAACATTTTAGGGCCACTGATTATTGGTAAAAACTTAAACATGCACCCATTAACGATTATTATTGTGTTATTGGCTGCCGGTACAACAATGGGTATTGTCGGTATGATTATTGGTATTCCAATTTATGCCATTATGCGTATTTTCGTTGAATTTGTATTTAATAAATTTAAAAAACGCTACAACCATTATTTTGGATCAAGCAAATCAGCATATGATGACTAGTCATGCAATCTAAACCATTATGAAAAGGACAACCATTCTAGTGATGCACGCATCATTTTTGAAAGTTGTCCTTTTTAATTTTATAACATTCCATTGCCCCTACCATTTAATAAAATAGAATCTCCTTTTTCTTTTTTATCAAATAGGGGAAATGGCAAATGATTTCACACAAATTGTCTCACGACCTTTTTGTTTAGCAAATAAAGTTAGCACCTTATGTCATCCGTCTAAATCGCACTAAAAAGGCGACTAACCTTTCATTTGGTCTGTCTTGGTCAAACGTAAAAAAGCAACTTGTCAATTATTCCGACAAGTTGCTCAAAACGTTGTTATATCAACGTTTCATAACTTTATACAATGATTATGATTAGTTAACGTTTAAATTGTAAATTTAAAAACTCTAATGTAGCGTGATATGCATGACGAATACGTTCTAATGTTTCTGAATCCACACTATCTACATATTCTCCGTCTTCTAAATAATTTTTACCTAGCACGACTTGATAATCATAGGCAGGCAGACCATTCTGACGCACTTTACCCGGGATTGCTACTCTTGAAACCCAAGTCGGATGCAAGACAATGTCACTGATTTTCGTTTGATCGTTTGCCTTTTCAACTGAAACCTCAACGATAACACCCCGTTCAGTCCATTCCTTATTAGCCGTATCGTCCATCGATTCCACGCGTTGATTCGACAACAAGTTTCCCATCGAATAAATGATAAATTTCTGTTCGCCGTCTTTATGAATAATTTCAGTCGGCTCCATAACGTGCGGGTGCCCACCAAAAATAATATCCGCTCCCCACTCAATCATTTGACGATACAAACGTTGTTGCTCGCTAGTGGGAGAAAGCATATACTCTATTCCCATTTGCGGCATCACCACCGTAATATCAGCCAATTTTTCTGCTTTTTCTAAATCTTCTTTTATTTTGGGTTCATTTAAATCACGTAAATGTGTTTGGTATTCAGCATCAGTGAGTTGTGCCTCCAAGCCGTTAAAGCCGTAAGCATATCCCAAAATAGCAATTTTAATGCCATTAACTTCTTTAATCAAAATATCACGTGAACCATCAACACTCACTCCGAACGGTTGTAATCCCGCAGATTCAAACGCCTGATACGTCGTTTTCAAACCCGACAATCCACTGTCTAAAATATGATTGTGTGCCAAATCAATCACATCGTATCCGGCATCTTTAATAGCAGATACGACTTCTTTTGGAGCGTTAAATAACGGATACCCGCCTAATGGATAATCTTCATTAATCGTTCCTTCAAAATCTCCCAACGCCAAATCTGCCGATGAAATCAAGGATTTGATTTGCTTGTAATTGTTTGAAAAATCGTATGTTCCATCACTCTGTAACGCACTTTCATAAATAGGTATATGATACAACATGTCCCCACTCGCCATAATCCGTGCTTTTTGCACTTGTTGATTTGGTGTGTTCGTTTCATTTGTATTAGACACCTTGTTATCATTAGTTTGTACCGGCCTTGAAGGCGCGGACAAATCAACTAATTGTGATACTAAAAATGCTACAATTATTGCTAACACCATGACTACGGAAAAATGAATGATATTTTTTCGTTTTTGTTGTCTCTTTCTTTTTTGAAGCCGCCCCTGTTCTCTTCTCATAATAATCCCCTAGTATTTAATACGCTTATTGTCTCAAAAAAAGGCATGTTTTTCAAACAAAGCCCTTTATATCAATTAAAATCATCTCATTTTCATACGAATAATCCATATCGCAATTTTGAAACTATTTTTAACATCATTTCGTGTCCTTCAAGATACAATGACCCATTGATTTTTTAAAATGATTCCATTATAGTAAAATTATCTTTTTGGAGGAAAAACATGCATCACTTTAAAATTGGTTGGCGTACGTTTAAAACCGCCCTTTCCGTATTCATTTGTCTATTATTAACTTACTCATTACAACGAGAAACACCCGTACTAGCCTGCTTGGCCACAGTGTATTGTTTACGAACTGACCACGCTAGCACATTAAATTTTAGTGTCCATCGACTCATCGGTACTTTTGTCGGTGTATTAGTATCCATGCTTGCAATTAGTGTACAAATGCAAGTTGATTCTCACATTTTATGGCAAGCCACTATCGGCGCGCTAGGCACCATTTTGCTCATTGTCATTTGTAACGCAACTAAACACCCCGAAGGTATTATTACAGGCGTCTCTACCTTTTTTATCATTTGCTTTAATACACCTTTTACGGAAACATTCGGTTATGCTGCCAACCGATTAATCGACGTAGCAATCGGCGCTGCCGTCGCCATCGTTGTGAATTTTATTATGCCCGGCAAAAAAAATTAACCGTGCATCAACATATTGTTGATAAACTTAAGACTGTTGACAGATTTATTTTGTCAACAGTCTTTTTAGTTTACGGTAGTTCATAAAACGTATTCAAAATGGAACTCTATGCCAAATAACGTTGATAACTTATGCTACCAACCCTAAAAATGATACACTCTAATAAATTATAAGCGTACGGTTCTATATCAAATGGTGTGAGCTTTGATGAAGAACACAAAAAACACCCCATTTACTAAAACCTTTGGCTACGCTGTCAATCGATTAATTGATGTCGCCATCGTTGTCAATTGTGTCATAAACGGGTAAAAGAGTTAAAAGGGTGTCAACGGACTATTGATAACCTTTTTTATATTAAAATAGCACCTTATCACAAAAGCCACGCCTTGATTAAACGAGACGTGGCTTACCTATTTTTTGCGATTTAATATATAATAAAATTTCTGAATTATGACATTTAAGCAAAATCGCATAATTTTATATTTTTTAAATATTATTTAAATAGTTTACTGTCAATCAACTGATCAAATTTATTGATGACGTTAGGATCCGTATGATGACTCACATAAATAAGACCCACATTTTCTAAATCTAAAACAGTTTGCTCAATGGCGACACGTGTTTCTTTATCCAACTGCGAAGTAGACTCATCAATAATAATAAAGGCAACGTTTTTAATTAAAGCACGTGCTAATGCAATTCTTTGCTTTTCTCCACCTGAAATATATTGACCATTTGAATTAAGCATCGTATCCAACCCAAATTCTTGTTTATTTATAAATGACTGTAATTTTACCGCCTGAATGATTTGATTTAAACGTTTTTCAGAAACATTTTCTCCTAACGTAATATTATCTTTAATCGTACCATTCATTAAATAAACTGACTGATCGATATACGAAATATTTTTATAATAGGTTTTTAAATCAATTGTATGAAGATCGATATCGTTAATCTGCACTTGCCCAAATTGTGGTTTAGTTAATCCTAATATCAATTTTAACAAAGTAGATTTACCACTCCCTGATTCTCCAACAATAATGTATTTTTGATTTTTATAAAATTCAAAAGAAAAATCATCAAATAGTTTGTTATCATTATATTGTAATGCAATATTTTTTAATGTAATAGTCGTTAATTGTTCACTAAACGCTGGTTTTTCTTCTTTCACATACTCAAATTTGTTTAACAAAACATCTGCCGCTTTAAACGTTGACATTGCTTTTATGAAACCTTGTGCACCATTAAATAAATTACCTGCCAATGAAGCCACACTCAAAATACTACCCGCACTTGTCCAACCAATACTAACAAGAAATAAAGCGAAAGCAAGCAACCCAATTTGTGACATCAATGACATCAAAAGCATAATGCTACCAACTTTTGCTTGTGTCATTGAAAAACTAAAATATTGTTTTTCTCTTAATTCAATTGCTTTTTGCACATTATTTTTAAATTGAGTTAATGCACCACCAATAAAAAACACTCCCAAACCTTCAAAATTATCTCTAATCGATTCAGTATATTTCTCATTAGCGTCAGTATATTCACTTTGTGCCTTAACAATATAGCGCTGTGTGACATTTGGAAGAATTAAAATAACACAAAGAAATACTAATGACACTACAGCAATAATCCAATGCAATAAAAATAAAGATGCAATCGCGCTAATTACAATTGTGAAAAGATAAATAGCACTAATAAAATTAGAAAATGCCTGTGATTCTATTTGACCAGCATCATTAATAAACCATGACATTGCTTTACCGGTATCCCGTATCGCTATTAAATCATAAGAATGATCCATAACACTATCCGCCATTTTTAATTTTAGTGTCCGATTTGTTTTTCTAATGTATTTTGCTTTAAAATAATCCGATAAAAATGATAATAAAATGGTCACCGCCACAATAACACCTACCAACATCATCGCATTATAAAATTCATATTGATTCGACTGATAAGCATCAAATAAAAATGTTAAAGAATACGATACTAATGTGACTGACAGTGCGTATAAAATATTGAACAGTATCGCTAAAGTCGTTTCTTTACTATTTTCCTTAATAATACGAATAAAAAGTTTATTGGTCATAGTCGTTTCCTCCTAGATGTTTCAAAAATAGACTCATTCTATTTAATTCTAATGAATTGATACTATAGTAAATTCTCTTCCCTCTAATTTCTGAATTAATCATTTTTTCCTGTAATAAATTAGATAGATGATAACTAATTGTCCCCGATGACACTGATAGTTTTTCTGAAATTTCGCGACCAAACATTGCTCTTTTTGATAAAAGAATCAGAATATTAAAACGTGTCATATCTGAAAGTAATGTAAATTTAGTAAGCATATCATCTTGTTCTTCAGATATAGGTTTAAATTCGTTATACACCAAAAACGGTATCGCTCCTAAAAATAAAAAGCCTTGTTTTTCATTTTTGTTATCAAAAACCACACTAAATCCATAAAATTCTGTAAATTGAAGAAATACTGTCGTTTCTAGATAATCAATTTCATAACTCTCTATAACTGACTTTAAATTGATTTCTGGATTTATATCCATGAAATTTATATTTTCCATTTGTGAGTATAATGTCTTTAAATTTTCGCGAATAATATGTTCATGTTTTTTAATTATATTTTCTAATTTTAAAAGTAAATCGTATACATCATCAAAAAAACCATTAATATTATGTATTAATTTATAAATGGCATATCTCTGTTGTTCGCTAAATAAAGATAATTTGTCGAGTTCTTCAAAAGTAAATTTTTCTGTTATATCAAATCCTAATGCCTGCATATTTTTTATAAAATCTTCCTTAATTTTATAAAACAACTCTATATGCGAGTATTCTTTAATGCTCTGTTTAAATTTTGAATACGTTAAAAAATAAACAACTTCGGGTGTTTTGTGAGTTTCAAAATTTTGAAATAATAAATCAATACCTAAAAAATTTTTTAATAGTTTTCTAGCTTCAAATCTAATAGATTTTAAAAACATGATAAATTCTTGATTCTTTTGATTTATCGTAGCTTTAGATACTCCAATTTTATTATACTCTATAGATAACTCGGCATCTTTCTCTTCGCTAGTATTACAAATATATGTCGCTAATAGTAAAGCTTCATTTAAATAATTAATTTTAGTATTGAAAATAACGTTCATTTCAACTCATAAAAGGCTATTCTAATTCAAATTTGTATCAGTGATATTGAGAATCATAAATATCCCTTTTTCCTCTCTAAATTTTATATTTATAAAATTTTAATTCCTTATTTTTATAAATATAAAATAACATAACATTCTATGGTCGTCAAACAAAACAGTTTAATTTTTATAAAACTCAAAAAACTAACTTTTAAAATAAGTAACGACCGTATTTAAAACGTATTCAAACACAACAAGCACCTTTCCCAAAATTGAGAAAAGTGCTTGAAATTAACTCTATGTCAAATAGTGTAAATTTGGTGTAAAAAATGGTATGAACTTTCCTAAAAATCAGCAAAAAACACCCCATGGTGTGAACCATGGGGTGTTTGAAACTGTTGATATAAAAATAATATTAACGTTTTGAGAACTGGCTAGCTTTACGAGCTGCTTTAAGACCTGGTTTTTTACGTTCTTTCATACGTGGGTCACGTGTTAATAAGCCTGCAGCTTTTAACACGCCACGGAAATCTGGGTCTACTTGTAACAACGCGCGTGAAATACCGTGACGAGCTGCTCCAGCTTGTCCAGTGAATCCACCACCGTTTACGTTAACGAAAACGTCGTAGTTACCTAAAGTTTGTGTTAAGTTTAATGGTTGTTTAACCACTTCATGTAAGTAAGCGAATGGGATGTATTCTTCGATGTCTTTTTTGTTGAAGACGATTTTCCCTGTTCCTGGTACTAAACGTACACGAGCAGTTGAATGTTTACGGCGACCAGTGCCGATGTATTGAACAGTTGCCAATGTTTTTTCCTCCTGTATCGTTTGATTAAATTAAGTTAGTAATGTCTAACACTTCTGGTTGTTGTGCAGCATGTGGGTGCTCAGCGCCACCGTATACGTGTAATTTCGTAAATTGACGACGACCTAATGAGTTTTTACCTAACATACCTTTAACAGATAATTCAACTAAACGACGTGAGTTATTAGCACGTAAGTCACCTGCTGTACGAGCTTTTAATCCACCTGGGTGGTTTGAGTGACGGTAGTAAATTTTATCTGATGCTTTTTTACCTGTTAATTTCACTTGATCAGCATTGATAACGATAACGAAATCACCTGTATCAACGTGTGGTGTGTATTGTGGTTTCATTTTTCCACGTAAAGCGTTCGCTACGACAGTTGATAAACGACCTAATGGAACATCTGTTGCATCAACTACGTACCATTTACGTTCCACTTCGCCTGGCTTAGCCATGTATGTTGTACGCATTTTATTTCCTCCAAAGTTCTACTTCTTTTCTTGTTTGTTAACATAATAAGTTTCCGGGGCCTATCATGGGGCAAACAATACCGTTGTTAATATTACAGCGTTTAGGGGCTAATGTCAATGTTTTTTTGGGACTTTTTCATTACAAATCGGTTACTAATCGTTAGTGTAACAGCATTTTTTGTTCCTAGTTATTTAAAAATATGTTGCCTGTTTCTCATCAGTTTAACGAGAGGCTACTTTTAAAATTTTCCTAGCCTATTTTCCGTATCCACTCACTCAAAAACCATTATATAACCATGCAAATGATTAAGTGGTCACAAATAATTTTTATACTCCGCCACAACCATCAATCAATCTATCAATTAATTTAACGTCAAAATTTGTCCTGTTTCCATGTAGACGATACGTTCACAAATATTTGTGATGTAATCTCCGATACGTTCTAAGTATCCAGCAACTAAAACGTACTCCACGCCACCTTTGGCTGCGCTCGGATTTTCGACAATTCCCTCAACAACTTCATGATGAATTTGCGTTAAATAGTTATCGACTTTTTCATCTTCTAACACAATTTGTCGAGCTGCGTCCACGTCAACCGTAACATACGCACTCAACACCCGACTCAACATATCTTCAACAACGCTTGCCATTTCTTCCAATTTACCTTCGATTGTCAATAAACGTTCATTCCCCTTCACGTTAATTGTCGCGTTCGAAATACTCACCGCATGGTCTGCGATACGTTCCAAGTCGTTTGTTGATTTCATCATTGCCACAATTTTCCGCAAATCGCTAGATACGGGTTGTTGTAAGGCGATTAAAGTAAAACTATCTTTTTCAATTTTCACTTCTTCTTCATTGATTGCTACGTCGGCATCAATCACTTCTTTCGCGAGCGACACATCGTGCAACACAAATCCCTTCACCGATTTGGCAACCGCATCGTTGACCGCCGTCCCCATATTCATGAATCGCGTATACAATCCATGTAATTCTTCGTCAAAAATTCGTTTCATTCATTCTCCTTTTGTTGTGTTGAAAAGACAGCCACCCTATTTTCTGCTAAAAAACAGCATTAGCGGATATTATGATACGCTATATTTTACATGATCTGCACATTTCGATTATATCAAGCATATCCCCTTATATTTTCAACACACTTAAACTATTTGTCTGTCTTATTATAACCTAAAACAAATCTTAATCACACAAGAAAACCACTTTAAATGCGTTAAAGTCGCTTTGCTGACGAAACATTTCCTTCAACAATACGAAAACAAAAAAGAAGCACCACAAAAGGTACTCCTATTTTTAAGTTACATCACTTTTAAAATCGATGATCGATACCATCAACCTTATTTGACATAAATGGTGATTAGTCAATTAACGCTTGGTTTGCTGTAATGATAGCTAATTTGTAGACATCTTCTTCATTACATCCACGTGAAAGGTCAGAAATTGGTTTGTTCAAACCTTGTAAAATAGGTCCAATAGCTTCAAAACCACCTAAACGTTGTGCAATTTTGTAACCAATGTTTCCTGATTGAATTTCTGGGAATACAAATACAGAAGCTTTACCAGCAACCGTTGAATTTGGTGCTTTTTGCTCACCAACACTTGGTACAAACGCTGCGTCAAATTGTAATTCGCCATCAATGTTATATTGTGGCGCCATTTCTTGAGCAATTTTTGTTGCTTCAATAACACGATCTGCATCCACACCTGTTGCTGATCCTTTTGTTGAATAACTTAAAATCGCAACATTTGGTTCAATATCAAAAATTTCAGCTGTTTTTGCACTTTCTACTGCGATTTCTGCCAATTCTTGTGCTGTTGGCGCAATATTAATGGCACAATCAGAGAAAACATAACGTTCGCGGTCTCCACGCATCATAATAAACGCACCCGATGTACGTGTAATGCCCGGTTTAGTTTTTACAATTTGTAACGCTGGTAAAATCGTTTCACCTGTTGTATGAATAGCACCAGACACTAAACCGTCTACTTTATCCATGTATACTAACATTGTTCCAAAGTAGTTTCCGTTTAATAAAATGTCACGCGCTTTTTCTTCTGTCACTTTACCTTTACGACGCTCTACAAAGACTTTCACCATTTCATCAAATTCGTCGTAGTTTGCAGGATCAATAATTTCAACATCTGAAATATCAATGCGACGTTTTTTAGCAATGTTTTTCACTTCTTCAACGTTACCTAATAATACCGGCTCCATCAATCCATCCGCTTTTAAACGCACAACCGCACCTAAAATACGCACATCTGTTGCTTCCGGAAAGACAATACGAATACCTTTTCCGCTAATCTTTCCTTTTAAACTTTCAAATAAACTCATCGCTAATCTCCTTTTATTTTCGTTACACTCATCATACACCTTTAAACATGACAATTCAAAGGTTTTTTCACAAAAATAGTACAGTTTTTGACGCTGTACTACTCTTAAAATTATTTTATTGTCGTTTTCTGTTGTGTTGTTATGGTACAGGCAAACCATATCATTAGTACAAGTTATTTATGCTATTAAAATAAATTATCTAACGCATTGTCATCTACATCATTAAAATTCGATAACGCATCAATAGCATACACTTTCACATGATCAACCGCTTCTTGAACAAGCGCTTCAACATTTAATCGTGCTTCGTATTCAATAACCTTGTCTAAATTTGGTTTCGTTTTCGGTGAAGGCGGTGCAAAAACCGTACAGCAATCTTCAAAAGGTTGAATCGACAATTCAAATGTCCCAATTTCTTCTGCTACTTTAATAATATCTAGTTTATCCATAGCAGCAACTGGACGAATAATCGGTGTATTCGTTACCGCATTAATGGCAATCATACTATGTAACGTTTGTGATGCCACTTGCCCCACAGATTCACCATTTAAAATCACTAACCCTTTACGTTTTTCACGCAATGCGTCCGTAATACGTAACATAAAACGTCTTGTAATGGTCATTAAATAAGCATCTGGACAATTTTCTTTGATGGCCTCTTGAATTTTGGCAAAAGGCACTTCGATAAATTGAATTGCACCACCAAATTTTGTCAACACCTTTGTTAATTCTTGTGTTTTACGAAGCGATTGCGGACTAGTATATGGCGGACTGTAAAAATGCACCATTTCAATATCCATACCACGTTTTAACGCTAAATAACTAGCAACTGGTGAGTCAATCCCACCCGATAACATCATCATCCCACGTCCACTTGTCCCTACCGGCAATCCGCCAGCACCTTTATATGTTTTAGTTGAAACATATATGGCTTCTAAACGAACGTCTACTTTAATGTTTATATCCGGATTTTTCACTTGAACGCGTAACATTGGATAAGCATCCAACACCACACCACCAAGATAACGATTTAATTCTTGCGTATCCAATTCAAACTGATGGTCACTCCGTTTAGCTGTAATTTTAAACGTTTTTCCATCAAGATTTTCGTCTTTCAACATCGACACGATGTGTGATGACAACGCCTCTAACGATTTTTCAACTGTATAAACAGGCGAGTAACTTTGAATGCCAAATACATTCGCCAATCTATCAATAATCGCGTCTTCATAAACATTCGGAAACTCAATGTACATAAAATCAAATTCCGGCTTCACCTTAATATCCGTTAAATCTTTCAATACCGCCTTAACGTTATGCGCCAAGCGCTGTGTAAACATTTTCTTATTTTTTCCTTTGGTCGATAACTCACCGTACCGCACCATCATTTTCATTTGCATAGAAAACTCCTTAAATCAGTGGACTATTACCAAAAAGACACGCCTTTCGTCTTTTTGGCACAATAGATAAAAAGGCCGATAAAACAGCCTTTTCATCTTGTTTATTATTGATGACGCATCGTTGGGAATAGTAAAACATCGCGAATAGATTGAGCATCGGTTAATAACATGACTAGACGGTCAATACCTACTCCTAACCCACCCGTTGGTGGCATACCATACTCTAACGACTCGATAAAGTCATCATCAATCGGATGCGCTTCATCGTTTCCTTTATTTTTCTCTTCCATTTGTGACTCGAAACGCTCACGTTGATCAATTGGATCGGTCAACTCCGTAAAGGCATTCGCATACTCTTTCGTCACAATAAATAATTCAAAACGATCTGTAAAGCGTGGGTCTTCATCGTTTTTACGCGCTAAAGGCGATACTTCAACCGGATGTCCATAAACAAACGTTGGTTGAATACATGCTTTTTCCCCAAATTCTTCAAAGAAAGCGTTAATCACGTGCCCCACAGTTGTATCATGATCATTTAATGGAACGTGGTGTTCTTTCGCCAACGCTTTCGCTTCTTCAAAACTCATTTCTTTCCAGAAATCAACACCGCTCTGTTCTTTAATTAAATCGACCATATGCACACGTTTCCATGGCGATTCTAAATCAATCTCTTGACCGTCATAAGTCAGCACCGCTGTTCCCAACACTTTTTGAGCAACCGAACGGATTAAATCTTCGGTTAAATCCATAACATCTGTATATACCGTATACGCCGTATACACTTCCATTGTCGTAAATTCTGGGTTATGTGTGGTGTCAATCCCTTCATTTCGGAAAACGCGACCCAATTCATACACTTTTTCAAAACCACCTACAACAAGGCGTTTTAAATGCAATTCTGTCGCAATACGCATGTATAATTCCATATCCAATGCATTGTGGTGTGTAATGAATGGACGAGCAGTTGCTCCACCAGCTAATGTATGCAATACAGGTGTTTCCACCTCTAAATAACCACGTGAATCCATGTAACGACGAATTTCACTCACAATGCGTGAACGCAACACAAAACGATGACGGCTATCTTCATTACTAATTAAATCTAAATAACGTTGACGATATTTTTGTTCGACATTTGTTAATCCATGATATTTATCTGGTAATGGACGGAGCGCTTTTGTTAAGTGAACAAATTGTTGCGCACGGACAGTTAATTCACCCATATCCGTTTTCATAATCGTTCCAATAACACCAACAATATCACCAAGATCGGCATGTGTGAATACTGCATAATCACGTTCACCTACCGCGTCTAATCGCACATAAATTTGAATACGACCTTGACTATCTTGTAAATGCGCAAAACCGGCTTTTCCTTTACCACGCTTCGTCATTAAACGACCAGCAATAGCTACCGTATACGGATCATTTTCTGCAATGTCCGCTTTTGAAAAATCTTTGAATTGTTCTTGAAGTTTACCAGATAAGTGCGAGCGCTCAAAACCACAGCCAAAAGGATCAACACCTTTTTGTGCTAAATCATCCATTTTTTCACGACGAACGATTAACTGATCATTTAATTCTACTTTTACATCTTCGTTTGCCATATTTACTCTCTTTCCAAACGGGCGCTCATTTGCGCTTCACGTTCTAATGTTTCTGCTACAAAAGCATCTAATAAATCAATCATTTCTTGTTGTTTCGTTGCTTGGTTAATTGCAACTTTTGTTTTTGATGCACGCGGGATACCTTTTAAATAGTACGCAGCGTGTTGACGAAATTCGCGTGCAGCAACAGCTTCGCCTTTTAAGTCCACTAAACGTTGCAAATGCACCTTAGCAATTTCAATTTTTTCTTGTGGTGTATGTGGTGGTAATAATTCACCCGTTTCTAAATAATGCACCGTTTGCTTAATCATCCATGGATTACCTAATGCGGCACGTCCAATCATCACGCCATCTGCTTTTGTTTCTTCTAACAGGCGCTTTGCTTCTTGAGGTGTCGTCACATCGCCATTTCCAACAAATGGAATTTTTGTCAACGCCGCCTTAACATCGCGTAAAACATTCCAATCTGCATGGCCATCATACATTTGAACGCGTGTTCTACCGTGCATTGCCACCATACTTGCTCCGGCACGTTCTGCTGCTAAAGCATTTTCTACCGCATAAACGTGTTGTGCATCCCATCCCGTACGCATTTTAACTGTTACAGGTACATTAACGGCATCGACCACACTTGCAACCATTTCATACACTTTATTTGGATCAAGCAACCATTTAGCCCCCGCTTCCGCCTTAATGACTTTATTTACCGGGCAACCCATATTAATATCAATAATTGCTGCTTGCGTGTTGGCTTCAACATATTTCGCCGCTTCAACAAGTGTTTCTTTATTGCCTCCCATAATTTGTACAGATAACGGATATTCATTAGGTTCAATATGCAACATACTTAATGTTTTTTCATTTCTAAATTGAATCCCTTTATCACTAATCATTTCACAAACGACTAGACCTGCACCCATTTCTTTCACCGTTACACGAAATGCCGAATTACTAATACCTGCCATCGGTGCAACGACTACGGGATTGACAATATCTATATTTCCAATTTTAAACATACTTCCTCCATACACACAATTAGACACTTTACTATACCATAAAAACAACGCTTTCGCACCTAATTCGTCTAAAAAAGTCTCCAACACTTTTGTATTCGAGACTTTTTATTCATTACTTTTAATGAGTTGCCTATTTTTTATGTTCACTACGAAATAAGGCTGACGGATGATGCCATCAACTCTAAAAATTAAATAGGCTCCATTTCGGTGAGCCGTACATCACTTTGTGACTTAAAACGAAAAGATAGTGACTTAACATCTGTTAAACCACTACCTTTATACGTCATCAACCCTATTTAACTTAAAACCTTTTTAATTGGCGTAATCGCCACCGTCAACATGTAAATACTCTTCTAGCGTTAAACCTGAACGATAAATTTCTTCGGCAACTTCACCAACATAGCGTACATGCCACGCTTCTGCCATATACCCTGTAATATGTTCCTTACCCGGTAAATAGCGCACAATAAAACCATACTCATGCGCATGTTGCGCTAACCATTCTGTTGCATCGTGTTTAACGCCATCTCCTAACAACTGTCCTGTTGCATCAGTAAAATCAAACGCTAATCCTGTTTGGTGTTCAGAGTGCCCCGGTCTAGCAGAATAACGATCTGCCTTTTCTTTTCCGTCTGTACGAACATAATTGTTGTACACTTGCTCTTGATAAGTGTAACTTCTAAACCCACTATATTGATCACCTACTGCAAACCCTTTATCTTGCATTGCTTTTTTTAATTTTAAAAATGCCTGTTTAGCCGTTGGATCTTCTCCGGGATTATAATCTTTTGGTAAAGCGTATTTTTTATTTACAACAATGATACCATTCACACGTTTAATGCCGTCCGATTGTGTATTTTCGTGTTGCGTTGTTTGTTGTGTTGTTTGTTCTGTCGTTTGCTGCGTTACCGATTCTTTCATTGTGGATTGCGCTGTTTCTTTAGCTTGTGATGATACAACTGGTTCATTACTCATATCATTTTGTTTATTTTCCCACGGTTTAAACACAAACAATCCAGCAATGACTAACACAACCAAAGGTATTAGCGCAATGATTACCGTTTTATTTTGTTGTTTTTTATTTTTTTGTTGCCGTCGTAATTGATTTCCTCGTTCCATAAAGTCTATAGCCCCCTATTTCCAAAAACACTCATCCAAACTTAAAAATACTACTTGATGCCAATTGTTGCACGCACCACATCAGCAATTGTTTCCACATAGTAGTGACACAATTCATCTGTCGGCGCTTCTGCCATAACACGTAATAATGGTTCTGTTCCTGATGGACGCACTAAAATGCGACCTTGACCGTTCATTTCTGATTCCATTTTTTCAACGATTGCTTTAATTTCTGGAACCTCCATTGCAGTATCTTTTTGTGATACTTTAATGTTTACAAGCAATTGTGGATAAATGGTTACTTCGTCAGCTAATTCAGATAATTTTTTACCCGTTTGTTTCATGACATTTAATAATTGTACTCCGGATAAAATACCATCTCCTGTAGTGTTCAAGTCTAAAAAGACAATATGTCCAGATTGCTCTCCACCTAATGTGTACCCGTTTTTACGCATTTCTTCAACGACGTAGCGATCGCCTACTGCTGTTTTTACAGTATTTAAATCCGCCTCTTCAATCGCTTTATGGAAACCTAAGTTACTCATAACGGTTGAAACGATTGTGTTTTTCGCTAAACGGCCTTGACTAGCTAAATATTTACCGCAGATAAACATAATTTTATCGCCATCTACAATGCGACCCAATTCATCTACCGCAATTAATCGATCGCCGTCACCATCAAACGCCAAACCAACATCAGAGCCATTTTCTAACACAAACGCTTGTAATTGTTCTGGATGTGTCGAACCAACACCATCATTGATATTTGTTCCATTTGGACGATGTCCCATCATGTGAAATTCCGTATTTAAATCTGCAAATAAACTTGGCAATAATGGCGTTGTTGCTCCATTCGCTGCATCTAAACTCACTTTAATACCAGATAAGTCCCCAACAATCGTACTTTTAATAAACTCTGTATATTTCAATCCACCTTCTAAGTACATTTCTAATCGACCTAGTCCTTGTGCACTTGGGCGTGGTAGTGTATCTTCTGGTGCATCTAATAACGCTTCAATTTCTAATTCTTGATCATCAGATAATTTAAATCCATCTGCACCAAAAAACTTAATTCCGTTATCTTGTGCTGGATTGTGTGAGGCTGAAATCATGACACCTGCCGCAAATCCTTGCGTACGCGTAATGTAAGCGACAGCTGGCGTTGAAACCACACCTAACTGTAACACATCAATCCCTACGGATAATAACCCTGAAATCAATGCTTGTTCTAATAATTGCCCTGAAATACGTGGATCTCTTGCTACGACTACACGAGGTGCTTCGTCTGTTTGTGTTTGCTTGTGTTGTAATAAGACATACCCACCAAATCGACCTAATTTAAATGCTAATTCCGGCGTTAATTCTACGTTAGCTTCGCCACGTACACCGTCTGTTCCAAAATATTTTCCCATCTATCTCGAGAACTCCTTGTTTAATTACTTTTATTATTTTTTGATCACATCAACAATCACTTTCAATTCACGAATTTGTGAAAGTGTCACACCGTACGGCGTTAAAATTGGAACGGTTAATTCGTGCGTTCCCTCACTTAATGCAGAAACATCAACCAACGCCGTCAATACAGGCGTTCCACCCGACGTATTTACAACAGGTGTTTCAGTAGGTGTCTGTAAAGCAATGTTATAATTGTACGCATCTTGTTTATTGATGAGCGACGCAACAATTGGCGCTTTAACTTCTGCCAATACAATTTGTGCAGAAACAGAAACTTTTCGAGAAACTTTAACGTCTAACAGATTACCAACCGCATCTTTTACAACTACCGTTACATTGCTTTGTGTATACGTTTGTGATTGCGATTGGACGTTTGACGGTATCGCAGCCGTTACGCTATCCACTTTCGCTATCGTGTCTGAACTTCCACTAAGAACAACTTTTTCAGGGCTAGCCGTCACATTCCCAACGCGATACCCTTCAGCCGCTAAACCTTCAGGAGCAATCGCTTGAACGGCAACTTCTGATGTCGCTAAATTTTGTACATTTACCTCTGTAGTCGTCGGTGTCACCGCACCCGTTACGCTAGTCGGCAATCCAACCACCGTAAAATGAATGGTTCTTTTTCCGTTTGATACATCACTTAAATCGGTTGTTTCAACGGTCAACGTTTGTTCTGTCAACTGTGACAACAAATTACGCGGACCTGTCAAATGAACCGTTACCGTTTCAGGCATACCCGATACGTATTTTGCATTCGATGTATCTTTAATTTTAACTGGCACATTGACAACATCTTTTGTCATAATGACACTGGCTGGATTGGATTGTGTAGTAGATAACGCTGCAACATTCGCATAGACATAAGCGCAAAGTACAATTGATGCCATAAGCGACAACAACAGAATCATCACTTTTTTTCGTAATAATTTCATCATTTTTTACGACCTCCAAACTTAACCAATACCGTTTTTAATCGTTCTTTAAACGGCTGTTGACCCGTTTGCATGCCATCGTCAATCACAACTTGTCGAATGAGTTGTGTCAATTCCTCGGGTGTTAGCTGTCTGTGCAACTCGTGGTGATGTGTTGCGCTAATATGTCCTGTTTCTTCAGAGACAATAATTGTCAGCGCATCTGTGAGTTCACTTAACCCAATCGCCGCACGATGTCGTGTCCCTAACTCTTGCGGAATCGCTGTGTTTTCAGATAACGGCAACACACAACTCGCCGCAGCTAATTGATTATCTTGAATTATGACCGCTCCGTCGTGAAGTGGTGTATTGGGCGTAAAAATATTGATCAGTAATTGCGAACTAATTTTTGCATTTAACGGTACACCCGTATTCGCATAAGCGTTCAATGAAGATTTATATTCAATACAAATCAATGCCCCAATATAACGTTTTGCCAAATAGGTAATTGCTTCTACCATCGCTTCGATATTATCTTGCGCAATATCGTCTTTTTTACTATTAAACAGCGGGTTTTGACCGAGTTTTTCCAATGAACGTCTAATTTCGGGTTGGAAAATAATTAACATGGCAATCACTCCCCAGTTAATCACTTGATCAATAATCCAATTTAACGCGTACAATTGCACCGTTTGCGAAATAATTTTAATACCGACAATGGAGACAACCCCCTTCAAAACCGAAACGGCTTGCGATTGTCTGGCAAAATTAATTAATATGTATATAATATATGTAACAATGAGAATATCCACCGTTATTAAAACGGGATGACTCATCAATTGTGTTAGAAAATCCATGTACTCACACCTTTATTAAAATTCATTTCAAGTATACCACATAAATCGTGAAAGGGCACAACATTCCTAACGCAACATGACAATTAGGAGGCTATATGACAACAACATTTTTAGATTATATTGATTGGCGCGGGGATTTATCTTTTGAAAATAGCCCATTTAATATTGTGGACAGTTTAATTTTAACGCGATTCACTTATTTACCACTCGACAATTTAGCCGATTACTCTACACCACATACCATCAAAACGTTATACGACACTTACCAAACAACACAAGAACACCCATTCGACTTTTTATTCGAAAATGATGCGGTGTTATTTGAGAAAATGGCGAACGCACCACGTTTTCAACATTTAACGGTTCAACACTTTACACACGTCATACACGAAGAAAAAGAAGTTCAATTTTGTGCGATGCTCATTCACTTAGACGAAAAAACAACCTATGTTGGATTTCGCGGGACAGACACTTCGCTAGTTGGTTGGAAAGAAGATTTTAATATGGCGTTTCAAACCGTTGTGCCAGCGCAAAATTTAAGCCGGGCGTTTATGGAAAGTTATTCAAGAGATTGTCACGAAAACATTATCGTCGGCGGACATTCAAAAGGTGGGAACCTTGCCATTTATAGCGCGTTATTTACAAGTGAATCTGTCCAAGATAAAATTGTCGCTATTCACAATTTTGATGGCCCGGGATTTAACGCGCATTTAAAAACAAGCGGGCACTATCCATTATTAAAGGATAAAATTTTATCGTTTGTGCCAGAAACGGCAATCGTTGGATTTTTACTCAATCATGAAATCACCCCAAAAATCGTTAAGAGCAGCGCAAAAAGTGCCGTTCAACACGACACATATACATGGGAAATCAAGGGGACGGACTTCACCTACTTAGATGAAACAAGCGATGAAAGCAAGAAAATTACACAAACTTTTCAAAGTGTTTTAACGGATTACACGAGTGAAGAATTGTCCTTTTTAGTCAATACGTTTTTCCAATTACTTGCTTCAACGGGCATTAAAGATTTTCGCGACATTACAAAAACAACACCGTCACAACTGTTTAACGCATTAAAAACGTACAACAGTTTAACAAAAGAAGAAACCACAAAATTGCAACAGTTTATTTCCTTTATTATCAGCGCACTATTATCAAGAAAATAATTTTTACGACTGATGCAACACTAATTAAAGTTAATACGCAAAAAGACCGACTTTACCAAGTCCGGTCTTTTCATCTTTTACACCACAAAAATATGGACACTCTATCAAATAAGGTGGACAACTGATGCCATCAACCCTAAAAATTATACAGTCGATTTAATTTACTGCCTTTTATTAGTCACCAACACCATTTAATATAGCATAAATTCAAAATCCAACCTATTTCAATGACGAAATAGGTTGGATTTTTGTTGATAGTGTTCAGTCTAAGAAAAACGGGTTCGTTTTTCTCTATCCACTAGTTATTGTTCTTTTTTCTTAATCGTAATGGTAATACCTAAAAGTACCAAACCAATACCCATCAATGCCACATGAGATGTTTGTTCTCCTGTACTTGGCAAGTCTTGTTGTGTTGCTTTTGGTGTATCTCCATTTTTAAAGACAATCGCATAACGACTAAAATGATCTACTTTAAACGTAATCGCTTTTCCATCTTGAGTTGTAGTAAATGGTACTTCTTCAACGCCACTATTATCATCTTTAACATAATAAACTTTGTCTACCACACGTGTAACAGGCACTGTTACATACGCTGGAGATTTAATTTGTTTTTTGTTATTTGCTTTGTCTACAAAGTACATGTCATAAATATCATGTGCTTCACGCAACGTTGGTACAGTTCCATTTACTTTTTCTACAACGAATGCCACGACATCTTCTTCTAAACCACTAACCGGAATACGAACACTTACTGGTGTATCTTTGTTATTATCTTCAAACGTTGCTTCTGTTTTATCCGCATTGAAGGTAACATTTACACCTTCTTTCATATAAACAGCGTCTAACGTTGCACCCATATCATCTGGTCTTGTTGGCATTTCGACATTATTTCCTGTCGTTCCACTAGTAGACGTTATTGTATCCACCGTATTATTTGGTAGAGATGGTGTTTCGTCATTGTTTGGTGTACTTGGTGTGTCGTTATTATCTGTTACTGCTGGCTGTTCAGGAGTAGCAGGTGTGTTGTTATCTGGTGTAGTTGGTGTTGGTTCAGGGTCTTTTTCAAAGTCCCATGTTCCTGTAAACACTACATCAGAGCCATTGACCGTTGCTTCTGTTGTATCCCAACTTACAAACTTCCACGTTCCTCGATTATTTTGATCTCTATAATCTTGTGTATCAATACCTACTGTATTCACTTGTGTTCCACTTGCTAAATCGCTTCTATCTTTACCATTTAATCTAGATAATAACTCTTCTGGTAATTGTTGTGTTACACTATCTGATTTTGTAAATGCATATCTTGCCGTGTATGTATCTGCAACAAAGTTCCATCGTCCTGTAAATACGACGTCAGCGCCATTGACCGTTGCTTCGGTTTTATCCCATCCTGTAAACGTCCATGTACCATGATTTTCTGTATCTACATAACTTTCTGTACTAATATCGTTAGTATTTACTGATGTATCATTTGCTACGCCTGTTTGATTTTTAGCATTTAGTTTATCAGTTATCGCTGACGGTAAGTTTACTGTTACACCATCCGCTCTTACAAACTCATAACTTACATTGTATGTATCTTCTTCTGATGTTGGATTTTTAACATTATACGGCAATAACTCTTTATCGACTTCATATAATTCAACTTCTTTTAAAGTCATCATTTTATTATTAACACCTTGAGTTGTACTTGCCTGTATAACTGTAATCTCGACTTTGTTACCTTTAACAATTCCTTCTCCAAATTCTTTATAAGAATCTGGTTCTGTAATTGGTGTGTCTATTTCTTCAGATTCGTATACAAGTGTATCACCATCATAAACTGCTACTTTATATTTTGTAACCGTTCCATTTGCATTAGGTCTCTTAACTAATCTTACACCTGTTAAATAACGTTCAGTAGTATTAAATGTAATTTTTTGAGGAAGCGTTACTTCAGGTGGAAGTTGCCCATCAACACGGTTTCCCGGAACATCCCATTTAAGCTCTGTTAATGTGTTTTCATTACCGTCATTTAGTTTATCAAGCCCTTCATTAGCTTGCCAAATACCATCTTTACCACTAACTGTAATTTCTTCATTTGCTACTTTATTTGCTACAAGAGCATCTTTATCTTCATAGAATTTAACTTCTTTTAAAGTCATCATTCTATTATTAACACCTTGAGTTGTGCTTGCTTCAAGAACTCTTAATACAACTTTATCGACTAATCTAACTTTATCAAAGTCATGATGTGATACAGATTCACTAAGTGCACTTTTAATTTCATCAGATTCATAAACGACATCTTTACCATTGTATGCAATAACTTTATATTTTGTAACGGTACCATTTGAATTTGGTCGCTTAACGACATCAATACCTTTTAAATAAGTTGGTTCATCTTCACTAAATGTGAATGTAATATCTTGTGGAAGCGTTACTTCTGGCGGAAGTTTTCCATCAACATAGTTTGATGAAACGTCCCATTTAAGTTCTGTTAATGTTCTTTCATCACCATCATTCAACTTATCAGGGCCTTCATTATTTTGCCAAATACCATCTTTACCACTAACTGTTATTCTTTCTTTAGGAACTATAGTTCCTTCTTCATTACTATTAGCTGCATTAGAATCAACAACAGTATAATCACTACCCACAACAAATGTGTTTTCAAACGCTAAATTAACATCGGTAGCTTGTTTCGCTCTTAATCTAATCGTTGCAATTTCAATATTGCCAGAGATACTTGGATCTTGTTTTTTGTTTGATAACATGACAAACGCTTCTTGTTTTCCGTTACCATGATTTCTAACGTTAGAGAAGTTAGTCATTCGAGATAATTCAGAATTTACATTAACTGTTCTGTCAACCACTTCATATTTATCCGTATCAATTGGAATACTTGCATTGATCGCTTCAACATTCGCTAAGTTTTTACCTTCCAATGTTACCACGACTTCTTCATTAGCATTTACTTTTTGTTTATCTGTTCTAAATGCCAATTTACCACTAGCTCTAAGTGGTTCTTTAGCTCGACCACCTTCTAGTGAAGATGTGACATAGTAAGTATCATAAGCATCAATCACATCATTTTTATTTAAGTCGGCAAGTTCTACATATCCTCCGAAATCGTTATCAATGTCTCTTCTTAATCCTGCATAGTTAGTTAAGAAAGTGATATCATTAGCATCAATATTGCCATCGTTCGTATAATCACCTACAACACGTTTTTTACCATCTTCTTTTTTGAAGACTAGCATTTCATTACCTGATACAAAGCTTCCTACAGCACCGCTAATATTAAATCTTAAATATCTTGCTGAAACATTTTCGAACTTAAATTCTTTGTTAGTACCATTTGCTGCCCAATTGATTGTATCTGGATACTCTTTCCAATGGATACCATCATTACTATACGCTAATTTAAATGCAGTTATCGTACCATTTCCACCGTCTTGACGTGGAACATACACTAACTTATCTAAATCGTAAGCATATTTTAAATCTAACGTTAATGTTTCAGGTAGAGCATTCACTCCCCATTTTGAGTGGAATTGATTGCTTACATTTAAGTCCACTAAATTTTTAAGTGGTGTTCCACCTTGAGCTGGTGTGTTCGTTGTTGCTGTTATACCTTCTACCGCAAATTTTAATGGATTATCTTTAGTTCTACTTACCACTTCACTTGACCATGCTGTATGTCCTTGTGGTGTAATCGCACGAACTCTATATTTATGTTCTGATAAATATTTTAAATCAACATTAGTGAAGTTAGTTTCTTTAATATTAGAGTTGACGATACCATCAATTTCTAATTCATAAGTTGTTGCACCTTCAACTGGTGTCCAATCTAATCTAATAGTTGTTGGCGTATTGTTTTCAGGTACATTACTTAAAGTTGGAGCCGGTGTACTGATTTCATTACCAATGCCACCTTCTCTATTTTCATTCGCAAAGCCTTCAACTTTTACCGCTAGTTTGTTATTTGTAACATCCATTTCAGCTGTTTTAACTTTGACAACTGGGTTTTTATTAATAGCGGTATTATGGTAACGTCCACCAGCTGTTGAGAATTTATTGATATTCGGTGTAGCATCATAGAAATAAACATTCGTTCCGTTATTAAATTCTTCTTCTGTATCAACTTTTCTTAAACTTGTTTCTACATCATTAACTAATAATTTTACATTTCTTGGTTCTTTAGAAACGTTGACATTAAATTGTGTCACTTTATTTGATTTAAATTCATCAAAATTATTTTTAGTTTTTTCAATCGTTAAAGTAGCTACATCTTGATCTAAATGACTTGTGATATGTGTTGTTGCCGTTTTACCATTTAAATACGCTTGTGTTAATCCATCATCTTCAACTAAATCAAAGCTTGTTGAACCATGAGGATAGAAATCAACTTGTCTATAAGCATTATCTATTTGCGTATAATTGTTATTTGGTTTCGTCATTGGAATGATTGCACCATTTCTAACAAATACAGGTGTTTTCCAAATAGGTGCGTCAAAGTTGTTTAACACTTTTCCACCTGTATAAATCTTACCTGTAAAATAGTCAATCCATTCTGCATCACTCGGTAAATAAATACCATTTCTTACATCGTCACCGTTGTCATTTCCTTTAACATTTTCATATACAGGTGCAACTAAGAAATTAGGACCGTACATGTATTGATATTGCACATTTTTTGTCCAGTTTACAGCGTCATTTGGGAACTCTAAAAACATCGCTCTAACGATTGGTTTCCCATCAGCTGCTTCGTGTGCCACACTGTAACTATATGGAATAAGCATTGATTTTAGTTTTTGATAAGATCTGTTGATATCAGTTGTTGTGGTATCAAGAGCAAATGGCGTTTTAGGATTTCTTCCCCAACCATCCATATTTAATTCCATTGTCGTAAATGTTTTCCATTGGTAATCTCTTGTATTCACAACTTTATTTTGACCACCAAAAATTCCATCCATATCAGATGTAACGTTTGGATTACCCGCTAAACCTGTTCCGATATAGGTCGGAATATGGAATCTGATATATTCCCAGTTCCCACCAGTTTGGTCACCAGTCCAAACTCCGGCATATCGTTGAGTTCCACCCCAACCATCTAATGTAACAATAAATGGACGAGCATCATTCCCTTTTTCTGATATAACTCTTGCCGCATCAGTTATCCCATTTAATCCAAATGAATAACCTGGTCCTACCCATGCAACGTCTGTTTTTAAAACTCTAACTAAACCATGTTCAACTTCATTTGGTAAGTCTCTTTGTAATAAAGGCGGTGCGCTTAAATCAGGAGTTAAATCACATTGCGTCCAAAGACCAGTTTTAACACCTTTTGTTAAAGCGTATTCACCAAATTGTCTAAGGTTTTCTATATTACCTGCAAGTGTTCCTGTTTGACCATAGCCTGCACCATAACCATCATTGACAAGCATATAACCTAAAGGCATATCGTTTCTTTCATATCGATCAACAACTGCTCTTGCTGTAAACGGATAGTTCGGATCACCTGGACTTCCATTTAAAGTTTCTTTAAGACCTTGTCTATCCCCTAATTGACTTGGTTGATATTCTTTATACCATTTTTGAACCTCATCAAAATAAACAGCTCCAGGTGTATTTGCATCTGCTTCAACCCATGTATCTCTATTATACGCATTAAAATGTCCTTCATATAATGAGAAGATAGGTAATACGACTGGATGACCTGTTAATTTATAGTAATCTCTTAATATATCTACTGGCGTTGGACTGACAAAATAGAAAGCATCAAATCTATTTTCTTGATGAGTTGTGATGACTTTACTGCTATCTGTATTTTCAAAATCATAATAACCTGGTCTAAACGTATGTCTTAACACACCATAACCATCAGTTGTCCAATAAAATGGATTAGGAGAAGCAACCCCTTGGTCTACCCAGTTATTTTCATTGACTATTCTAATTTTTTCGCCTTTATGAGCAAAACGACCATTTTGCGTCCCACCACCATAATAGTGAGCATTTTGTCCTGCTTTTAAAACTTGTTTTGTAGAATCAGATTTTAGTTCTAACGGTTCTGCTTCTTCAACTACCACTTTGTTATTTCTTTTATCTGTAATTTTCAGCGTACCCTTACTTTTATTTAACTCTACATTAACAGTATCATTGCTTAAACGATAAACTTCGCCTCCATCACTTAATGTAGCTTGAGAAGCCGGATAGTCTTGCAGCGTTTTGTCAAGGATTTTTGCCGGTCTATCCTCTCTTGATGGTGCGGGCGTTTCTAAGAAAGTATCTGAACCTTGAACAACATGATATCTTACAACGTTATTTCCATAAAAAGATACTTGCCCTTTTTGTCCCGTTGAATAAACGACATTAAAAATATTTGGATTATCCGGGTTTACGCTTACACTCGTAATTTCCCCTAAGTGATTAGCATTACGCGTAAAGTTTTCTGCACTACGTAAATTAACATTCGTCAGAATAGTATTCGCATTTCCAGCAGTTGTTGAATTGGATGTCGCATGTACAAAACTTGCATTTGCTGTAAGTGATAAACTTAAAACTAAAGAGCACACACTCATATGTTTAAACTTATCACGTCTACTTGAATATTTTTTCATATTCTCCCCCCCATAAAAAATTAATATTATTTTAAATAATGAATGAAATTAAAATTTTCATCCCAAAAATAAAACGTTTACAAAAATTAAAATCTTTTCTTTTTTCAACCCCCTTTTAATTAAAAACGCTTACATATAGTATAATACCATCGATGATATTTTACAACATTATTATTTACATGCATGTTCCTAAATATTATGGCCGAGTTGTAAAATAAAGTGCAAAAGCAAAATAGTGTTATAAAAACAAAAAAAGACAGATAATTAACTGACTAAGATCCACTACAAAATTAGAAAGGTAATTATCATGTCTAAAACAAATTATAACACAAAAAAACAATATAAACAGCTATCTTTGATTGAACGCACAAAAATTGAAACGTTATTAAACGAAAAGAAGCCAATACGGTATATTGCTGAACAACTCGGACGAAATATATCTACAATCTATAGAGAAATTAAACGCGGAAGCGTGAATCAAATTGTTAATCGAAATGGTATCCAACGTGACGAATTAAAATATTACGCTGAAACAAGCCATTACATCTATAAAGCTAAGCAACAAAATAAATATCATAATGATTTAACTGAAAAATTTAGTCAGCAATTTTTCAAAGACTTACAACAGGTAGTTACTGAAAAATATAGAACCCATAGTATTGATACCTTTGTACATTGGTATCGGAGAAATCACCCTAATGAAAAAGTCCCTTGTACGAAAACGGTTTATACGTTTGTCCATCAAGGTATTATCCCTATCAAACCAATTGATTTACCCAAAATGGTAAGCATTAGAAAACGACCGAAAAAAGATAATACCAAAACATACAAGAAAAATATGGGAACATCTATAGAAAATCGACCAGACGTAGCGAATAATCGTACAGAATTTGGACATTGGGAAATTGATTTAGTCTTATTTAAGAAGACGAAAAATGAAGCACTATTATTAACGTTAGTAGAACGACAAACACGTTATACAATTATACGTAAAATAAATGATAAAACAGCACAATGTGTCTTACGGACATTAAAGAATATTTTTAAACAATATAGGAAATCAACCTTCAAGAGTATTACATCTGATAATGGTTCAGAATTCGCCTCGTTATCTGAATTAGAATCGAAATATTTAAACATTTACTATGCACACCCTTATTCATCTTATGAGCGTGGTACTAACGAAAATCATAACGGACAGATACGGGAGTTTTTACCTAAGGGTAAATCTATCAACACTGTTAAAAAGTCAACTATTCGTAAAATAGAATCCTGCTTAAATCAGAAAATACGACGTAAATTAGGTTATCATACACCTGCAGAGTTATTTTTATTGCGGGTAGATTAATAGTTTAATAAAAACAGGTTTCCCGTCAAGGCACACTTTGTTTTTCGCCTTGACTAGAAAACCTTGGTTTTTATTGTTTGGTTATCAACCCCGCAAAAGAGAAAGTAATTATCTGTTTTTTTGCACTTTACTTTACAATTGGAGTCCTAAATATTATGTTAAAAAGTATCCTAACAATGCATTAATTGATAAAAACATAAAAAGAAGATAACTTTTTATACATTATCTTCTTTTTGTCTTTTATATATTCACTTTAATAATCATTTTGAGAAACTTCGCCTTGGCAAATTTGTACACCGCTAGATGCACCTAGACGTGTTGCACCCGCTTCAATCATCGCCAACGCATCTTCTTTTGAACGCACACCACCACTAGCTTTTACACCCATTTGCTCTCCAACAGTTTGACGCATTAAACGAACATCTTCTATGCTTGCTCCACCTGTTGAAAAACCTGTAGATGTTTTAACAAAATCAGCACCCACCGTTTTACAAATTTGACAAACTTTTACTTTTTCTTCATCGGTTAATAAACACGTTTCAATAATGACTTTAGATAATGCGCCTTTTTCTTTCGCGACATTGATAACTGCTTGAATATCTTTTTCGACCAGTTCCCAATTCCCTGATTTTACCGCACCGACATTAATCACCATATCCACTTCATCAGCACCGTTTTCAATGGCATTCCCCGTTTCAAATGCTTTTGTTTCGGGTGTGTTTGCGCCATGAGGAAACCCGATAACCGTACACACTTTAACGACACTATCTTTTAATTGTTCACTTGCTTCTTTTACCCATGTTGGTTGCACACAAACAGACATAAATTCAAATGCTTTTGCTTCACTACAAATACGTGTAATATCTTCTAAACTTGCTTCTGGCTTTAAAATTGTATGATCAATATAACGATTTAATTCCATATTCCTATTCTCCTTTAATTTAACTCCAACGCATACGATAATGCACTTAACACATATAACGGTGCCGTTTCAGCACGCATAATTCGTGGACCTAACCCACACACAACCGCATTTTCTTGAACAAATGAAGCTACTTCTTGAGTAGACAAACCACCTTCTGCACCAAAAATCGCTAGCACATTTTGACCGGGCTTTAACATCTGCACCACTTGTTTAAACGCTGCATATTGCCCTTCTTTTGCGGTTTCCTCATACGCCACAATCACAACATCGTACTCTTTTAACGTTTGTAAAAAGGCTTTACTACTCAAAAACGGTTGTACCGTTGGCACCACATTACGATGACTTTGTTCGGCAGCTTCTTGCGCAATTTTTTGTAGACGCTCAATTTTTTTACTTTGCTTTTTGTTTTCCCACTTCACAACAGACCACGCCGTTTCAAACGGTTGAAAAGCGCTGGCACCTAATTCAGTCGCTTTTTGCACAATCCACTCAAGCTTATCCCCTTTTGGCAATCCACACGCAATGGTCACATTTACTAAAAGCTCTTTTGTTGTGGTGTCATCTAGCACCCATTGTAATGTCACACCAGTATCTTCAATTGCTGTAATTTCGGCTACACCCGCTTGTTGATTGGATAATACAACCTCAATGCGTTGCCCTGCACGCATGCGCATCACACGCACAACATGATGTGTCTGTTCATCATCTAAAATTAGCGCATTTTTATCAGCACTCTTTAAAAAATAACGTTGCATATTACTCCTTTTCCGCATCAGCTACCGGCTTTTTACAAATTAATGATACCCAATCTTTCATGCGATTTTCTTGAGCAATATCAAACCCTTGCGCCACCAATGCGTCAACTAGTTCATCTCGTTTACTTTGAATGATACCAGCTAAAATCAATGTACCCCCTTCTTTTAAATTACGCCACGCATCTTCAACTAAATGCATTAAAATTTCAGCTAAAATATTAGCCACAATGACATCCGCTTGTGTATCAATGCCTTTTAACAAGTCATTTTCACCAACGACAACATCTTTAGCGTAATCATTTAGGGCAATGTTTTCACGTGCGATGCTTGTTGCTTTTTCATCTAAATCGTACGCATGCACAACCCCTGCGCCAAGTGCTTTAGCGGCAATACTTAACACACCCGACCCCGTGCCGACATCAATCACAAACTCGCCACCACGCAATGTTTGTTCTAACGCTTCAAGAGAAAGTCTTGTTGTCGGGTGCGTCCCCGTTCCAAACGCCATTCCCGGATCTAATTCGATAATCCATTCACTATTTTGTGGTGTATAGTCTTCCCAACTTGGTTTAATGGTTAAAAATCGAGAAATACGAACCGGTTTATAGTACGTTTTCCACGCATTTGCCCAATCTTCTTCGCGAACTTGATCAAGCATTAACTCGTTACGCCCTAGGTCTAAATCAAATTGCTTCGCCATCTCTAATTTTTGTTCAATGTACAATTTAATTTCTACCATATTTTTTGTGTCGGGAAAGTAACCCGATACAAACACTTCATCACTCTCATACAATTCTGATTTTTCGGGCTTTAATTGACCAAATCCATCATTTAATGTGTCGTAATCACTTGGATCAACAATTGCCACACCAGAAGACCCCGCTTCAATTAAAATGCTTGAAACCATTTCAACGGCTTGTGTGGTTGTACTCACTTTCATTTCAAACCAATTCATCGCATTACTCCTTTATTTACCGATTACCATTTTTTATAGTATAACAAATTTATAGGGGAAAAGCATTGTCTTTAACATATCAAAAAAGCCACCAAAATCATGTTTTGGTGGCTTTTTATTATAATCCTTTATATGTTAAGTACATCAACGCTAATGCTAGTGCAAAAAACACCACTAACAAAATCATTGTTGCGCGTTGCATAAACGCTTCAAACCCACGTGATTTACGACGTGCAAATAAATCTTCAGAACCACCTGTTAGCGCACTAGCGGCATTTGATTTAGTTGGTTGCATCACTATCGCAATAATAATCACAACACATAACACGGCTAATAAACCTAATAAAATTTTATACATACTTTCACTCCATTTCGTTATTCGTCATTATTCTATCACACAAATACGCCAATGGCTATAAAATATGCTATACTCTTGTCATGAAGGAGACAAAAATGGCGGATTTTACAAAATTTTATAAAAAAACATTACAGGAACGTCTTGAGGTGTTGTCATCTCTAGGCAATATGGATACTTTAGCCAATCATCAAACACTCTCATTAGATATTGCTGATACGATCATTGAAAACTGCATCGGATTGTATGGCGTTCCAATGGGAATTGCTCCCGACTTTGTTATTGATGGACAAACTTACCACGCACCAATGGCAACGGAAGAACCGAGCGTTATTGCTGCAGCAACGTTTGGCGCGAAAATCATTGGTAAAAGCGGTGGCTTTACGATTGAGCAAAATTCACGCGGTATGATTGGGCAAATCGTCTTTGTGACAAACGAAAACGATACACAATTAGCACAACTGATTTTAGACAAAAAAGAGGATTTGATAGAAAAAGCAAATAACGCTTATCCATCTATTGTGAAACGTGGTGGCGGGGCTAGAAATTTGAGCGTAGAACATAAAATAAGCCAAGACGACTCAACACATTTTTTAATTGTTTACTTACATGTGGATACACAAGAAGCGATGGGCGCAAATTTACTCAATACAATGCTTGAAGCCATCGCTGGTGATATTAGTGAATTGATTGGACAAAAGACACTACTGTCTATTTTATCCAATTATGCAACGGATAGTTTGGTGCGTGTATCGTGTACCGTTGACCCAACTCATTTAATGGCTCCAGACAACACCCTTACAAACAAAGAACTTGCGGAACGGATTGTATTAGCGTATCAGTTGGCAAGTGCAGACGTGTATCGTGCAACCACGCACAACAAAGGCGTGATGAACGGCATTTCGGCGGTCGTTTTAGCCACAGGAAATGACACGCGTGCGATCGAAGCCAGCGTTCATGCCTATGCCACACATTCTGGACAATACCAACCGATAACACGTTGGGAAATGACGGAAAACCACTTGTTAAAAGGAACGATTGAAGTGCCGTTACCGATTGGATTCGTCGGTGGATCGATTAGCGTTCACCCAAGCGCACAAATCGCTCAAGTCATTTCACAAGCAAAAGATGCCAAAACACTTGCATCTTTAATGGCTAGTGTGGGATTGGCTCAAAATTTAGCCGCTTTACGCGCATTAGTGAGTACAGGCATTCAAAAAGGACATATGGCATTACAACTCAAATCACTTGCGTTAAGTGTCGGCGCAACTGCACAAGAAGCCATCACATTAGCTGAATTATTAAAACAAGAAAAAACAGCCAATCAAGAAACGGCGCAAAAACTTTTACAAACTTTACGCCATCAAAAATAGCCGTAGGAAATCCCTCGGCTATTTTTTACTATTATTGACACCAGTATTTTGTTATTGAATGTGTCGTTTAGGATTAACGATTTTACCGTCACCCCTTATATCATGAAGCATCAATCGGACTTGACCGAACCCCAGCTTATTTCAATATTTTCTTTAAATATTGTCCTGTAAAACTCTCTTTTACTTTAGCAATTTCTTCTGGCGTTCCGGTAGCCAATACATTTCCTCCACCTTCTCCACCTTCTGGACCCATATCAATAATGTAATCTGCTGTTTTGATCACTTCTAAATTATGTTCGATAACGATAACGGTATTGCCCGCATCAACTAATCGGTTTAAAACGGTTAGTAGTCGTTTAATATCATCAACGTGCAACCCTGTTGTTGGCTCATCTAATATATAGACAGTTTTTCCAGTGGACACACGTTGCAATTCACTCGCTAGTTTCATACGTTGTGCCTCTCCGCCAGAAAGCGTTAAAGCGGATTGCCCTAATCGAACATATCCCAATCCGACGTCCATTATCGTTTGTAGTTTGCGTTTGATTTTTGGAATCGCACTAAAGAAGTCCAACGCTTCTTCAATTGTCATATCCAATACATCGGCAATGGTTTTACCTTTATATTTCACTTCAAGCGTTTCTGAATTGTATCGTTTACCATGACACATTTCACAAGGTACGTAAACATCTGCTAAAAAGTGCATTTCGATTTTTAAAATACCGTCACCTTTACAGGTTTCACACCGTCCGCCTTTAACGTTGAAACTAAAGCGTCCTTTTTGATACCCACGCACTTTCGCTTCATTGGTTGAAGCAAATACATCACGAATATCATCAAACACACTCGTATACGTTGCCGGATTGCTTCGTGGCGTACGTCCAATTGGAGATTGATCAATATCAATAACTTTATCTAATTTTTCATACCCGCTGATCGTATCGTGTAGACCTGCTTTTATTTTTGCGCCATTCAATTCTTTTAATAAGACACGTTTTAAAATGCTATTGACTAATGAACTTTTTCCCGATCCAGATACCCCTGTTACCGCGGTAAACACACCAATCGGAAAATCAACATCGACATGTTTTAAATTGTTTTCACTAGCACCCGCAACATGAATGCACCCTTTATCACAGACGCGTCTTTCTTTTGGAACGTCTATTTTTTTCGTTCCTTTTAAATATTGTCCCGTCAATGAATTTGGATTATTAACAACTTCTTGTGGTGTCCCGTACGCCATAATTTGACCGCCATGTTCACCTGCTCCAGGACCCATATCAATTAAATAATCTGCCTGCAACATGGTATCTTCATCGTGTTCGACAACAACTAACGTATTTCCTAAATCACGCATTTTTTTCAACGACTCAATTAAACGGTCGTTATCGCGTTGATGCAAGCCAATACTTGGTTCATCTAACACATACAACACACCGGATAAATTAGAGCCAATTTGTGTTGCCAAGCGAATGCGTTGCGCTTCGCCACCTGAGAGTGTTCCCGCCGTACGACTAAGCGTTAAATACGTTAACCCTACATTTTTCAAAAACGTTAAACGGTCGCCAATTTCTTTTAAAATGGGTTTGGCTACCACTTCATCACTACTTGAAAATTGAACATTTGAAAACCAATTTAGGCTATCTGCAATGGATAAATTAGAGACTTCAGCAATCGATTTATCCGCTACTTTTACGCAAAGCGCTTTTTCGTTTAACCGCTGTCCACCACATACCGAACACGTTAATTCCGTCATATACTCACGTAGCGAATCGCGAATGAAATCACTCGATGTATCGTGATAACGACGGTTGACATTGGTTAGAACGCCTTCAAATACCGTATCCACATCACGCAACCCGAAATCACCATGATGGTGGAAATGGAAAGTTTTTATCCCTGACCCGTGTAATACTAACCCTTTTTGCGCTTTTGTTAATTTTTTAAACGGCACGTCCATTGGAATGTTAAAGTGTTCGCACGCTTGCTTTAAATACGCCATGTAGTAATGACTATTTTGCCATACCGCTAGCGCACCTTCTTGTAGTGTCAACGTATCATCAGGAATGACTAACTCACTGTCCACCGTTAACGAACTCCCTAAACCTTCACATGCAGGACACGCTCCAAATGGTGCGTTAAACGAGAACAAACGAGGCTCTAGTTGACCTACGGTAAAGCCACAGTGTTGACAGGAATGGTGCTCACTAAACAACATCGGCTCGCCATCAATCACATCAATTAAAACGAAACCGCTTGCCATGCGTAACGCCGCTTCAATCGATTCAAATAAACGCGAACGACTTTCCTCACGCACAACAATACGGTCCACGACCAATTCAATCGTATGCTTTTTATTTTTATCCAATTCAATTTCTTGATTGACGTCGACTATTTCGCCATTGACACGAACCCGAATGTAGCCGTCTTTTTTCAACTGCTCAAAGACTTTTTTATGTTGCCCTTTTTTCCCTTGAACCATCGGCGCTAAAATTTGCAATTTCGTACGCTCCGGCAACTGCATCACTTGATTGACCATTTGCTCTACGGATTGACTTTCGATTAGCGTCCCATCATTTGGACAATACGCCTTTCCAACACGCGCATACAACAAACGCAAATAATCATGAATTTCCGTTACCGTCCCAACGGTAGAACGTGGATTTTTACTCGTCGTTTTTTGATCAATCGACACCGCCGGACTTAAACCATCAATGCTATCCACATCCGGTTTATCCATTTGCCCTAAAAATTGACGCGCATAACTCGACAAACTTTCCACATAGCGACGTTGCCCTTCGGCATATAACGTATCAAACGCTAAAGAACTTTTGCCCGATCCCGATAACCCCGTAATCACGACCAACTGATCGCGCGGAATATCCACTGTGATGTCTTTTAAATTATGTGTACGTGCGCCATTGACACGAATTATATTTTTCATTTATTTTCCCATTCTTTCTTATTGTACCGATAGCCGTTTCATCTCCCTGCTGCACGATTTTTTTGAACAGCTTTTTGATGTGGTGTTATCTGCTCGCCAATTCAGACAAATACTCCCAACGTTCCATCTTTTGCATAATCGCCTCTTCAACGTCATTCAATTGTGCTTGTAATTGTTGTAACTTCGCAAAATCACTACTATTTTCCACCATTTCTTCTTGAAGCGTTGCTTGTTGCATCTCTAGCGTTTCAATGTCTTGCTCAATCGTCTCCCACTCTTTTTTCTCGTGATAAGACATTTTTACTTTTGATGATGTTGATGGCGTATTCAGTGATGGTGTCATCTTTTCTTTAGATTCTTGCTCTTTTTCAATCGACTTTTCCCGTTCGATATACTCGCTCATGTTACCAATAAATGTTTCGTATTGACCCGTTCCATCTAAAACAATTAATTTTTCAGCCACTTTATCTAAAAAATAGCGATCATGCGACACGACCAACACCGCACCCGTAAAATGCTCGATATAATCTTCTAGCACTTGTAATGTTGCAATGTCCAAATCATTGGTCGGTTCATCCAACAACAATACATTTGGTTTATGTAGAAGCAACTGCAACAAATATAATCGGCGCTTTTCACCACCCGACAAAGTGCCAATTAACGCGCCGTGTGTATGACGCGGGAATAAAAACTGCTCCAGCAACTCCGTCACACTCACGCGATTGCCGTCGGTGACTTCAACCTCTTCAGCCACTTCTTGCAAATAAGCAACAACGCGTTTATCCGTTGGTAAATCGTCGTTTAATTGCTTATAATACGCCAACTTAACCGTTTCACCAACTTGAAACACACCGCTATCAAACGGTCGTTCCCCCGCCATAGCGTTTAATAAAGTGGATTTTCCAACACCGTTTGCACCAACAATACCAATTCGATCGTGCGTTTGAACAATATATTCAAAATCTTTAATGACACATTTGTTATCAATCGTTAATGTCACGTTTTCAAAATCAAAGACGCGCTTACCTAGACGCGATCCTTCAACTTGCAATTCCATGTCATCGGATTTCACCCGGCTTTTAACCGTTTCTTCAATCGCCTTAAACCGATCAATTCTGGCTTGTTGTTTCGTTGTTCGGGCTTTTGCACCTTTACGCATCCATGCCAATTCAGCTGTATACAGTCTGTCCATTTTTTCATTCATGCGTTGCGTAATCGCAGCACGTTCAGCTTTTTGCGTAATATACGTTTGATAATTCCCTTCATACACTTCGATTTTACCGCGTGTCAATTCAAACATTTTACTCACAACACGTTCTAAAAAGTAACGGTCATGTGTAACGAGTATCAAAGCGCCTTTATAATTCGCTAAATACGTTTCTAACCAAGCAATGCTGTCATAGTCCAAATGGTTCGTCGGTTCATCCAAGAGCAATAAATCTGGCGATTCGATTAACACTTGTGCCATGCCAACACGTTTCTTTTGCCCACCGGACAACTCACCAACACGTTTGTGCAAATCGGTAATGCCCAATTTTGTTAAAATCGTCTTAATCGTAACATCGTATTGCCACGCATTTGTTCGATTCATTTCTTGTTCAGCATGCGTATAGGCTTTTTGGTATTGTGCATTACTTGGCTCTTTTTCTAAATTAGCCACCGCAAATTCATAAGCTTTCACCACTTGTAATAGCGGTGAAAACCCATGATAGACCGCTTCAAACACACTATCCTCATCATTTAATTGCGGGTCTTGTTGCAAATACCCAACACGATAATCTTTGGCACACTCAATCACACCACTATCCGCACTGTCTTGACCACTTAAAATGGACATTAGCGAACTTTTCCCCGTTCCATTCTGTCCAATTAACCCAATATGCTCGCCCTCTCGAACGGTAAATGACACACCGTCTAGCAATGTTTTGATGCCATATACTTTTTTTAAGTCAATGACTTTAAAATCTTTCATGTTCTACTCACTTTTCATTAATGTCCATTCGATTATAGCACGTTTTAACAGGACAAAAAAGCACACGCATCTGTTGAACTTGTCCAGTTTAATCGCCTTTTTATATTCATCACCTACTAAATATACGAAAACTCGAGAAAGCCGTCGCTTTCTCGAGTGATGTTACTATGCAATTATAGAGCCGTTTACTGCACTTTCTGGTGCAAATACAACTTGTAATTGACCGTTGTGTTCAGCAGATAAAATCATGCCTTGAGATACTAGTCCACGTAGTTTACGTGGTTTTAAGTTCGCTACAATGACCACTTTTTTACCGATAAATTGTTCTGGATTTGGATAAAATTCAGCAATACCCGATAAAATTTGTCGATGACCACCTTCATCACCAGCATCTAAACGGAATTGTAACAATTTATCCGCACCTTCAACTTTGCCACAGGCAATCACTTCGGCAACTTTTAATTCTACTTTATCAAAATCATCATACGCAATCGCATCTTTTTCACTTGTCAACGCAACCGTTTCAGGCGTCCATTCTTCTTCAACAACTCCCACTTCTTGTGGTTGACCACCCATTTGATTTTGAATGTATTCAATTTCTTCTTGCATATCTAAACGTGGGAAAATAGGTTCCCCTTTCGCAATCACTTGACTACCAGATGGTAATTGACCAAAAGTAATGTCTTCAAACGGTACGGCATTGGCATCTGATAACCCTAATTGTTCAAAAATACGATTTGGTGCGTGCGTTAAAAATGGACGTAACAACAACGCAGAAAGACGTAACGCTTCTGCAAGATGTGCCATAACGTTATCCAACTGTGCTTTTTGTGCTTCGTCTTTCGCTAAAATCCATGGTTGTGTTTCATCGATATATTTATTCGCGCGAGATACTAATACCCAAATGCTTTGTAAGGCATTCGCTAAATACATTTGATCCATGTTTGTGGTGTAATCTGCAATGGTAGTTGTCGCTACCTCACGTAATTGTTTATCAAAATCATTACTGTCCAATACGATTTGCGGAACAATGCCATCGCAATATTTATTGATCATGGCAACCGTACGATTTAGTAAGTTTCCAAGATCGTTTGCCAAGTCATAATTTGTGCGCTCCACAAATTTTTCTGGTGTGAAAATAGAATCACCTTCATTAGACATTTCACGTAGTAAGTAGTAGCGTGTCGCATCTACACCATAACGTTCAACAAGTATATCGGGATAAATCACATTCCCTTTTGATTTCGACATTTTACCATTTTTCATGAGCATCCAGCCGTGTGCGTACACCTTTTTAGGTAGTGGTAAATCTAAAGCCATTAATAAGGTTGGCCAATAAATCATATGGAATCGAGAAATATCTTTTCCGATAACGTGGAAATCAGCCGGCCAAAACTTATCAAAATTCGACGTGTCATCACTACCGTAACCTAATCCTGTAATGTAGTTTGACAAAGCATCAATCCAAACGTACACCACATGTTTTGGATTTGATTTTACAGGCACACCCCACGTAAACGTTGTACGCGATACCGCCAAATCTTCTAAACCAGGTTTAATAAAATTATTGATCATTTCATTTTTACGCGATACGGGATGAATAAAGTCGACATGCTTTTCATAATAGTCAACTAATCGATCGGCGTATTTACTCATTTTAAAGAAATAAGATTCTTCCTTAACGAGTTTTACTTCATTTCCAGTCGGTGCAATACCACCAATGGTTTTACCTGAAGCATCTTTGAACACTTCTGACAATTGTGTTTCGGTAAAAAATTCTTCATCGGATACAGAATACCACCCTTCGTATTCGCCAAGGTAAATATCCCCTTGTTCTAACAAGCGTTCAAAAATATCTTGTACGGCTTTTTCATGATAATCATCTGTTGTACGAATAAACTTATCATTTGAAACTTCTAAAAGTTCCCATAGCGCTTTAATATTTTCGGCTTGTTCATCGACATAATTTTTAGGTGTCATACCGAGTTCTTGTGCTTTTTGTTCAATTTTTTGTCCGTGTTCATCGGTCCCTGTTAAATAAAATACATCATACCCGCGTAAACGTTTATAACGTGCCATGACATCACACGCTACCGTTGAATAGGCGTTTCCAATGTGGAGTTTGCCACTTGGGTAATAAATTGGACTTGTAATATAAAATGTTTGTTTCGCCACGAATGAGTGCCTCCTTCAGATTAATAGCACCATTATATCAAAATTATGCAATGCTTACTAGGTGGACGAATATGATTTATTCCGCTTTTTCAACCTGATACCTTTAAGTTATCCGTTGCACGATATAGGATACATCACTCTTTTGACCAATCTGCATCAAATAGATACCCATTATTTTCAACTTTAAGCGTTCTTTCAAATCAAAAAGGATAAATCAATCAATAACGCTGTCACATTATTAACTGATTTATCCTATATCAAAAATATTATTTGTCTGATTTATCCGTATCTAAGAAATAAATTAACGTCTGTAATTCATTAGTTAAATCGACATTTTGCACGCGGAATCCTTTGGGTAACGTTAAACGTAATGGCGTAAAGTTTAAAATCCCACGCGCCCCCGCTTCTACAATTTTCTCTGCCGTTTCTTGTGCCACACTAATTGGCACTGTCAAAATAGCAATTTCAATTTGTTGTGCTTTAATTTGTTTTGATAGTTCATCAATGTGATATACCGGAACACCACTTTGCTTCGTCCCCACAATCGCTTGATCAACATCAAACGCAGCACTAATGCGCACACTGTTACTTTGTTGGAAACGGTAATTCAATAGCGCTTGGCCTAGATGACCCACCCCAACTAACGCAACGTTCGTGAGACGGTCTTGATTCAATGTTTTATTAAAAAATGCTAGTAGCGCCTCAACATCATATCCGTAACCACGTTTACCGAGTTCTCCAAAATATGAAAAATCACGACGAATGGTTGCACTATCAATTTTCACCGCTTCACTTAATTCGGCTGATGATGTACGTAAAATCCCCGCATCAAATAATAAGCGTAAATAACGGTGATACAACGGCAGACGTTTTGCGGTTGCTTTTGGAATTTGCGTGTATGGCATAACTAAGCCTCCTTTAACTAGTTTAACGACGGACTAAAACAGAAACGTCAAAATCTTTCCAGACGTTCACATCGTCACGTTTCATCAATAATGCGCTTTTAGTCAGTCCCTATAAAAGCGACCAACTTTCAAACTTAGTTTAGTATATCACAATATACTTTTTTTTAAAACAATTGTCATTGGAAAACGGATACTATGATGATATATCAAATGATTTTGGTAATCTAAAATTAAACAACTTTATCAACCGATAACACGGAAGACCCTTTATTATCGGTTTTCTTGTTTTTAAATAAATGATTTACAAAGTGTTATACAATCAACAACAATTGATGTATACTAGGTGCATAGGTCATGATAATTCTCCTTTGATTGGTTTTGGCGCTTTAATTAAAAGGAATATCTGACCTTTTTGTATACATAATTTAAAAGGGGAGTTAACAAGATGGAAAATCCTAAAAGACCACGCGGCAGACCTGCAACCGGTAGACAACGCACTAAAATGTTAGGCGCTAGATTTACAGATGAAGAAATTAAGACAATCAAGGAACTAGCCAAAAAAAATAACATGACTATACCAGATTTCATACTATACAAAATACAAAAAGATGATTAAAGTTAAAAAGCATCAATGCTTATTTAATACATAAAATCATCAAGTAATTTATAGAATGAAATGCTAAATGACTATTGTAATTTGTGGTTCTCCACAATATAATTTCTTGTTTTTTCGCAACCCATAGTTTAAAATTATTTTTAGAAGCAATCTTGCTTCTCTTATGAATCCTAGTAGTATGAGTATTGTTGCCAGTACGTTCTCATCTACTAGGTTTTTTAGTATCTCTACCATATTATTACTCCTTTCGTTTTTGTTAAGGTCTTAATCAACCTTACATGTATAGTCTAACGCGTTAGACAAAAAAAGTTGATTTTTTTAAAAAGTTTTTTTATAATTTGTTCAAAATGTTAGACAAGGTGGTGTGTAATTATGCATTTAGGAGTAATAATAAAAGAATTTAGAGATAAAAATAAATTATCTATGGAACAATTTGCTAATAAAGCAGGGATAAGCAAAGCTTATGTTTCTGTTCTTGAAAAAAATAAAGACCCTAGAAATGGAAAACCTATTATTCCATCTATACCAATGATTAAAAATGTAGCTAATGCTATGGGAATTTCTTTTGAAAAATTATTTAATTTATTGGGAGATAATGAATTAGTGTCTCCAATCGATAACACTTCCCCTACTCTCTCATCAACCGTACAATCAATCGTGGAGACTTCTGTTCAATTAGAATCACAACGACAACACAACGTATTAAATTACGCTAACACGCAACTAGACGAGCAAAATAACATCATTGATTTCCCTGATTTAAAAGAAGACGAAGAAGAATATGTAACTGTTCAATTATACGGTGCAGCAAGCGCTGGTAAGGGATTAGATTTATATGATGAAGTTGTTGAAGAAATACCGTATCCAAAACCAGTACCAAATCACGATATTGCGTTACGTGTTCATGGAGATAGTATGGAGCCGATATTTAGAGATGATGAAATTATCTTTATTAAAAAGTCACATGAAATCAATCACGGACAAATTGGCGTATTTATTTTAAATGGACAAGGTTTCTTGAAAAAATTTTATCGTGACGTGGATGGTTTGAGATTAGTGTCATTAAATAAAAAGTATGATGATTTGATTGTGCAAGAGTTTGATGATATTCAACTTATCGGGGTTGTGGTGATGTAGGGAGGAATATATGGTTAAAATAGTTGCGAACGGAAATGAAATATCAATATTAAATAAAGATAGTGATTATATCAGTTTAACCGATATTGCTAAATATAAAAATACGGACAATCCAGCCGACATTATAAAAAATTGGTTGCGCAACAGGAACACATTAGAATTTTTAGGTACATGGGAAAAAATGAATAATCCTAATTTTAAACTGGTCGAATTCGACGGGTTTAGAAGTCAAGCAGGATTAAATAGCTTTATTATGACACCTAAAAAATGGATTGAAAATACCGGTGCTGTAGGGATAAAATCATCTTCAGGAAGATATGGCGGAACATATGCACATAGTGACATTGCTTTTGAATTTGCTTCTTGGATTTCTCCAGAATTTAAGCTATATATCATCCAAGATTATCAACGTTTAAAACAAGAAGAAGCTTATAAAAACCAAATTGATTGGCAAGTTAATCGATATATTTCAAAATTAAATTACAGTATTCATACCGATGCTATCAAAGAACGTTTAATTACACCAAAATTAACAAAGCAACAAATTCGTTTTACGTATGCTAACGAAGCCGATTTATTAAATGTCGCCTTATACGGTATGACCGCAAAAGAATTTAAAGAAACGTATCCTGATAAAAAAGGTAATCTACGAGATAATTCAACAATTGAACAATTACTGATTATGAATAATCTACAAACTTTAAATGCTGAAATGATTAAAAATAATATTCCTTCATCTAAAAGATTAGAAAGTTTAAATAAAATTGCATTAGAACAATTATCAATCTTACAAAAAAATAATCAAAAGGCATTACAACAACTAAAACAACTTAAGTAATTTATCGACTATGACGGAATGTAATCTTAAAGAAGGGCTGAAGTTCAGCCAACCAAAAATGCTAAGGATTAACTTCCTTGGCATTTTTGCGTTATTGGAGGCAAATGAAATTATCCGAAAATATCATTTCGTAATAAAATAAAAATATCCACACTCTCTAGTTTGGCGACCTGCGAGTGTGGATGCTTTCAAAAAAAACCTTATAAAATAGGCTTCTTTATGTTGTCTATTTTACCATAAATACAGAAAGGTGGTAAAGACAATGGCTAGAGTTTATAAACGTGGAAAAACTTGGCACTATCGTGTTCGATTTATCAAAAATAAAGAAATTGTGTTTGATAAAAGTGCAGGTGGGTTTTTAACAAAAAAAGAAGCTGACTTTGAAGCCAAAAAAGTGGAATTAAATTATAAACAAGGCGCTAACGTTAATCCTAAGGAAATAACGTTCTATGAATACTACAGTAAATATATAAATTTATTTAAAATGGGATCGCATGGGAATCGTGCAGATGACTTTTATATAACTACCGTAAAAAAAGCAAATGAACTTTTTGGGAACACTCTTCTTTCTGACGTTACACGAAACGTTTATCAATCTGCTTTAAATGAAATGGCTACAACGTTCGCGAAAGCCACAGTCAAAAAATATCATAATCACTTTAAAGGGTGTTTAGCACACGCCGTTGAAGAACAAATACTACCATTCAATCCTGCTACTAAGATTGTTTTAAAAGGAAACTCTACTAGAGAAAAATCAATTGATAACAAATTTATTAGTCTTACTGAAGCGAAAAAATTGAAAAGTGCTTTATTAGATGAACGGTATCATCAACAGCTTACAAGCCGAAATATATGTATCATCGCATTAGAAACGGGGATGCGGTTTGGTGAAATTTTAGCAATGACTTGGGATAGATTAGATTGGGAAAAACAGCAATATAAAATTGATAGATCGTGGGATTATTTACATTCCAATACATTCAAATCTACAAAAACAAACAATATTCGATTTATTAAATTATCAAACGAGTTAATTTCTTTTTTACGAAAAATAAAAGAATGGCAACAGGCAGAAGACATATACACTTCTAACGGTTTGATTATGATGAATCAAGATAAAGAAATAATAACAAATAATGCTGTAAATAAAACACTTAGAAAAGCTTGTGTTCGTTGTGGTATCAAAAGTATTACACTTCACTCTTTACGTCACACACATGGCTCTATTTTACTTTTAAAAGGCTTTTCTATTTTGTACATTTCAAAAAGATTAGGGCATGCGACTGTTTCTACAACGCAAAATGTCTATTTGCATATTTTAGCAGAGTTAGAAGAACAAGAAGATAATAAGATAGTTGACGGTATCCTTTGATACCGTTTTTTACACTTGTATCCTCTGTGTGTCTTTCAAATTCATTTAATTCCTTTTACTTTCTTTTTATAGTTTGCTTTATTCTTTTCCTAAAAACAATAAAAACGTTGATAAATCAACGTTTTTAGCCAGACTGTTGACAAATAAACTGTCAACAGTCTTTTTTCGTACCAGACGTTAAGTTGTACGGCTTACCGCGATGTACACGATACATCGCGCGTTCCCTACTACGTGCGAGAACGAAGCCATTCGTACAACAACGTCTGATACGATAATAACACTTAAAAGTGGTATAATAGAGATAAGAAAAAGGAGGGAACAATTTATGTTTTATAAAGAAAATCATCCAAATGACGAAATCATATTAAACACATTATCCGAATTAGTACCAAAAGATCATTTACTACGTAAAATTGATAAATCAATTGATTTCAATTTTATTTATGATATTACTTCTCCTTACTATAGTCATACCAACGGTCGTAATAGTTTAGATCCAGTTGTTTTATTTAAATTAGTCTTTTTAAAAGATATTTACGGTATTAAATCAATGCGAGAAACCATTAAACGTGTCGAAACTGATGTGGCGTTTAGATGGTTTTTAAACCTTCCTTTCTCTAAACCAACTCCTCATTATTCCACTTTTTCTCAAAATTATATTCGCCGTTTTCAAGGTACTTCTGTGTTTGAAGATATATTTAACACTATTGTACACCAAGCTATCTCACATCATTTAATTAGTGGGACAGCATTATTTACAGATTCCACACATATTAAAGCAAATGCCAATAAAAATAAATTTAAAAACGCTATTATTGAAACCGTTCAAGAACGTAAACGAGATTTAGAAAACGAAATTAACGCTGAACGAGAAGCTATTGGAAAAAAGCCTTTTAATTACACTGATAAAATCATCTCTAAATCCATTAAAGAAAGTACGACTGATCCAGAAAGTGGATATTACCATAGAGATAATAAAGAAAAGGGATTTATGTACTTAGACCATCGTAGTGTAGATGGTAAACATAATTTTATTGTGGATTGCTTTATTACACCAGGCAACGTGCATGATAGTGTACCGTATGTGTCGCGATTAACACATATAATCGAAACATTTAATTTTAATGTGAATTGTGTCGCGTTAGATAGCGGATATTATAAAAAAGACATTTTAAAATTTTTAGAAGAGAAAAAGATATTTTCTGTGATTGGGTATCGACGTTTTCATCGCAATCCTGACCATAAATTTTTTCGATATAATTCATCTATAGATTGTTTTACGGATACACGTACGGGAGAAATTTATACCTACAGAAATATTGATAGACAAGGATATAAACAGTATCGTATAAGCGATAATAGTAATAAACGGATACTACGTCGAGCGATAGATGCTGATGTATACGATAGATGTCGTGAACGTCGATTATCTACGTTTGGGAAAGCATTATATAAACGACGGAAAGAAACGATTGAGCGTAGTTTTGCAGACTCTAAGCAAAATCATGGGTATCGATTTGCGCAATATAGAGGAGTAACCAAGATGCAACAGTATACTTGGTTATCTTGTGCTGCCCAAAACATGAAAAAAATGGCAATTCTACTCACTGGAGATAGCCATTTTTTGAGATATTATTCTTCATTTCGTATTTTAAAATTCAAAATCCAACATATTTTTCATTTTTTAAAAAATATGTTGGATTTTTTATTGGTATTGTCAACAGTCTGAATAAAAACGTTGATAAATCAACGTTTTTAGCCTATTGTTTTTTGCAATCTTTTTTACTTTCTGCATACTTTCGATTGCTTTGTACGTTTCAGGAGGGATTCGAACCCCCGACCGTTCGCTTAGAAGGCGAATGCTCTATCCTGCTGAGCTACTGAAACAGAACACTCCATATTTTACTGTTTTTTGTGAAAAAGTCAACTATTCTTCATAGACTTTTTACAACCAGAATTGTTCATTTCAATCAATACACTGTATAAAATACTTTGAAAAATAACCTATCCCATCAATCTACGCAAATTATAAAACACCGTCAACCCATTAAGACAATACGATATCTCTCACATTCAAAAAATGACACATCCTTTTTAAGTTTGATACCAACAATCGTCACGCTTCATTTTATTAGGCATCAACCTGATTTAACATCGAACAATAAAAAGATAGCGACCAAACATCTGTTAAATCACTATCTTTTATGAATCATCAACCCGATTTGATATAGAGTCGTTATAATAATGTTTTCAATTTAATATCTGGGTATTTATCGGCAAACCAACGTTCTGCAAAAGCATTTTCAAATAAAAATACCGGATTGCCAAATCTATCGCGTGCCAATAAGTTACGGCTTGAACTCATATTTGGATCCAAGTCCTCTTCTTCAATCCATCGGGCAATTTTATTCCCCATTGGTGTCATTACAATTTCTGAATTGTATTCGTTTAATAAACGGTATTGGAACACTTCAAACTGTAATTGTCCAACGGCACCCAAAATATAATCTTCTGTATGGTACGTTTTGTACAACTGAATAGCACCTTCTTGAACCAATTGCTCAACACCTTTATGAAATGATTTTTGTTTCATCACATTTTTAGCCGTTACTTTCATAAAAATTTCTGGTGTAAATTGTGGTAAATCTTTAAATTGAATTGGCTTTTTACCCGTAAACAACGTATCTCCAATTTGGAAATTTCCTGTATCATACAACCCGATAATATCCCCTGCAACCGCCGTTTGCACGCTCTCACGTGCATCCGCCATAAATTGCGTCGTATGCGATAGTTTCATTTTTTTATTGGAACGTGTTACGGTAACATCCATTCCCGGTGTAAATTCGCCCGAACAAATACGCACAAAAGCAATACGGTCACGATGCGCCGGGTTCATATTGGCTTGAATCTTGAAAATGAATCCCGTAAATTCTGTATTGTCTGGCGCAACGACAACTTCTTCTTTTGTTTCCGTTTCTTTTGGTGACGGCGCTAAATCAACAAAGGCATCTAAAAAAGTAGACACACCAAATCCTGTTAAAGCTGAACCGAAAAATACTGGTGTTAATTCACCGTCTTGGATAGCTTCTAAAGAAAATGGATTCCCCGCTTCATTTAACAACAACATATCTTCCAATGTTTGATCGTATAACGTTGATAGTTTAAACGTGTAATCGCCATCGACTTCTCCATTTTCATTCAACGGTAAATAGTCGTTGTCTCCGTTTTCCTCGGGTTTAGACAATTCCACACGTTTGTTATAACGGTCGTATAACCCTAAAAAGCCTTTTCCCATACCCATTGGCCAATTCATTGGATACGCTTGAATACCAAGTACATCTTCCAACTCGGCAACTAAATCTAACGGTTCACGACCGTCGCGGTCTAATTTATTAATGAATGTAAAAATTGGAATGCCACGCATACGGCAAACTTTAAATAATTTTTTCGTCTGTGGTTCAATCCCTTTCGCTGAGTCGATAACCATCACCGCACTATCCACTGCCATTAGTGTACGATAAGTGTCTTCTGAAAAATCTTCGTGGCCGGGTGTATCTAAAATATTAATGCGTTTGCCATCATAATCGACTTGCATGACGGAACTGGTTACCGAAATACCACGTTGCTTTTCGATTTCCATCCAGTCTGATTTAGCAAATTTCCCTGTTTTTTTACCTTTTACTGTACCGGCTTGTCGAATGGCTCCACCATATAATAAAAGTTGCTCTGTAATGGTCGTTTTCCCCGCATCCGGATGCGAAATAATCGCAAATGTACGGCGCTTACTAATTTCTTGTGTTAAATTCATGCTTTTCTCCTCACTATTCGTCTTATTATACAAGATTTTATGTTTGAAAAAAAGGGCTATCCTGTCAAGGATAGCCACGTTTCATTCATTAGCACTATAAACCACATCTTTAATCACCTAAAACAATTTTAGAAACGATGTGCGCCACACCATCTTCGTTATGACTTGTCGTTTGATGTTTAGCAGCAAGCTTGATAGCCTCTACCGCATTACCCATCGCAACACTCTCTCCAGCAATCACAATCATATCCATGTCGTTGTGATTATCACCAATTGCCATCACATCAGATAAAGGGATATTCAAATGCTCACACAGCGCTTTTAACGCGTTCCCTTTATTCGCTTCTTTATGCAAAATTTCCAAATAAAACGGCGTACTTTTTACCGTAAAATACTTTTGCGTAAACCATTCTGGTAACTTTGCCACTACATCGTCAATTTTTTGTGGGTCATCAGCAAACATCATTTTTTGAATGCTAAGTTGACTGTTTTGCACTTCTTCTAATGTTCGCACACGAATTGGCATTTTGACCAAGTTAGATTCATACGCCACATAAATACCAATATCACGTTGCGTCGTGTACAAATACGAACGATCCGCCGCATAGAAACTCACGTCGTAGTCGTTTGCCAATGCATTCACTTCATTGAACGTTTCTAAAGACAGTCCGTATTCTTTAATCACTTTCGTCCCATCCGTTGTTTGAACAAGCGAGCCATTATACGTAATGACGTACTGATCGCCACCGACTAAATCCAACTCTTTGAGCAACGCCTCCACACCTTTTAGCGGACGACCTGTAGCCAGCACCACTTTCACGCCTTTTTCACTCGCTTTTTTTAATGTGTTTTTCACTGCATCCGTTAAAACACCTGCACTATTTAACAAAGTACCATCAATATCGATAGCCACTAATTTAACCATATTGTTATTCCTTTCTTCATTGTCACGTCACAACATTAATGAATCATTCCCCTTATACTTTATGGACGCTATTTATTTTAATATTGACGGCATAAGATATTACCTTTCATTTCATCAAGTATCAACTCTATTGATACGATTACATCATCGCCACCCACAAAGTATTCGTTTCATTATAACAAAAAATACCACCCGCTCCAACTTTATGTTGAATACGGGTGATTCACTTTTTTAATTTGTCCATTTAGTTCAAGTGCTGACTATAATACTTTTTCACATCAACGGTATTTAAAACTTCCAAAAACGCTTTATCTTTAATCAATTCTTTTGGGAAAAAGAATCGATTATCGCCATTTTGTTTTCCGGTTAAAGCCGCAACAAGCGCACTGGCTTGAGATAATTCGGTTAACGAACCGTCTTTATTCAATAATTGAATCGACACACGTGCTTTTTGCGAATTTGGACGATAAAAATCGTATGGCAAATCAAAACTACTGTTAAATCCTGTGTAGTAATCGACATCATACCCATGCGCTTGAATCGCTTCTTTCACATGCTGACACGTTTCATCTGCTTTAATTTCTATCGACTTAAACAATTTACGAGTTAAATAGCGATGCGCTAAATCTTTCAAGACATCATCATCTTGATACATAAACGCTGTAAAATACGTCGTCATCACACCGTCGTCTAAACGTAAATAATCATCAAGCGTCCATGTTTTTTCAAAAAACGGCACTAACAATGGCATCGTTTCGATTTGTGTCATTAAGCCTTTTTCATAGCAATACTTTGCACGACGGAACAAATTGTCAATCAATACTTCTACACTACGTGATACCGAATGGAAATACACTTGCATGTACATTTGGTAACGCGACACGATATAATCTTCAACCGCATGCATCCCAGACGCATCAAAACAAATGCCGTCACGATGTGGACGAATCACCCGTAAAATACGGTTTAAATCAAACATACCGTAACTAACCGCTGAAAAATACGCATCACGCAATAAATAATCCATGCGATCGGCATCAATCTGACTAGAAATCATTTGCACCACTTGTGGATTAGGGTATGTTTTTTGAATGACGCTTGCCACTTTTTCCGGAAAATCTGCCGACACACGCGACAACACGTCGTTAATTTCAGTGTTTTTCGACAAAATAATGTCAACCGTAATATTTTCATGATTTGTTTCAAACACTTTTTCAAAGGTATGCGAAAATGGTCCATGACCCACGTCGTGTAGCAACGCCGCACATAAAGTTACTAGACGTTCCGCATCGTCCCACAAGCCATCACCAACATATTTTGAACTGTACGTCCGTTTAAATTTATCACAAATTCGACGAGCGATTTCATACACCCCGAGTGAATGTGAAAAACGAGAATGCTCCGCTCCGTGAAACGTTGATGATGATGTACCCAACTGTTTAATACGGCGTAAACGTTGGAATTCTTTTGTGTTAATTAAATCTAAAATCGTTTGATGTTGCACATGAATGTAGCCGTGTACGGGATCACGGAATACTTTTTCTTGTGTTAATTCTACTGTCATAGTTCCCCTCAAAATGCACTTTTCTTTTATTATACAACTTTTTACCAAAAAGACAAAAAACCCCTGACAAACAGGGGATTTTCACAACAATTTATTGAAATAATGTTAAATATTTGCCATAACCTTCTTTTTCAAGGTCGCTCACTGGCACAAAACGTAACGCAGCAGAATTAATGCAGTAACGTAAACCGCCTAATTCTTCTAAACCGTCTGTAAACACGTGCCCTAAATGCGAATCCGCTTCTTTTGAACGCACCTCTGTACGTGTACGCGCTAACGTATTATCTTCGTGACGCGTTAAAAAATTGTCCTCAATCGGTTTGGCAAATGCCGGCCAGCCACAACCAGCATCGTATTTATCCGTCGAACTAAACAACGGCTCACCACTCACGATGTCTACATAAATACCTTCTTCATAAAAATCGTCGTACTCCCCTGTAAACGGTCTTTCTGTGGCGCTGTTTTGTGTCACGTCGTATTGTAACGGCGTTAAACGTTGTTTTAACTCATCTTGATTAAAAGTGCTCATTTTCATCCACCCTTTTCTTTCCATAAATTTGATATTGCATACTTAATATTAACCCAATCGCAATTAGATTGGCAACTAAAGCGGTCCCACCTTGAGAGATAAACGGCAACGGAATACCAGTCAACGGTAGTAACCCAACGTTCATTCCAATGTTTTCAAAAACATGGAACACAATCATAGAGGTAATCCCTACACTCATATACGTATAAAACTCATTTTTTGTCGTAAAGCACACGCGTATCAATTGATACACCAACACAAAATAAACGATAATAACGGCAAAACTACCAATAAACCCAAAGTTTTCCGCAATCGTTGAAAAAATCATATCCGATTCACGAACCGGAATGTGTACCTCACTCACACCAATACCTTTTCCAAACGTACCACCTGTGGCAATCGCAACAATGGCATTACGCAATTGGTATGAATTTTGATAACCGGCACCAAATGGATCCAACCACGCATCAATACGAGCAAATTGATATTGTTTAAAACCAAGAAACACTAAAATATCTCTATGATTTACCGTTAAATAAATGAGTAGCGCCCCTAATAAAAATACACCACTAATCATTGGAACTAAAATTTTAGCCGAGATGCCTGACGTAATGACAATACCTAAAACAATCGCCATAATCACTAACGTTGTCCCTAAGTCATTTTGTAACACGACTAACGCCAAATACGGCAACGTCCACGCCACAATTTTTACCAACAACTGCCAATCCGTTTTGACATTACGTCTGCGGTACGTTGTGTTGTGTTGTGTCACGACACGTGATAAAAAAATAATTAACGAAATTTTAGCAATTTCTGACGGCTGAAAACTAAATGAACCTAATCTAAACCAACTGCGCGCACCGGATACTGCAGCTAACTGTCTATCATACAAAAACAATATGGCAATCAATAATAATAGGCCCACAATATAGGCAACAAGAGATAACCGCCATAATTTTTTAGCGTCGAATTGCAATAAAAGCACAATGGCAAAACCACCCAAAACATACCATATAAAATGCATGATGGTCGCTTGAATGCTGCCTCCATTAATTAATACCGTTGTGGAATAGACGGCTATCATACTAATGACAAATAAAATAAAAATCGTCAGAATGATCCCATAATCAATTCTGAAACGATGACGATTCAACTGATTCACACTTATTCTCCTTTAAATACGCTTCCCATTATAGCAAATAAACACGCTCTTGTGGGAAATCCGATGCATTTTAGGTAAAAAAAAAGACCCACGCGATTGCGAAAGTCTAAACTGGGGTAGCTGGATTCGAACCAACGAATGACGGAGTCAAAGTCCGTTGCCTTACCGCTTGGCTATACCCCAAGAAAAAATGGGGAGAGAAGGATTCGAACCTTCGAACCGTAAGGAACGGATTTACAGTCCGCCGCGTTTAGCCTCTTCGCTATCTCCCCGTATCAAATAAGATACTTTGTAATAATACCTTATTTCATACTTTTTGACAAGTGATTTTTTGAATTTTTTTCAACTTTTCAACTTATGGCAATTGTAAAGTAAAGTGCAAAAAAAACAGATAATGACTTTCTCTTTTGCGGGGTTGATAACCAAACAATAAAAACAAAGGTTTTCTAGTCAAGGCGAAAAACGAAGTGTGCCTTGACGGGAAACCAGTTTTTATTAAACTATTAATCTACCCGCAATAAAAATAACTCCGCAGGTGTACGATAACCTAATTTACGTCGTATTTTCTGATTTAAGCAGGATTCTATTTTACGAATAGTTGACTTTTTAACGGTGTTGATAGATTTACCCTTAGGTAAAAACTCCCGTATCTGTCCGTTATGGTTTTCGTTAGTACCACGCTCATAAGATGAATAAGGGTGTGCATAGTAAATGTTTAAATATTTCGATTCTAATTCAGATAACGAGGCGAATTCTGAACCATTATCAGATGTAATACTCTTGAAGGTTGATTTCCTATATTGTTTAAAAATATTCTTTAATGTCCGTAAGACACATAGTGCTGTTTTATCATTTATTTTACGTATAATTGTATAACGTGTTTGTCGTTCTACTAACGTTAATAATAGTGCTTCATTTTTCGTCTTCTTAAATAAGACTAAATCAATTTCCCAATGTCCAAATTCTGTACGATTATTCGCTACGTCTGGTCGATTTTCGATAGATGTTCCCATATTTTTCTTGTATGTTTTGGTGTTATCTTTTTTTGGTCGTTTTCTAATGCTTACCATTTTGGGTAAATCAATTGGTTTGATAGGGATAATACCTTGATGGACAAACGTATAAACCGTTTTCGTACAAGGGACCTTCTCATTAGGGTGATTTTGCCGATACCAATGTACAAAGGTATCAATACTATGGGTTCTATATTTTTCAGTAACTACCTGTTGTAAGTCTTTGAAAAATTGCTGACTAAATTTTTCAGTTAAATTATTATGATATTTATTTTGTTGCTTAGCTTTATAGATGTAATGGCTTGTTTCAGCGTAATATTTTAATTCGTCACGTTGGATACCATTTCGATTAACGATTTGATTAACACTTCCACGTTTAATTTCTCTATAAATTGTAGATATATTTCGTCCGAGTTGTTCAGCAATATATCGTATTGGTTTCTTTTCGTTTAATAACGTTTCAATTTTTGTGCGTTCAATCAAAGATAGCTGTTTATATTGTTTTTTTGTGTTATAATTTGTTTTAGACATGATAATTACCTTTCTAATTTTGTAGTGGATTTTAGTCAGTTAATTATCTGTCTTTTTTTGTTTTTATAACACTATTTTGCTTTTGCACTTTATTTTACAACTCGGCACTTTTCAACTTACTAAAAATTAGTGATTAAACCGATTACCGTCAACCGTTTTCAATGCAACTGTATTCAAAAACACGTGTACTAAAATCGTTTTTATCGCTTCACATAATACCTATCCCGCTTGAATGGTATCAATAATATTTTGTAAATCGTCTTCATCAAAATAATATTTATCATTGCAATAATGACACGTTACTTCAATGCCACCATCTTCCTCTTTCATTTCTTGTAAATCATGCACACCTAGTGTCATTAGACCTTTTTCAAATTTTTCTTTATTGCAATCACAATAAAACGAAACAGGTAGTTTATCTAAAAACTTCACATTTTCTTCACCTAAAATCAACGTTAAAATATCTTCAGGTGAATGATGGCTATCCATTAAATCCGAAATTTGTGGCATTTTAGCAATACGTCTTTCAATTTCAGAAATCGTTTCGTCTGTTGCTCCTGGCATCACTTGAATCATAAATCCACCTGATGTCCGGACACAATCATCGGTATCAACTAACACGCTGACGCCAATGGCAGATGGCGTTTGTTCAGAAAGCGCCATATAATACGTAAAATCTTCACCTAATTCACCATCAACAATCGGCACTTGTCCCGAGAAAGGTTCACGCATACCCAAATCTTTACGAACGGTTAATGTCCCAGATGTTCCAACACAACCGCGCACATCTAATTTCCCTTTTGCATTTAACGGTAAAGCAACTTTCGGGTTACTAATATACCCACGCACTTGCCCTTTCCCGTTACTATCGACAACAATTTTGCCACCAGGTCCGTTCCCGTTCACTTCTACCGTTAATTTTTCTTCGCCTTTTAAATTGTAACCTAATAATAATGCACCAACCATCGTACGCCCTAATGCTGCAGACGCTGTGTGCCATGTGTCGTGTCGACGTTGCGCTTCTTTGACCGTTTGTGTTGCGTCTACTGCAAACGCACGAATTTGACCATCAAACGCAAGTGCTTTTACTAAATAATCTGTCATCTTTTCTCCTATGAAAAACCGTCATCCAAAATAGATAACGGTTCTTTGCTTTATTCGTTTATACCCGTTTGTTAAGCTTGTGTAGACTCATCGTTGACCAATGTGTCTTCATCAATCACAACCGGTTCTTTCACTTCTGTTACTTCTTTCAAAGTTTGTTCACTTGGAAATTCAGCTGGTTCATCTACTTCATTAGGCATTTTACCCGTTTCAAACAATGATTTAATCGCTGGACCATCAATTGTTTCTAATTCAATTAACTTATTAGCAATTGTATGCAATTGCTCTTTATGTTCAACTAATATATCCGTTGCTTTTTGACGTGCTTTTTGCATAATGTCAATAATTTCTTTATCAATTTCACGAGCCGTTTCATCAGAGTATGGTTGCGCGATTTGATAACCGTTCACTTCTTGACGATAGTCTACCATACCTAAGGTATCACTCATACCATAAACACGAACCATTGAACGTACAATTTGTGACGCTTGTTCAATATCGCTACTTGCCCCCGTAGACATTTCATTAAAAATTAACTCTTCCGCTGCACGTCCGGCTAATAACCCAACGACGCGATGGAATAATTCTTCTTTTGAAACAACTACTTGGTCTTCTTTTGGTAAGGAAATCACGTATCCCGCAGCGTTTCCACGTGGGACAATCGTTACTTTGTGTACTTCATTTGCCGCTTCTAATACTAAACCAGCAATCGCGTGCCCCGCTTCATGATACGCAACAATACGATTGGCTTTTTCTGTACGTTTACGGTCACGTTTTGCTAAACCAGCAATCACGCGGTCTTGCGCTTCACTAATATCACTCATGTTGATTTCAGTTTTGTTTTGTCGCGCAGCAATCAATGCCGCTTCATTTAATAGGTTGGCTAAATCGGCACCCGCAAAACCTGGTGTTTGTTGCGCAACAACTTCCAAGGCAACATCTTTACCTAATGGTTTTTTACGTGCATGCACTTCTAAAATTTCTTTACGCGCTTTCACATCAGGGTTGCCAACCATAATTTTACGGTCAAAACGTCCCGGACGTAACAACGCAGGGTCTAAAACATCTGAACGGTTTGTTGCGGCAATGACAATAACACCTTCGTTACCTTCAAAACCGTCCATCTCAACTAACATTTGGTTAAGGGTTTGTTCGCGTTCATCGTTTCCGCCACCCATACCGTTACCACGACGACGTCCAACGGCATCAATCTCATCAATAAAGATAATAGACGGCGCGCTTTTTTTCGCTTTATCAAATAAATCACGTACACGACTGGCACCAACACCAACAAACATTTCAATAAACTCAGAACCTGAAATGGAGTGGAATGGCACGCCTGCTTCTCCAGCAACCGCTTTAGCCAATAACGTTTTACCTGTCCCCGGAGGGCCTTCTAATAAAACACCTGACGGAATTTTTGCACCTAGTGCTGTAAATTTACGTGGGTCTTTTAAGAAATCTACAATTTCAATTAATTCTTCTTTTTCTTCTTTGGCACCTGCTACATCACTAAAGCGGACTTTACTTGGTTTGCCTTTTGTATCTTCAGGACGGAATTTCCCAAAGCTCATTGGATTACGTCCACCTGCACCACCATTTGCAGCGCCCATCATTTGAAACATGAAGAATGTGAAGATAATCAATGGCAATAACTGTACAACAATTTGTAACCATCCGCCATCTGATCCCGGTACATCTTCAACCGCAACGTCATTTTTATGCGCACTTTGACGGATTTGTTCTTGGACATAAGGACTTACCCCAACAACCGCTGTGAACTTTTTAAAGGCAACTTTATTTGTGCCAAACACTTGCGTGAACATTGAATTATTTTTTTCTGATTTTTCAATTTGTTCAACTAACTCACCTTGCACTTGATAGGCACTGTTAATGGGTTGGAATTTTAATGACTGCACATTCTTTTTATCCAACTGTTGCACTAATTCACTTGTTGTCAACTCACCCACTGGTTCGCTAGTTCCTGAATTTACCATTGAAAATAAACCCCATATCACTGTAACAGTTAATAAAAAGTAGAGTATATTCGCTCCGATAAAGGTTCTTTTTTTGTTCATTTGTTCCTCCTAACGATAATGATCGTTATTTTTGTCGCTTCATCTTATCACATTGGTATTTAAATCACCAACGATAAAGCTTGTCTTATGCGTGATTATAAATTTCTTCTTTTAAAACGCCAATATACGGTAAGTTACGATATTTTTGTGCGTAATCTAATCCATAACCAACAACAAATTCATTTGGAATTTCTAACCCGACGTAGTCTGCTTTCACATCAACCACACGACGTTCTGGTTTGTCTAACAACGTCACAACGGTAATTGACGCTGCACGACGAAATTCAAACAATTCTTTTAATTTTAGTAATGTACGACCAGTGTCTACAATATCTTCAATAAAAATTAAATGTCTGCCTTCAACGTTAGTATCTAAATCTTTTAAAATACGCACATTTCCTGACGATTCTGTATCATCACCATAACTGCTCACATCTAAAAAGTCGATATCTAGCGGAATGTCCATTTCGCGTACTAAATCCGTCATAAACATAATACATCCGCGCAATACGCCAACGACTAAAGGATTTTTGCCTTCAAAATCTTTAGATAATTGTTTACCTAATTTTTCTGTACATTCACGTAACGCTTCACGTGTTACAAGCACTTTTTCAATATCATTATGAATCATGTCTATTTATCCTTTCTATTTTCACGAAGACTTGTTGATTATCACCGTTTATTTTATCAGTTTCTACGGATTTATACAAATAATCAAATCGTTCATCTAATATTGCTAAAATTTCATTGTTTTTCGTTGCCACAACGGCGATTTCTTGCCGTTCGTCTTTAGGAATTTTACCATCAATAAACAATCTAGCTACCTTTTTATGCCCCGAATCAATTTTCACTCGATCTCCGGGCAAAACTGACCGCACGCTTACAGGCAATTGCTCTTTTGAAACAGCGACTCCCCGCAAAGCGTTCACTTCAATTTGCCATCCGTCAATGACACCAACGCGTTCAACCGTTACTGTTTCTCTTTTTTGACGTGGTGGTATCGCATCACGAATAGTTGCCGAATCGTACGTTTGAATGTACTGCTTGCCATTTCCTAGGTCTAAACTTTTTTGTCCATTAGTGCTCTGCGTCAATTGTAAAATATGCGAAACATTATCGTTCGTCAACACATTGTGCGTGTGAAGCCATTGCACAATCATTTCCCGCTTTTCATAATCACTTAACAAACGAAATGTCGGTATATCAAGCGTATCTTCAATTGCTTTGACATTTACATCATTTACCAATTCGTTGAGTTGCGTTGCAAAATTAACGATATGCTCGTCAAATTTTTCGTTTTCTTGCCGTAATAACGGTAAAATCGTGTGTCGTAATCGATTGCGTGTAAAGTGCGTTTGCGCATTTGTTTCATCTTCCACAAATTGTAGTTGATGTGCTTTAGCGTACGCATATAATTGCTTCTTCGTATACGCCAACAACGGACGATACAACGTACAAAAATCATTAAACGCACGTGACTTTGGAATCCCCGTAACGCTCTTTAACCCGTTTCCACGAATTAAATGCAACAATACCGTTTCAACAAAATCATCACGATGATGGGCAGTAACCACGTAACTGGCTCTATACTTTTCCACCACCGATTGCAAAAACTGATAGCGAAACGCTCGAGCATCCATTTCACTGTTCAAATTCGGTGCCGTAACATTCGTTTCATAGGTTACGCCATAGGATTTTGCTAACGCTTCAACAAATTGTTGATCGTTTTTTGCATTTTCACGCATAAAGTGATTCACGTGCGCAACAATTAATCGATTGGGTGCGATTTGTTGGTGCAACAAATGTAGCAATACAACCGAGTCAACGCCACCTGACACCGCAACAACAATGGTATCGTCATCTTTCCAAAACGGTTGAATCATACGCCCTCCTTGTAAACGAAAAAGTCTATCCACGATAGACTTTTATTCTCCTTGATTTGAAAGTGCTTTTTGACGTGCCTGTTCATTTTGTAACATGGCATTTTCTTCTGGAATGTTAAAAATCAGTTCGTTAGGCAATGTATAAAACCCTCTTGCACGCGCTAATTTCAATACATATTCATCATCGTTTAGTAAATCAACATACGTCTTCAATTCAATTTGTCTTGTTTTCGCTTGCTGATTTTCCACTTTTACAATTTCTAAATTTTTTTTCAATTGTTCAGTTTGTTGCACATTATTAAAAATTTGAAAACATAACGTAGCCGCAAACAATAACGTTCCCAATAGCCATAAAAAGACGCGATTACTTTTTCGTTGCTGCGACCGTTTTGATTCAGTTGTTTCCAAAGTATCGCCTCCTTCTATTTCCTTTTTCTATCATAGCAAGAAAATGAACGATTTACCATGGTATTTTTTAAAATAGCGGTTCTTTTTCAACTCGTGTTTCACTTAAAACCGTATACATCCCATCCGCTTCATCTTTTTTAGTCGTCTCTACAATTTTTTCAATGCGCACAACCAATGTTTTTGTAGCATACAACAACGTAATCTCATCACCAACTTTTACTTGGGTACTTGATTTTGCGGTTTTTCCATTAATTAAAATCCGTTCTTTATCCGATACTTCTTTAGCTACTGTACGTCTTTTAATTAAACGGGATACTTTTAAATATTTATCTAATCTCATCGGCTTTCTCCTGTTTTTTAATTTTTTGCCACAACGCATCCAACTCTTTTACACTATTAACCGTTACACCGTCAAAAACGTGCGGGTGTCTACGTCGAATTTTTTGATTTAGCGTCGTTAAAACATCTTCTAAATTAAAGTAACCGTCATATTCGGCAACGCTCGTTTGAAATAACACTTGCCATAACAAATCACCTAATTCTTCAATCATATTATCAATATCATCGTTTTTCAGTGCTTGCTCAAATTCTTGTAATTCTTCTTTAAAATAAGGTAACAACGATTCGTGCGTCTGTTCTTTCAACCAAATATCGTTTTGAGCAATTTGCGCCATATAATGTTGTAACGTTTGAAACGATGCCGTTGCATCATCTTGTGCCATTTTCGGTACAAATAACGTTGTTAAATTATAAACGCCATCTAATCGGTCAATTTCATACAATGGCATCCAGTCAACGTGTTGTTGTGTTGTTCCGGCAGCATGAACTAGTGCCACTCGATAATCATCCGGGTAGCGCTTCATTAAAGATAACTTTACATCACTGGCTACAAAATCATTGAACACTTGCATGATCATTACATGTTGCGTCAACACCACATCTTCAACACGAAAATCTAACGCATCCACTAATTGAAATCCATCAATCACATCAATACGAACAGCCGCTGCCAAGTCATCAATAAAACTATGTCCACCAACAATATTTACGGTAATATCATCGCGTTTTAGAAGCTGTTGCACAACACTTTCCGCCACCATCGGATGCCCCGGTACTGCATACGTCAATTCTGTGTTGTCGTTTGCTAAAGCAACTAATTTTTCCACAATCGTTTCGTACACTTTTTCAAATGCATCAAACTGCTCGTAAGTATCATCAAAGCTTTCAATAATTAGCCCTTCTTGTACAAGCGTATCCACCACTGGATGTAATTTCGTACGTAAATAAACCGTTTCTTTTTGTTTGATTTTTGATTCAAGATGGCGATACACCCCTAAAGGTAACTGATTCATATCGCCTGCTCCTAATCCAATAACATGAATAATTGACATAGCCATTCTCCTTTTCTTCTACATTATAACACGAACACATTTTTGGCAACTTTAAATTTGAGTTGCCTTACTTATAGTAAAAGCGTTATAATGTATGAGCAAATTTTAAAAGAAAAGAGTGACTATATGGGACGCAAATGGGCGAATATCGTTGAAAAGAAAACTAAATTAGATGGTGCCAACAGTAAAATTTATGCCAAATTTGGTATTGAAGTTTATGCTGCAGCAAAACAAGGAGATCCAGATCCTGCAACAAACCAAAAATTAAAATTCGTTATTGATCGTGCAAAAACGTATAACGTTCCAAAACACATTATTGATAAAGCGATTGATAAAGCAAAAGGTGGTTCAGACGAAACGTTCTCTGAATTACGTTACGAAGGTTTTGGACCAAATGGGTCAATGATTATTGTCGACGCTTTAACAAACAACGTAAACCGTACAGCATCTGATGTACGTGCAGCATACGGTAAAAACGGCGGAAACATGGGTGTTTCTGGTGCAGTTTCTTATTTATTCGACAACACTGCCATTTTTGGTATTGCAAATAAAAATGCCGAAGAATTATTTGAAGCGCTAATCGAAGCAGAAATCGATGTACGCGACGTGATTCAAGAGGAAGACGACGCTATTGTCTATGCTGAACCGAGCGATTTCCACGCCGTTCAAGTGGCGTTAAACGAAATGGGCATTACTGAATTTACCATTTCAGAAATTGAAATGTTGCCACAAAATGAAGTTGTTTTAAGCGGTGACGATTTAACAAAATTCGAAAAACTCATTGGTGCTTTAGAAGATTTAGAAGATGTTCAAAAAGTTTACCACAACGTTGATTTAGGTGAATAACAAAACAATAGCTAGGGAAGCGTCTTAACGACGTTCCCCTAGCTTTTTTAATCTTGTTCTTTCAACCATTTATGAAAAATCATCAAACAAACACATAATAAGGCATTAAAAATTGACCAAACAAGCAATAGTTTAAAACCAAAATAAATGTTTGCTTCATCCCCATCGTATCTCCAACCGTTCTGTCCAAGCGGTTCTTTATATAACATCCATTCCCAATGAATAAAAACGATATAACCAATGATGCACAAACCTAAAAACAACCCAACACTATAGGCTAACAAAGTCGGTTTTTCGTCTTTAATCAATAATTTTTTTATGTCCATAACTAATGCACCCTTACCGGTTCATATTGTCCGTACACCGGTCTTCGAACCTTGTAGTAGTTTCTAGATGTCCCACCAAAAACGTCATCTTTAACACGATATCCTTCTTCTACTTCATATAATATTTTATATCCTAAGTAATAGGTCCCCGGTGTATTTATCAACACTCCATATCCTTTTTCTGATGATACCCTAGAAAAGAGAGAAATCGTTAAAATCTCATCAATAGCACCTGTCACTTCAACGCCTCTTTCTAATTTTTTCTGTGAATAAATCCATCCTGGTGTAACCAGATTATCTGATACACGTTCAATATTCCCCCACTCTTGATATTTTCGTACCCCTTCTTTTCTATAACCACCCCAATAATAATGTTCCATCGGAGCAATTGGATTTTTTTGGATAGTTTTTGCATGTACTGTAGGTGATTGAACAAACCCCATACCAAACCAAATACTCATCAAAATAACAACCATTTGTTTACATCGTTTTGCCATGATAATATACCCCCGTATTTATAAAAGACAGACGCGCAACTTTGAAACAACAATTAACTGTACATGTTAATCACCATCTTTCTGGTCAACCAATGATATTTTCAAGTAAAATATACCAAAAAATGGAAGCGCTGTCAATTCTTTCTGTACAGTATTTCCGATATTTTTTCAGACTATCTTTTTTTATTCATTTCACACATCTTTTGACACTATAAAATTAAAAAAATCGGTGAATACAATTGATTTGTATCACCGATTTTAAGACTAATATTGTTTCAAATAATGGTCGAGTTCCCATTTTGTAACTTGCGTACGATACGCTTGATACTCCAACGATTTTTCAGCAATGAAGTTTTGCGCAATGTGTTCACCCAATCCCGAAAGAATGACGTCATCTTGCTGCAACGCTTTTAACGCTTGATGTAAACTACTTGGTAAATCCGTAATCCCATTTTCCAATCGTTCTGCAGGCGACATTTGATAAATGTTGCGATCTACAGCTGGAGGTGGTGTCAATTCATTCACAATACCATCTAATCCCGAACGCAACAACACCGCCATCACTAAATACGGATTCGCCATCGGATCAACACTGCGTAATTCAACACGTGTAGAGTTGCCACGACTTGCTGGAATGCGAATCAGTGGTGAGCGATTTTTGCCACTCCACGCCACATAAACAGGCGCTTCATAACCCGGTATTAATCGTTTGTATGAGTTGACGGTAGGGTTACAAATGGCTGTATAACCATGTGCATGTGTCATTAAACCGGCAATAAATTGACGAGCCGTTTTGCTTAATCCATCTTTTTCTGTTTCGTCATAAAAAGCGTTCCCTTTTTCTGTAAATAAAGATAAATTACAGTGCATTCCAGAACCGTTAATCCCCACGACTGGTTTCGCCATAAAGGTGGCGTGTAATCCGTGTTGGCGTGCAATCGTTTTAACAACTAATTTAAACGTTTGAATATTGTCACATGCCGTTACGGCATCTGTAAATTTCCAATCAATTTCATGCTGACCAGGGGCATTTTCATGGTGGCTTGCTTCAATTTCAAATCCCATTTCCTCTAGTTGCAACACAATGTCACGACGACAATTTTCACCTAAATCAGTTGGCGCTAAGTCAAAATACCCACCATCATCATTTAAGTTCATTGTTGGTTGACCGTGTTCATCAAGTTTGAATAAGAAAAATTCTGGTTCTGGTCCTAAGTTAAATTGTGTATACCCTAAAATATGCATCTCATCCAATACACGTTTTAAATTATGACGTGGATCCCCAGCAAACGGGGTACCGTCTGGATTGTATACATCACAAATAAAACGGGCAACTTTTCCGTTGTCATTTCCCCAAGGAAATACAAGCCACGTATTTAAATCAGGATATAAATACATATCACTTTCTTCGATGCGTACAAAACCTTCGATTGACGATCCGTCAAACATCATTTTATTATCCAATACTTTTTCAATTTGGCTAATCGGCACTTCTACATTTTTGACAGTCCCTAAAATATCCGAAAACATTAGACGTAAATAACGGACATCCTTTTCTTGAATATCATCTAATATCATTTGTTTTGTAATTTGTTTTTTCATCTATTTACCTATCTGTTGTCGATATGTGCTTCCACTGTTGTTGATTCATTAACTCTTTATATAAAATGCGTCGAACATCTTCGTCTGTAAGTGGTTTTGCTTGATCCAAAGGCGATACTTTTTTATTGGCGTACACCTTTTTAATGGCTACAATCGTCAACCCTTCCTCTAAATAATCTTTAATTTCTAATAGGCGATCAACATCATTTAACGAATATAATCGCCGATTCGTTTGTGAGCGTTTTGGAAAAATTAGCCCCTGTTCTTCATAATATCGAATTTGTCGTGCTGATAATTCCGTTAACATCATCATCGTTCCAATCGGAAATACTGGCAAGGAACGTCGTAACTCTTTTTCACTCATTTTGTTTCCACCTTTCGTCGCTATTGTAACATATTTTAACACACCTACAATTTAAATCGGCGTTTTATGTCACAAAATGTAACAACCCTTTGCCGTTAGTACGACAAAGGGTTGTTATTAGGCTAAAACTGCCTCTAAAATAGCCATATTCATATATACCGAATTTTGACCTTGTATAAAAATTTTAGACTGTGCACATTCTACACCTTCGTTTGCTATTTCAACATCTCTTTTTACTGGACCCGGATGTAATAAAATCGCATTTTCTTTAAGTTTCGCCAATCGCTCTACGGTCATACCATACTGTTCATAGTAGCCATCAACAAGATGTGCCACATCTTCTCTTTCTGATTGGACACGTAAAATAACGATAACATCCATATTCGGTATCATTTCATCAATCTGTAAATAACGCCCTAATCGGTGACATTCTCTACTTTGATATTGTTCTGGCCCTGAAAAAAATACTTGTGCACCTAATTGATTTAATACTTTAATCGTTGATTTAGTAACACGAGAAAAGTGCGTTGCACCAATAAACCCAACTTTTAACCCCTCAATTGTGCCAAAATGTTCGTAAATGGTCATCGCATCTGTCAATGCGTGACAGGGATCTTCATGATCGCCATCTCCCGCATTAATCACAATGCTTGAAAACGTTTCGTTTTCTAACCATTTTTCATAATATCTTTCTGACTCCGATGCAGATACAACAACATCAATACCTAACATACTCATCATCATACCCGCATCATACATACTTTCGCCCTTGTAGGCACTACTTGATTGCGGGTCAAAACTCAACACTTTTAAACCAAGACGATGTTGCGCCATTTCAAAACTATAATGTGATTTTGTGTTGTGTTCATAAAATAGATTGGCAACAAATTTGGGTTCTAAAAATCGATAGGTTGCGCCACCTTTATAAGCAAGGGCACGATGAATCAACCCGTGCATCATATCGACACTTAAATCATCTACCGTCACTAGACGTGTTAATTTACCAATATTTCTTCTTGTCATTTTTACACCTTTTTCAATAAGACCTTATCTTCACCATCACATTCGACAACACGCACTTCAACTTGTTCATGTCGTGATGTTGGAATGTTTTTACCAATATAATCGGCTTTAATCGGTAATTCACGATGACCTCTATCCACCAAAATCGCTACCGTAATTTTCTTTGCTCGACCATGCGCCATAGTGGCGTCCATTGCTGCACGAATCGTACGCGCGGTATACATCACATCGTCGACCAAAACAACGTTTTTATTTGTTACATCAAACGGTATATTGGTTTCATTAATCGTTGGATCCAGCATATCATCACTTGTATGGCGATCATCACGATACATTGTAATATCTAATTCACCATAAGGTATGCGAACACCTTCAAATTTTTCAATGTTTTCAACAATTCGTTTAGCTAAATGAACGCCACGTGTACGAATACCCAATACGACTAAATCGTTTGTCCCTTTATGCTTTTCTAGTATTTCATGCGTCATACGCGTTAAAGAACGTTTCATGACGATTTCATCTAAAATTATAATATCGTCCATACATTTACCACCTTTATATGTTACGTCCATTATACACGAAAGCGGACACGGTTTATATTAAAATGGAATGAGAAACACGTTTTATTGTTGTTTTTTAAAGCGGTCACATCAGCATGTAAAAGACACAAGATATAGCCTTATTTCTTTTAAAAAGCTACAATATAGTGTATAGAAACGCGCTAAATGGCGCTTTTTTTCAAAAAACATCTGTTTTTTAAATTTTAATTATGATATAATGTTCATTGTGATGATGTATCACAACCCGTTTTTTGAAATAGTTTCACTTTGAAAGGAGTGACTTGAAACAAATGATTACCTTATATACATCGCCAAGTTGTGCATCTTGCCGTAAAGCGCGTGCCTGGTTACAAGAACATGATATTGCTTATGTTGAACGCAACATTATTTCGGAACCTCTATCTATCGAAGAAATTAAAAATATTCTTCGTGTAACTGAAGATGGCACAGAAGAGATTATTTCACAACGTTCAAAAACATTTAAAAAATTAAACGTTCCATTAGACGAACTACCACTTAGTCGTTTGTTGGAATTGATTCATGACAATCCAACGTTAATGCGTCGTCCCATTTTAATCGACGACAAAAAATTACAAGTTGGTTTTAACGAAGATGAAATCCGTCGTTTCTTACCACGTTCAATTCGTGTGATGGATTTAATCGCCGCTCAACAAGCTATATAGAAAACGTGTGTTGCATTTAGCGACACACGTTTTTTGGTTCTATACTATTTGGTGTTGATGGCTTGAAAACGATGCACCAGCACCTTTTTATTTTAAAAAAACACTTCTACTGCTACATAAAATTAAGGTTGACGGCATCAGTCGTCAACCTTAAAAAATGATGCAATTACTTTTTACTGACAACCCATTTAGTAAGCCATTTTTTCACCCGTTATCTTTTTTCCATTTCAATGGCTTCTACCCACTCTGTTTCTTGTACTTTTTCAAGTTTATTGAGTAAATCAATGCGAAATGTACCGATACCTTCACGTGCATTCGCTCTTTCTCCAGCAATATTAAAATAACTTACCGCATCACAAACCGCATCAAACGCACTTTGATGAAACGGCAATACCGCACTAATTAACGCGCCAACAACATCGCCACTACCCGAAAAGCGATCTAAATACGGCACGCCATTTTTCAACAACATACACTCGGTCGCATTCGCTACGATGTCTATGTGACCCGTTGCTAAAAACGTCGTTTGTGGATAGCGTTTAGCTAATTGGCGCATGGCTTGTAACAATTCATTAACCGCTTCAATTTCATGATCATCTTTTGCACTGTCAATGCCACGTGCTTGCGTTGCCAAACCACATAAATGACGCATTTCCGAAACATTTCCTTTAACAACACTCGGTCCTAATTCAAGTAAATCCATGGCGAGTTGATAACGATCGGCATTTAAAGCGATTCCTACAATATCAATGACAACAGGTTTTTTATAAGTGCAAGCTACTGCCATCGCGTCACGAATGACGGCTTCTTTTTCATTCGTTAAATGTCCAAAATTTAAAAAGAGCGCATCGCTCATGCGAACCGTTTGTTCGATGCTTCGTCTATCTTCTACAATAATTGGTTTCGCACCAAATGCATGAAGTGCATTTGCCACATATTCATTTGTAATGCCATTTGTAATGCAATGCACTAATGGAAAAGTCGGTAATGGTAATTTTGTTTGTATCATCATAACTCCTTAAATTGTAGTCTTTTTTAAAATTTGACGTTGGTGTCATCATCACTTCACGAACACGTACGCTTTAATATCTTTTTCTAAAGACTTGCTGGCAAGTTTCTATAAATCACACTCATCATAACACTAGTACACCACCTGAACAAGTAACGTTATTGTTCACTATTTTTCCACGTCAAATGGCATCACACGATTAGCGCACATTACAAATGCAATCAGCACTCTGTATAGTCCTTTTTATATTTCGATTCTATTTTACTAGATGCTTTTTGGCATCCATTTTTTCCACATTAAACACAAAAAAGCAAAAAGCCGAAACTTTTTGCTTTCTTACTGTAAACATTGGTGTGTTTCAAAAAACTTTTTAAAACACCTACCGAATAGACTACATCATTCCCATGCCGTTATCTACTGCGTGTGAATGGTTTTCTACTTGTGGTTTATCTGCGATAACCGCTTCTGTTGTTAATAGCAACGCTGATACACTTGCAGCGTTTTGCAATGCTGAACGCGTTACTTTTGTTGGATCCACGATTCCCGCTTCAATCATATTCACCCATTCATCTGTTGCAGCATTGTAACCAACGCCTGCTTCTTTCTCTTTTAATTGGGACACGATGACAGACCCTTCTAATCCAGCATTTTCAACGATTTGACGTAACGGTTCTTCTAAAGCGCGAACTACAATTTTAACACCTGTTGCCACATCGCCTTCAGCAACAAGTTCTGACACAGCGCGTTGTGCAGCAACTAATGCGCTCCCTCCGCCAGGAACGATACCTTCTTGTACGGCTGCACGTGTCGCATTCAACGCGTCTTCGATTCTTAATTTACGCTCTTTTAATTCGGTTTCCGTTGCCGCACCGACTTTGACTACCGCAACACCACCTGACAACTTCGCCAAACGCTCTTGTAACTTCTCGCGATCAAACTCTGATGTTGTTTCTTCCAAATGCGCTTTAATCAAACGAATGCGATGCGCAATGTTTTCTTTAGAACCCGCACCTTCGACAATCGTTGTTGAATCTTTTGTGACAACGACTTTACCAGCTGTTCCCAATTCGTTCATTGTCATGTCTTTTAATTCCAACCCTAAATCTTGGGTAATGACTGTACCACCCGTTAATACGGCAATATCTTCTAACATGGCTTTGCGACGATCGCCAAATCCGGGCGCTTTAACGGCAACGACATTAAACGTTCCACGAATTTTATTCAATACTAATGTTGGCAACGCTTCGCCATCGACATCATCGGCAATGACTAACAACGAACGACCTTGTTGTAAAATTTGCTCTAAAACTGGCACAATTTCTTGAATGTTGGAAATCTTTTTGTCCGTTAATAACACGTATGGATTTTCAAGGACCGCTTCCATCTTGTCGGTGTCACTGACCATATATTGTGATAAGTACCCACGATCGAATTGCATGCCTTCTACAACGTCCAATTCCGTTTCAATCCCTTTAGACTCTTCGATTGTAATGACGCCATCGTTTCCGACACGTTCCATGGCTTCCGCCAACAATTCACCAATTTCTTGTGAGCCTGATGAAATCGCTGCAACTTGTGCAATTGCCGCTTTTGATTCTACGGGAACAGACATCTCGTGCAAAGCACTTACCGCTGTTTTTGTCGCCAATTCGATTCCGCGACGAATCCCGACAGGGTTTGCTCCAGCCGTTACATTTTTTAATCCTTCACGCACAATCGCTTGAGTTAAAACGGTAGCCGTTGTCGTTCCATCCCCAGCAATATCATTTGTTTTTGAAGCAACTTCAGCAACTAATTTCGCTCCCATGTTTTCAAAATGGTCTTCCAATTCGATATCTTTGGCAATTGTCACCCCGTCATTTGTAATCAGCGGTGAGCCGTACGCCTTTTCTAAAACGACGTTACGCCCTTTTGGTCCCAATGTCACTTTTACCGTATTGGCTAAAATGTCCACCCCGCGCAACATCGCTGAACGCGCGTCTTCTGAAAATTTAATCTCTTTTACCATATATTATCCTCTTTTCTGTTGTGGTATCATGTCTTTCTTATTGTACAATCGCTACAATATTATCTTCTTTAATAATGATAAACGCTTCACCGTCTTGCTCAATAGATAGACCTTCAAATTGTTCAAAAATTACAGTGTCGTTCACTTGAATGGCACTCACATCATCTGCTACCGCAATCACTTTTGCCATATTGTCATTCACTTTAGCGCTACCCGGCAACAATAAGCCACCCACTTTTTTCTCTTCCTCTTTAACGGGTTGTAAAACAACACGTTTTGATAATGGTTTAATCATAAATAACCTCCTATAATTTGGCACTCTTATACAAAGAGTGCTAACGTTAGTATTGTATCGTTTTTTAACACATTTATCAAGTCACATAGCCTGTTTTTCATGACGACTCCCTTTTATTTGCGATTGCCATGAACCAAATTAAAAATCAAATCAATAATATCTGGAGTCGATTCATAGTCATAGTGATTACATGCGACATTATAATCAATCGGGTGTCTATCCAACACTTTACTATAGTGATCTTTATCGCCTTTTAACACCATTAACCGATGCGATGCACACAACGGTTTAAATCGCCCTTTTGAAACTGGACCTAATGCGATAATCGTTATTTTTGTATCACACAACGACAATTGCGATAATAATTTCGTCAACACATTTAACCCCGAGCTTTTCGCAACAAAGACGACTTCCTTGGCTTGACGTAACGGTTCCATATGCCGTTTGAGTTGCTCATGGAATCGTTTTGTAAATAACGTATGGTAAAAATAGACAATGTTGCTTCGTGCCGCTTGTGCTACGGTGACATAAGGAGCAATGCCGTCATGATGAAATTGTTGATTATACGGAAAATTACTTTTGATACCCACAAAACCATTCACACTCAACGTGTCTAACAGTGCTAATTGCTCAGCTGATAAACTAGCCGTATAGTAATGATTGCTACCACTAATAAACAACACTAACCGTTCATGGTTTAACAATGTGTCGTCTAGTGCTAAATTTTCTAACGCTTCAATATATTTTAAAAATTTTGTCATACTATCATCCTGTTTTTAATATACACATCATATCGCATATCATACATGCATTTTTCAAGTAACTCCATTATACAATACTAGCCAGACAAAATCATTTTTGTCTGGCTAGTTTCTACATTATCATCATTTATTTAGTTAATTCTTTTGATCACTTTATGCGGTGTGTTTTGCAAACTTTTCACAATAACCAAACACCACATACCCAATGAAAAACATGATACTTAACGCACCAACGGCTAATTGTTGTGAGCCTGTAATTTGAGAAATAAGGCTGACCGTTAACGTACCAATAATAGACGCGCCTTTTCCACAAATATCGAAAATACCAAAGTATTCACCTGTTTTTTGTGGCGGAATGATTTTGGCAAAGTACGAACGGGATAACGCTTGAATCGCACCTTGGAACATACCGACAAAAATTGCCAACATCCAAAATTCCCACTCTTGATCCAACTGAATCGCAAATAAAGAAACGCATCCGTAAGCAGCAATACACTCTTTAATCAATAACCCCGTTGGATATTTTTTTGAAATTTTTGAAAAAATCAATGCACATGGGAACGCTACAAGTTGTGTAGCCAATAACGCTAAAATCAAACTGTTTTGTGACAAGCCTAACGCCGTCCCGTACGCTGTTGCCATATTGATAATGGTATATACCCCATCAATAAAGAATACAAACGAAATTAAATAATAAAAGATATGTTTATTGCGTCGAATTTCACGCAACGTTTCAAACAATTGTGAAAAAATCGCTTTTGTCGATTGTACGTTCGGTGTCGAATGAACTTGCTTATAGTTTTTCATTAATGGAACAGCAGACAATCCCCACCATAACGCATTCACGACAAACGCAATAATTAATGCCACAGGCAACGTCAATCCTATCGATTCATAAAACAACATCAATCCTAAACTGATGACAAAAGGAATTGTACTCCCAACGTATCCCCACGCATACCCGTGAGAAGAAACCATGTCCATTTTTTCAGGTGTTGTCACATCAGTTAACATACTGTCATACAACACTAACGATACGTTATAAATACTTTTCGTTAATACAAACACGATTAAAAACGGTAGCCAATTATTGAAAAACGGCAACAATGCACACCCGAGCGCTCCAATGGCAACACTCCAGCCAAAAAATTTAGCACGTGTATTTGGTCTATCCGAGATTGCCCCAATAATTGGCCCTAAAATTGCAACACCGACTGTTGCGGCCGTTACGGCATAACCCCAATACGCAAAATACACATCTTCGCTTAATTCTCCTTTGGCTAAATTGTTAAACACAATCGGAATAATGGTTGCGATTAAAAGCGAAAACGCACTATTTCCCACATCATACAAAATCCACTGTTTTTCCAGTTTTGTCATTTTATTGTTCATTCACATAATCTCCATCATAAGTATAATTAAAGAAGTCGACCAACGGCACATCCTCACGGATAAAATCAATCGCGTTTTGAATTAACGTTGGCGCCGCTTCTAACGCTTTATCCACACAGGATACGAGACGTCCTTGATTTTGTTGTGCTTCGGGGAGTGGTGTTAAGTGCATGACCAAACCGTTGAAGTTTGGCGTATCATTACCAATCACTTTAATGAGTTTTGCAACGATTTTTTCACGCAACGGCGTTTTGGCAAAGCACCATTTTTTCACTAATCTAAAATAGCGAATGCCTCCCATTACTGTTTTTTGATCTGCCTTATCATACACGTTATAAAACGGTGGAATGTGTTGTTCATAGGTTACGTCATCTTTCGTAATGAGTTTATCTAAACGATATTCCACACCGACCATACCGTCTTGTTCAATGTAATACCGATCTAACTCTGTTTCTACCGCAATGTGACTATACCCTGTCGCATCATTTTTAACCGCTTCAACCGTTGGGTGAATATGCACGTCTAAAATATAGTGGCATAAAGAACCGATAAAATAGCTCCATTGTGGATGATTTAAAGGCAATGCGCGTAAACGGTCTTTTTGATTGTTTATAAATTGCTTGCCCGCTTGTTTATGTATGACAGTTCCGGGACTATCTGATTTCATTAATGTTTTTGGATAGAAGAAAAATAAATCCGGTCCTTGTTGTCCTAACAGATATAACGATTCATTTTGCACGATAGCTTTTTGCCATTCTTTTGGAAAATGATGTTTGACATGTTTACCAAATCGATTATGTGTATAAATACTTGCCACAGTATCACCTCATTTTTAGTATATGACCTATCATACCATTTTTGCGCACACTTGTATGTAATCTTTTTAAAAACTTTGAATATAAAAGTATTTTCGTTGTAAAAATGATTGATTTAAATACGAATTGTTATTTTTTAAGGTTTATACAGACCTTTAGAACACCCCTACGCATTCTTTTACGCAAATAGGTTGTTGCAAATCTTATTTTTTATTGTATAATAATTGGTAATTGAAACGTTCTTTTTATAAGGGAGTAACTGGCACATTTGTGTGGTAGCATCAACAACAAGCCCAAAAGGCTGGTGTTATCTTAAACCGTGAGACTTATAGGCATAGAAATGTCTATAAGTCTCATTTTTTATGTCCGAAGGACGTTTACATTACAAAATGGAGGAAAAACAATGTCTAACAAAGACTTTTTCTTATTACAAGAAAACGAAGTGCTTGATGCACTAGAAACATCAGCGAATGGTTTAACGACGACTCAAGCGCAAGAACGTCTAGCCAAGTACGGCGAAAACATTCTCGATGAGGGTGAAAAACGCACACTTTTACAAAAGTTTTTAGATCAATTTAAAGACTTTATGATTATTATTTTAATCGCAGCGTCTATCCTATCCGTTGCGGTGTCATTTGCGGAAGGTCATCCAGAATTTCACGATGCCATCATCATCATGTTAGTTGTATTTTTGAACGCCATTATTGGTGTGATTCAAGAAGCAAAAGCCGAAGAGGCGGTAGAAGCCTTGAAACGTATGTCATCTCCTGCAGCACGTGTTATGCGTGACGGACACACAACGACATTAAAAAGCGAAGAAATCGTTATCGGTGATATTGTTCTGTTAGAAGCGGGTGATGTTGTTCCAGCCGATTTACGTTTATTAGAAGTTAGCTCTTTAAAAATTGAAGAAGCAGCCTTAACGGGTGAATCTGTTCCCGTTGAAAAATCATTAACGTTACCTGAAGGGCATCAAGCCGGTATTGGTGATCGTACAAATATGGCGTTTTCAAGTACAAACGTTACTTACGGACGCGGTGTTGGTGTTGTAACCGCAACAGGTATGCAAACAGAAGTCGGTAAAATTGCGACGATGTTAGTGTCTGAAAAAGAAAGTAAAACACCGTTACAAGAAAACCAAGACCAATTGGGTAAATGGTTAACGATTGCGATTTTAATTATTGCAGCCTTTATTTTTGCGATTGGTTTAGGACAAGGTCGTCCGGCAACAGCGATGTTATTAACTGCCATTTCTATTGCCGTAGCCGCTATTCCAGAAGGATTACCTGCCATTACGACAATCATTTTAGCACTTGGAACACGTACAATGGCAGACAAAAACGCATTGGTGCGTAAATTACCTGCCGTTGAAACGTTAGGTGGTACTGAAATTATTTGTTCAGACAAAACAGGAACATTAACGTTAAACAAAATGACGGTTGAAAAAGTGTTTTACAACAACACATTATTTGACGCCAGCGAAACTATTGCTTTAGATTTACCATTATTAGAATCAATCGTTTTAGCAAACGATACAAAATTCAACGCAACGGGCGAATTGATTGGGGATCCAACAGAAACAGCGATGGTCAAATTTGCTTTAGATAAAGCGATGGACGTTACGGCATTAAACACACGTTTACCACGTGTTGCGGAAGTGCCATTTGACTCTGATCGTAAATTAATGTCTACCATTCATCAATTGGATAACGGCAAATATTTTGTTGCGGTTAAAGGTGCGCCTGATCAATTATTAAACCGTGCCACACAAGTGAATAACAATGGACAAGTGAGTGCATTAAACGATGCGTCACGCACAGAAATTTTAAGTTACAACTCTACAATGGCAAAACAAGCGTTACGTGTTCTTGCCGGTGCTTATAAAATTATCGATACTATCCCATCTGTAGTGGATACAAACACAATCGAAAACGACTTAATCTTTGCTGGATTAGTGGGAATGATTGACCCTGAGCGTCAAGAAGCGGGCGAAGCGATTGCGGTGGCGAAAAAAGCGGGTATTCGTACAATTATGATTACGGGAGACCATCGCGACACTGCCGAAGCGATCGCAAAACGTTTAGGTATCATTGAAGAGGGTCAAGATCACGCCGTATTAACGGGTGCTGAATTAGATAACTTATCCGACGACGCCTTACGTCAACAAGTTGAACAATATAGCGTGTACGCACGTGTGTCTCCAGAACATAAAGTGCGTATCGTGAAAGCATGGCAATCACACAATAAAGTGGTTGCGATGACGGGAGACGGTGTCAACGATGCACCTTCATTAAAAGCGGCTGATATTGGTATCGGTATGGGAATTACGGGTACCGAAGTATCTAAAGGTGCTTCAGATATGGTTTTAGCCGACGACAACTTCAAAACGATTGTTGATGCGGTTAAAGAAGGTCGTAAAGTATTCGCAAACATTCAAAAAGCCGTTCAATACTTATTATCGGCTAACTTGGGTGAAGTGGTTACACTGTTCGTTGCGACAATGGTAGGTTGGACGATTTTAGAGCCAATCCATATTTTATGGATTAACTTAGTGACTGACGTATTCCCAGCGATTGCACTTGGTTTAGAAGATACCGAAAAAGGTATTATGAACATGAAGCCTCGTGGTAAACGTTCAAACTTCTTATCAAACGGTGTATTAGAAAGCATTATTTACCAAGGTTTACTTGAAGCTGGTTTAACGTTAGGCGTTTACTGGTTTGCTTTACACGCTTATGGTGTAGATGCGTCTGGTAAATCATTAGCGGCGGAAACAATGGCATTTGCAACGCTTGGTTTAATCCAATTGTTCCACGCATTTAACGTGAAATACGTTTCTGCTTCATTATTCACTGAAAAACCATTCGCAAATAAATGGTTTAACATTGCAGTATGTGCTTCAGCAGCAATGTTAGTGGGTGTTATTTTAATCCCAGGTATTAATACATTCTTTAGCTCTGCATTATTAAATGCTGAACAATGGTTAGTCGTGTTAGGCTTCTCATTTGCGATTATCCCTATTGTTGAAGTATGTAAAATTATTTTCCGTGCTTTTACAAAAAATAAAGCGTAACGTAAACATGGCGAACCAAGCGGTTCGTATAGACTGTTGACAAATAAACTGTCAACAGTCTTTTTTCGTACCAGACGTTCAGTTGTACATCTTACGCGATGTACACGATACATCGCTCGTTGTCTACTACGTGCGAGAACGAAACCGTTCGTACCACACACAACATCTGATATGATAAACATCCAATACAATCAAGCGGTTCGTCAGTTTTTTATTTTTTCTTTTTTCATTTAAAGTGGTGTATAATGAAATAGATTTATAATGAAAGGGGATATTGCTATGAAAAAATCAACTATTTTATTGTTTGGGGCTTGTTTGTTATGCGGGTGCAGTACCACCACAACACAACAAACCAATGCAACAACTAAACCAGCGCCTCAAACGGCATCATCAACTCAAAAAGCAACAGAAACAACTACACAAATGACGACGACCATGACAACCGTCAAAGCATCACAAAAGAAAATGGATATTGACGCGATTGCTAAAGGCGATTTTAGTAGTGTTGTCGGAACGTGGCGCAATAAAGCCGGATATGAACTGACATTTGACAAAAATGGTCTTGTGGGCGGTTCGCTAAGACTCGGAGATATTACCAAAACAGATAAGATTACTTACGCACAGGCTATTTCTAGTGCTGGACCGGGATTCATTCTCAATTTCATTCCAAGCGGAACAAGCATACCCGACGATCTATTTTATGAAGGTAACGACACAACAGATATGACACGCGACCGCATGTTCGGTGCACAAGCAAAAATTAGCGGCAAAACACTTGATCCCTACTATCGCGTAAATGAATAGTTAGGAGACATAATGGATATTACACTAAAACCTATTGAAACCACCGATGACATTTATCGATTATGGCAAATTGGATTTTCTACGGAAAATCCCGAGTGGTCAAAATTTAACGGTCCTTATTTTAACGATTACTTTGCTTTTAGTTTTGAGGACTTCCAAAAAGAACGCCCATTCTATAAAAACACAAAAGATAACTGGGGTATTTACGTCGATGAATTATTAGTCGGCGCAGTCTCACGCTATTGGATAGATAAAAATACGCGTTGGCTAGAAATCGGCATCGTCATCTATGACGAAAATTATTGGTCAATGGGTATCGGAACACACGCACTCCAACAATGGATTTCAAAAACGTTTGATGATTATTCAGAAATTGAGCATATTGGTTTAACAACATGGTCTGGAAATCCGGGCATGATGCGCGCCAGCGTAAAATTAGGTCTACGCCAAGAAGCCAATATTCCAAAAGTTCGTTTTTGGCAAGGCGTTTATTATGACAGCGTCAAATACGGTATTACGCGTGACGAATGGTACGCCAACAACTAGATGACATAGAAAAACCGCAAGTTCAATACGTGCGTTATTTATTGAACTTGCGTTTTTTTGTTATTGTATCATTCAATGAATGACATTACACAAATCATAAATTATAATCACGTGGTTAAACCCATTTGAAAACCAATACATTATCAAGAGGTCAAGGATTTTGAAAAAATTCATATCTAAATTATCTATCGTCATATTAGTTTTGTTTGGCATATCAATGCATTGTTTATTGAACTTAAAATCACATTCAGTTTATTACGCCAAGCATATGCCAAGAGGAGAAGGTCAGAAACCGGAATTGATTATGTTAATTGATAATTTGTACTGGATATATACACCGGATATAGAAGGGATAAAGTATAATTTTGATGGAACAAATACTTTTAAAAATTTAGATGGTAGTAAAAGATTCGGCAATATCTACTCGGATGAAACGGAGTATAGTTACGCTGACGGGACTGATGTTTCGTATAGGTTCAATAGAAAATTTGAATTAATTCATGTTACGAATGTTAGAAAGATGGAAATACTTGATGTTAGTTCAGTAGATAAAAATAAAGTTATAGAAGAGATAGAACAGTTTGTAAAACCCGTGATAGAACAACAAACCGAACCCATGATTAATTTACAATGGTTGTTTAACTTACTTTATCAAGATGAATTTAAATAGTTTCTCAACAAAACCTATCTAGGCAGATTTTTAGTGATGATATCATTTTAGGGTTGATGGCATAAGCCATCAACCCTATTTGACAAACAATTTAGTTTTCTTCAAATTGACTATTGTAAAGGTCTGCATAAAATCCGTTTAAAGCTAATAAACTATCATGCGTTCCTTTTTCCACGATATTTCCGTCTTTCATTACTAAAATGACATCTGCATTTTGTATCGTTGATAAACGGTGCGCAATAACAAACGATGTTCGTCCTTTCATCAACGTATCCATTGCTTCTTGAATTAAACGTTCTGTCCGCGTATCTACCGAACTCGTTGCTTCGTCTAAAATCAATAACGGCGCGTCTTTTAACAACGCACGTGCAATGGTCATCAATTGTTTTTGGCCTTGTGATAAACTCGTATTGTCATTTAATACGGTATCGTATCCATGTGGCAACGTTTTAATGAAATGATGCACACCAACCGCTTTTGTTGCCGCAATCATTTGTTGTTCGCTAATATGGTCTAAATTGTACACCAAGTTTTCACGAATCGTACCTTCAAATAACCATGTATCTTGTAATACCATACCGAACGCATCGTGGACTGTTTCGCGAGACAATTGGCTAATATCTACGCCATCAATCTTAATTGCGCCACTATTCACTTCATAAAATTTCATCAACAAATTCACAATTGTTGTTTTACCAGCACCTGTTGGCCCAACAATCGCCACTTTTTGCCCACTTTTAATGTCCGCACTAAATGATTTAATAATCGGTTGATCTTCATAATATCCAAAATGAACATCTTCAAATGCAACAGACCCTTTTGGTACCCATTCTGTTTGCAAATGTGTTTCGTCAAGCATTTCTTCTTCATTTAAAAATTCAATGACACGTTTTAACGCTGCAGACGCTTGCTGTAAATTGGTTGCACCTTGCGCGACTTGTCCGAGCGGATTTGTAAATTGACGAACATAAATCATAAATGCCACAATGACACCAATTGTTGTATGCCCTTCTAACACTTGCACTGCACCAAACACACATACGGCAACATACCCGAAGTTACCAATAAATCCCATCATTGGCATCATTAAGCCGGAAATAAATTGTGATTTCCACGATGATTGGTATAGCGCTTCATTCAACACATTAAATTGTGTTTTTGCCTGCTCTTTCCCATTGTAGCTATATACAATGTGGTGGCCGGTATACATTTCTTCAACATGCCCGTTAATCAAAGCAATATTGCTTTGTTGTTGTGTGAAATATTTTTGAGATAGTTTAATCAACACGACCATCAAACCAAATCCGATAAATACAGACGCCACCGATACACCTGTTAAGGCGACGCTTGTCGTTAGCATCATGTACACCGTTCCGATTAATAAAATGACGGACGAAATCAGCGAACCTAAGCTTTGAGAAAGTGATTGACTTACCGTATCCACATCGTTCGTCACACGAGATAACACATCCCCTTGTGCGTGTTGGTCAAAATAATTCAGTGGTAATCGATTAATTTTAGTGACAATGCGTGTACGTAAACGTTGAGAAAAACGTTGCATCACAGAGCTGACGATAATATTTTGAGCATAACCGAGTACACCGCTAATTAAATAGAGTGTTAATACCCCTGTAGCAACGGCTTGCAATTCAGTCATTTCAATTGACGTCATGATGCCTTTTGTGATGATATTGGTCATCTCTTTAATTTTATCTGGCCCAATGACTGTAATCACATTGGCAATACTCATCATCCCTAACGCCACAACTAATGGCAAAACTAAACCGGATGTTAATTTTTTTAATGATACTTGATTATCCACGGCTTAATTCCTCCTTCGATAATTGTGAGTAAGCAATTTCTTGATAAACTGCATTTGTTTCTAACAATTCTTTATGTGTCCCTTGTCCCACAACTTTTCCTTCATCTAGTACGACAATTAAATCAGCATCCATAATCGTGCTAATGCGCTGTGCCACAATTAATTTTGTTATGCCTTGTGTTTCTTTTGCTAATTGCGCGCGTAATACACGATCTGTTTTGTAATCTAACGCCGAGAATGAATCATCAAATATGATGATATCTCCTTTACGAGCCAAAGCGCGTGCAATCGTTAAACGCTGACGTTGCCCACCCGAAAAATTCGTTCCGTTTTGAGCGACCGCGCTTTCCAAGCCGTCTTCTTTTTCTTGGACAAACGGCAATGCTTGCGCGAGTGACAACGCTCTTTCTTTATCTTGTGTGTGAAGTGGTGTTGCACTGCTATCACCAAACATTAAGTTACTATCAATTGTCCCACTGAATAAAATAGCTTTTTGTGGAATGTAAGAGACAATATTATTTAGTGTCTCATGCGTGTAATTGGCAATCGGTTCATGATTAATTAAAATTTCTCCTTCGGTTACATCAAAAAAGCGCGCAATTAAATTGACTAATGTACTTTTCCCACTACCTGTTGAACCAATAAAGGCAGCAGTTTGACCCGCTTTTACTTCAAAGCTAACGTTGTCTAACACTTTTTCAGCATCATCTGCATACGCAAAAGATACATTTTTAAAGATGACACTACCTTTATCGTTTGCCGCACTTTCGACTAACTCACCAAACTGTAAACGACTTGGTTCATCCAATACTTCGTTAATTCGACGAGCGGATACTAACGCACGTGGCAAGATAAAGAAAATCACCATCATCATCATAAAACCAAAGATCACTTGCATGGCGTATGACGAGAAGACAATCATATCGGTAAATAATGTTAAGCGATCTAGTAATTGCGCTTCATTGATTAAAATTGCTCCAATCCAATAAATACCTAAAGTTAATCCACCCATCAATAATGTCATCACAGGACTCATGATGGCCATCAATCTTTGCATGTATAAATTTAAATCGGTTAATTGTGTATTCACTGCTTCAAATTTATTTTCTTCATAGCGTTCTGCGTTGTAGGCACGCACAACACGCACCCCCGTCAACATCGCACGTAAAGACGCATTGAGTTTATCGGTAAGTGTTTGTGCAATACGTTGTTTCGGAAAAGCAAAAATGAGTAAGACCGTCAAAACACTTACAATAAGCAAGACGGCACCAGATGTTAATAATAACCACGCCTGATTTTTATCGGCAATTTTACTCATTGCCCAAACCGCCATAACCGGCCCTTTGACAACGACTTGTAATCCCATCGCAATCAACATTGTAATTTGCGTAATGTCATTGGTTGTACGCGTTAAAAGACTGGATACGGAAAATTCATTCACTTGTGCCGGAGATAAATCGATGACTTTCTCAAACACATTTTGGCGTAAACGTGTTGAAAAACTAGCAGCAACACGCGCTGCTGAAAAACCAATAAACACACTAACAGCTAAACTAGCTAAAGATAAACTCAACATTGATAACCCCGGTGTCAAAATATCCGACACACTACTATTTGGCGTTTGTAAAACGGTTGTGATTTCGGACATAAATTCTGGAATTTTCAAATCTAAAAATACTTGAACGAAGACAAAAACTGTAGCACTTAAAATCCAGCCTACCTCTTTGCCATTTAATCGTTTAATCAATTTAATCATGTTGTTCCTCCTGTAAATTCTTTGAAATTTGTTTAAAGACTGCAACAACACAGTCTAAATCTTTCTTATCAATATTCGCAAAAACGGTTTCATGTAAAATGTTTCGAAACTCTTTTAACCGATTGTATTTTTGATACCCTAACTCGCTCAAACGAATACACTGTTTGCGCTTGTCTGTAGGGTGCTGCTCCAAGCGAATAAATTGATTTTTTTCCATTCGTTTAATTAAACGACTCGCCACTGATTTTTCAATGTGTAAATGTTCTTCAATATGCTTTTGATAAATGACTTGCGATTGTTGTTCAAATAAATAGCACACGACTTCGCCTTGCGGACCATCTAAATGATCCAACTCTAATCGAATGGCTTCTTTTTTACAAAAATCATCTATTTGTTTAATAATATTTTTAAAATCTGGATGTTTATTTTCTCTTTTAGTTGTCATAGCAACCATTTTAAATGATGGCATTCAAAAAAGCAATAGGTTTTGAAAAATTTTCAAATTAATTTACCGTAATTTTCATGGCATTTCCATTTCGCATTTGAAATACACCACCTATTAGACAAACAAAAAACACCCGTTCTATCATTTAAGCGCTAGAATCTTAGTGATTCATCACTTTTTTAAAAACAAGAAAACCGACAACGAAGCAAACGCCTCGTTATCGGTTGATAAAGTTATTTAATTTTAGCCGCCAACACGAGTTGACATAGAATCAATTTTCTCTACTTTCATCATATACTGACCTTTGTGTCACCCGTCACTGACTTCATGTTTTAATGATGCGCTTGGGTCGAGTTTCCCTCTACTTCTTCTGAAGTTGGATTGACCACACGTACCACATCACTATCCTCAGATTCTGTTTCTTTATTGTTCATTTCTGATGTAACATCTCTTGATTCTTTTTCTTCCGTTTCTGAAGATCCTTCTGGCATTTCAGATGTTGATACTTCTGGCGTATCAGACGTTGATACTTCTTCACTAGAGTTTGGTGTTTCGCTTACTGCACGATTTGTAGTATCTTCTTCAACACGATTCACTGCCGTATTTGGTTTTGGTGTAACAGAAACAGGTTTTTCTTTGAAATTTGACGGCGTTGGTGTTGGATCAGTTGGTCCAATTAACCCTCTAACATCTTCTACAAAACGTTTCGCATCTTCTCGAACGGACGGTACTCTCCACTCAAATGGTTCATCTAATCTCGCATATTTTGGACCCGTTTTTGTATGATTTGTTTCTTCCGGTTTTTCATGAGACAAACGAATGGCATCTTTAGCGTCTGCAATCAAATGGAAAATAGAGAAGATAGATTTGCGATTCATAATACTTGCTTCATAAGATTCGTAAATCGCATTTGACACAGATTCTCTTGTATCATAAGACAATTCTTTATCGTCTACATGGGCTAATAAATAATCTAAAAACTGTAATCCAGTAATACCTGGTCTTGCTCTCAAATCATTAAATCCATTGATATATAGATCCAAATCATTTAATCGTTGCAGATTTTTTGATTCACTAACTTTATAAAGTTTATCTAACAGATTTTCTTTTGTGATTGAAAATCTTGATAAATTCAATCGATTGATTTTATCAACAAGCTCACTATGTTTTTGCGCTAATGCTTGGTCTTCTGCTGACAATGCTTCTTCTTTATTTAACAAAATATATTGTTTTTCAAAAGCTGCCAACATATCTAAATAACCTTGCGTTGAATTACCACCTAAAGCAACTTTTTCTTTAAACTGACGTAAAGCGGTTTTAATACGTCTTAATTGCTTAGGGTCATCTTTATAAGTATTCTCCGCTTGTTTTTCAAGCTCTTGCGCTTTATTGATAACAACATCTTTATCTAAATCACCACGAACAAAGGCGCCAACAATATCTGGCAATTTATTTTTAAAGTATTCTTTTTCTCCACCTGACATAATTTTTACATAATGACTATGATCGCCATGTGAAATAACAAAATAACCATCTTTAATTTCTAATTGTTCCGGAGAAACACCCATTCGTTCTGCAATAGATAACCATTCATTTTCAAAATCCGCCTCTTTATCATCTGTCATAACAGGGACTTTTAATTTATCAACTGGAATAGCATACGGATGAATATGAGACGGATCATATTCATGTGTTGGTTCATTAAATACAAAGTATCCATTATGCACTTTAATGGCTTCTCTTGGAACACCATACGCCGCTATAATATAATTTATTTTTTCTTCTAAATTATCTGGCAATTTCGTTGGTTCTTCTGATTTTTCTTTCTCATGAGGTTTCACAAAATCAACTGGAAGGTCTTTTTTGTAAATATAATGGAAATGATCTCCGTGACGGACAACATACCCTTCTGTATCTTCACTCACAATATCTTTTGGGTCAAATGCAAATTGATGATGATCACCCTCTCCATTATGATGTTCTTCTACCACTTTAATATTTGGGTATTTAATTTTTGGATCGTCATGTGTTTCACCAATTTCATCTGTACCTGCTAAATCAGCATATAAATGCCAATGGTCGCCATGTTTCACCGCTAGCACTGGTGTTTCATTTTCATGGTTTTCGTGGTCATGGTGTTCATGATTGTGGTGTTCTTCTACCACTTTAATATTTGGGTATTTAATTTTTGGATCGTCATGTGTTGAGCCGATTTCATCTTTGCCTTCTAAATCGGCATATAAATGCCAATGATCCCCATGTTTTACCGCTAATACCGGTGTCTCGTCATGATGATGGTGATGCTCATGATCGTGGTGTTCTTCTACCACTTTAATGTTTGGGTATTTAATTTTTGGATTGTCATGTGTTGAACCAATTTCATCTGTACCTGCTAAATCAGCATACAAATGCCAATGATCGCCATGTTTTACCGCTAACACTGGTGTCTCATCATGATCGTGATGACCACCACCATATTCATTATATTCAGCGTTTGGATACAAATGACGTGGGTCGCTATAAACAACCGCTTCTTTCCCATCGCGTGTATACAAATGGTAATGATCGCCATGTTTTGCAATACGCACAACATCTATTTTAGGCGCTTGAGCGGTAGCTGCTGCACTATGATGAACATGCACCGGATGTGGCGCATATGGATTAACCGTCACATTGCTAAACAAAGCAGATGGATCACGATACGTTACATACTCTTTTCCATCTCGTGTATGCACGTGCCAATGGTCCCCATGCAAAGCAACCGAAACAACGTCCATATTTTTCAATTCATCTAGCGAAACCACGCTCACCATTTCTAATACGGCACCATTATTTTGATTTGGATCAGTATACGTAATCACTTCTCGACCATCTCGTGTATGCACATGCCAATGGTCCCCATGTTGTACAATTTTAACAACATCTTCGCCCTTAACTTCTTGATCGACTAACACTTGCGTCGTATTATCTTTGACCAACTGTTGTTTTAAAGCCGTTGTTTCAACCACTTGATTTTTTGATGATTTAGCGGTTGTTGACGTTGATACTGTTGGCGCCGATATCGTTGTTCCCAATTGAACTGCACACACACCGGCTGCCAAAACTGCCACAATTGCAGCAACTGATTTTTTCATAAGTTTTCTCCTATTTCTTTTTCATTAATAACGAAACCATTAACCCAATTACTGCCAAGACGACAATAACTGACCCAGATTTTAAATTTAAATAATATGACACGAGTAACCCCGCATAAATGCACACTAACGATATGACAATCGATAAGATTAATGTTTTTTTGTAGGTTTTAGTGTACTGCATTGCCGTCATAACCGGTATCACCAATAAAGACGACACAATCAACGAACCAATCGCTTTAGCCGACAATGCAATGGCAACTGCCGATAAGATGGTAATGACAAAGTTCACTACCTTTACATTGATACCTAATAAACGCGCTGACATTGGATTGAAGACAACTAAAAAGATTTGCTTAAACCATGCATAGTACACTAACAACACCCCTAAAGCTGTTGCTACAATCACTAAAAATTCACCGTCATTTATCGTAATAATCGAGCCGAACAAATAGGAACTAATCGCGTTCCCGTTGCCCGAAAAACCGGAAAACAGACCGGCAACCCCGACACCGAGCGCTAAAATGATAACAGTGGACACTTCTTGATACGCTTTTAACCGATAGCGAATGGCTTCAATGCTAAATCCGGCGAACACACACGCTACAATGGCGGACACCATTGGATTAATGCCAAAACTTAGCCCAATCGTCACCCCGGCTAACGAGGCGTGCGATAAAGAATCTCCAATCATCGCTAAACGTTTGAGTAACATCGGCAACCCAATGCACGGTAAAATGATACCGATAAGCGTACCAACAATAAACGCACGTTGCATAAACTCATATTCAAAAATTTCTAACATTCACACACTCTCCCATGTACATGATAATGCTCACGATCACATATCGCGCACATGCCACTGGACACTTCCAAAACATAATCAACATACGGCAAGGCGTGATGAATATGGTGTGTGACCATGACGATTGTTTTACCTTGTTTAACCAACCGTTCCAATAAAGCGTATAACTCTGTTGCGAAATGGACATCAATGTTATTCGTCGGTTCATCTAACAATAAAATCGGAGCGTCTTGTACTAAGGCTAATAAAATACCTAGACGTTGTAATTGTCCACCAGATAATTCACTTAATTTTTTGTGCTGATGCCCTAGTAAATTAACCATCTGTAAATAATCCATCTTTTTAGATTGCTTGTTTAAATAGGCTAAATGTACCTCTAACACTTCTTCAATCGATGTTGGAAATTGTTGGTAGGCTTGTAAACTTTGTTGCGAAATATAGGCAACTTGTTGTTCTTTAATCGCCTTTTGACACGGTTGTCCACCAATGGTAACTTGCCCACTTTGTATCGGTAACTCACCAAGCATCACATTCAATAAAGTTGTTTTACCCACACCATTATCGCCAATGATTGCCGTAAATGAATGATTTGGTATGGCAATACTCACATCATCAAAAAGCACTTTGTCATCATAGGCAAATGTCACATTTTCTAAACAAATGGCACTACTACTCATTGAACGATTCCACCAATGCTTTTAAATTGTGACGCATCAATTCTAAATACCCTTTATCCATCTCTTCTTTAGATAGACTTTCCATCGTATATAAAGTTGAGGTTTTCGTATTTGTATTTTTTGCCAACGTTTCAGCCACTTTTGGTGTCGCTTTTCCTTCAAAGAAAATTGTTGTAATACCATGTTGTTTGACAAAATCGGCAATTGTTTTTAACTGTTGTGCACTCGGTTCCTCATCTGGTGAAATCCCCGTCACTGCCACTTGTTTTAACTGATAATCGTACGCTAAATAATTAAACGCTGCATGCGATACAACAAAATAGCGTTTATCCACTGGCACATGCGCCAATTCTTTTTCAAACATTTCGTCCAACGCTTTAAATTGCTCTAATGCCGTTTTTAAATTTGCTTCATAATACGCTTTATTGTCCACGTCAAGTGCAACAGCTTTTTCATAAATGGTGCGTAATTGTGTCATTGCGTTTTTAACACTTAACCACGTATGCGGATTAACCGACACTTTATCATTCGTCACGCCATCGCCACTAGAAAGCAACGTTAAACCTTGTGATAAATCTAAAAATTTCGATTCATCTTTCACTTTTTCTTTTAAATCATCAATAAACGTTTCCATATTGGCGCCGTTATAAACGACTAAATCCGCACTTTGAATTTTCGCCATTTGTGACGGTTGCAACTCAAAATCATGCGCCTCTTGATTACCTTCAATGATTAACGACACATTCATTTTGTCTCCAACAATGCGCTTCGTTAAATCATATACCGGATAAAACGTTGTATAGACTGTTTTTTTACCATTTGTAGATTCTGTCTTTTGTGATGTGGTAGTTGCTGCAGAACAACCAAACAATACACCCACAAATAAAAAAGACATGATCATGCGTAGCCATTTTTTCATGAATATCCTCCCTTTATAAATCGTAACCATTCCTCATTGTAACGCTAGAGACGCTATTTGTAAACACAAAACGTAAAGTTTTCGTTTTGAAGAACAGATTAAATTGTTGTTTTTGTAAAACATTGGGTAAATTATCCGTTGTGTTTTATTTTTTACGCGTTCATTTCAAAACCTACTATATAAAGTGTTGCATTTTTCAACGCCGTTATTTTACATTTCTTAAAACGTGGGCACCCTCACACCTATTTTTTATCGTCTTTTTTGTGATATACTAAACGCATTAAGTTAGAAGGAGCAGTCGATATGTTACAAACAATTGGTAACACCTCGCTACAAGGTTCACGCATTGCGCTTGGCTGTATGCGTATGGCGAGATTAGACGATACACAAGCCACAAAAGCAGTGGACAGCGCACTAGAAAATGGCATTAATTTTTTTGACCATGCAGATATTTACGGAGCGGGAGAGTCGGAAAAACGATTTAACACCGCACTTTCCCAGTTGGGTGTCGACCGTCAAAATATCATTTTACAAAGTAAATGTGGTATTCAAAAAGGATACTTTGACTTTTCAAAAGAGCATATTTTACACTCTGTTGACACGATTTTAAAACGTTTAGGTACTGATTATTTAGATATTTTGGCGTTACATCGCCCAGACGCATTAATGGACGCTCAAGAAGTCGCTGAAGCATTTGACACTTTAAAATCTTCTGGTAAAGTGCGTTATTTTGGTGTCAGCAACCAAAACAGATACCAAATGGAATATTTACAACACTTTTGGAAAGAACCGTTAGTTGTCAACCAATTACAATTTTCTCCGGCACATACACCGCTAATCGATAGTGGATTAAACGTAAACATGTGGACAGATAAAGCAAGCGATCGCCATGCCGGTGTTATGGAATATTGCCAAATGAACAACGTGACGATTCAAGCCTGGTCTCCTTTCCAAATCACTTTGCAAAAAGGAACGTTTTTCAATCATCCAGATTATAAAAATTTAAACGATACATTACAAAAATACGCAGCACTTTACAACATCAGCGTTGAAGCAATTGTTATCGCATGGATTTTAAGACACCCTGCAAAAATACAAGCCGTTGTCGGATCAATGAATGCTGAACGCATTGCCAATATCGCAAAAGCAACAGACGTTCACTTAACACGCCAAGAATGGTATGACATTTACACCAGCGCAGGCAACGTCTTGCCATAAGACACCAAATAGGGTTGACAGCTTACGCCGTCAACCCTAAAAATGATATAAGCAATTGATTCATACCAATATAAATGCGCTCTATCGTAAAAAAAGGCTATCTTTAGCAAAGAAGATAACCTTTTTTCGTGCTTTGCGCAATATAAACTAATGAAATGTCATGTGCGCTGGCTACTCTTATATTGCGCAAAGTTATCCTACACCAACGTACCTGCAAATTCAATTGGTGCTTTATAAGTAAAGGATAAGGTGTGTTTTCTATCCACTGCTCTAAACGTTTTTTCTTGGTGACTTAATGCCTTACCTGTTGCTTTATCATATTGTGTCGATACAACTTTATAATCTCTTCCTTTGATTAATCTATCAAGGTTGACTTTTTCAATTTGGTTCTCATGAGCATATACTTCTTTACCACCTTGTTCTGCGGTTGCTTGTGACGTTATTGCCGTTGTTGGCTCGTTTGTAAACGTCATGGTAAATTCTTGTCCCGGTTGTAAACGATGTTCTTTTGATACTCGTTTATTGAGATAACCATTCGCTACTTTTGTTTCTTTTACAAGATAATCGACATTCGCTGGTAAATCTCTAAATATAATCACACCACTCTTATCCGTCTTTTGTCGTGATAATTCTCGCCCTGTCGCTTTATTCACAATCGCAAATTCTACACCTTCAATCGACTGACCGTCTAACTCCGATGTTTTATGGATTCGGATAATGCCGTTTTTAATTGCCGTTAAGTTTACAAATGTTCCTTGTGGGTCGCCTAACTTAAATGAACCAACTGTTTGACTGCCTGCCTTACGATAAACAATAGACGTTCCATGAATAACACTATCTCGGTGCTGTGTAAACGTGAATCGCCCATCTGCCGCGTTCGGTGTTGCCGTAATGGTTAGTTGACTGCCGTTACGCACAAATCTATAACCACCGTTTTCGGCTGGCACAAACAGATTTTGAATAACGTTATAAGTATCAGTTAACGTGATACTTTCTCCTACTTTTATCGTATGCGATTGTCCGTGAAATGAAGATACCGATTTATAATTATTTACTTTATTCAATACATTCGCTTTCCATGATTGGTATTCTCCCATTGATAACGTCCCTGAAAAACTTGTGGCACGCGCACCTGTTGTTTCCCAGACTAACGCTTGTGTATAACTATAATTCTTATCGGTCGGATTTACTTTATATCCGTAATACGTTATAAGAGATAACTTTGTTCGGGTTTCCGTATTAATTTGTACATTTGCATTAATATACTCGTTAGCATTAAATTCCCTACCTACATACGCACCCGCAATCGCTTCTACGGCTGGCTCTAAACAAAATACTGCTTCACCATTTACACGTAATACCATATACTGTTCCCACGTATTTCCAGACGGACCACTAAAACGCATCGTCCCACTTTCTGATGATGGGTTTAGTGTCAACGTTCCATTAACGGCGTGAACTGGTGTTGTTACGCCTAATAAAATAGCCATCCCCGTAAAAAGAGTGGCTAACCATTTGAATATTTTCATTTCATACCTCAGTTTCTTTTTATTTTTATTTTTTCCTAACCAAAAGAAAAAATTCCTATCTCTCGGTCTTATTGTTGTCAGTTCCATTTTTCTATTCCCCTTTCCATAATAAAAAGACTACCTAAAAAGATAGTCCTATCAATTCACAATATCTATATTGCTTTAAACGTAATTACCCTTTAACCAAAATGAACTGTATATTTAGTCGTGCCATCATCATAAATAATAGGGGATACAACAAATCTATTTGGATTCTTTGCTATTTCTGCCATACCCCAATCCCAAGCCTCTTGTTCCGTATCAAACATTCTCCCACTATTACCAATACTACCTATAATAATTTTTTTCGGTGCTGGCTTTGGTGCAGGTTTTTGTGTCGTTGTAACAGGTGCTTGCGTTGTCGCTTGTGTTGTTTGTGCAGGTTGTGGTTTCGGTGGTGCGGGTTGCTCGTCTTTCACTACCGCTGGTTCTTCCACTCGTGGTTGTGGTGTATTTACCTGTGGTGTACTCCCGTTCGATTCGTTTACATTTTGTGTAGTCGCTGACGATTCATTTACCTGCGGTGTTGCCACTGGTGTATTTGCTGACGCTTCATTTACCTTTGGTGTATTGGCTGATTCTGCTTTTTTCTTTTCGTCTACCTTTGCGACAACTTTCTCTTTATAGGCATTTACTTTTTCCGTTAGTTTTGCCTTTACACCCGCATCTGTTATCTCGGCTAATTTTTTCTCTAACTCTTGTACATTTGTTTCCGCTGTCGGCTCAATCAATAGTTGGCTTTCTATCGCTTTAATCGCACTCTCACTTTTGTTTTCGACTTTATTTGTCGTTACCAATTCATTTTTAGCGATTGTCTTACTTGGTTGATTGAGTAGCACTAAAGTAGCGCCACAAGCCAATATGGTCGTGATCATTACTCCAACAATCACTTTTTTACGCTTATTTTCTGACATGATCGTCTCCTTTATCTATTGTTGCCAATACCCATACGAACTGTTGATAGTTTATTTGTCAACAGTCTGATTAAAACGCCGTTTTAGTTCGGCGTTTTTTTATTTTCTTCATACGTCTGAAACCATTGATTTTCAGGTTTATAGTTGACTTGCATTAAATACAACGCATGTGGTGGGGCGGTTGGTCCCGCTTCATTTCGGTCACGCACATCAAGCAGTCGCTTCATTTCAGTAACATCTTTCAAGCCATTTCCGATTTGTAAAGATGTTCCAACTAAAATACGTACCATATTGTATAAAAAGCCATCGCCTTCAAACGTAAAAATAATTTCTTCGTTATCTTTATCTTCGTGTATACTAGCACGCGTTACCGTACGCACTAAATTTTCTTTATCCGTTTTAGTCGAACAAAAACTTGTAAAATCATGTGTGCCCAACACATCGTTGAGCGCACATTGCATACGCTCAATATCCAAGCGATACGCATGATGCAACGTGTATTTCGCTTTAAACGGATTTTGTACTTTAGAAACGCTCACACGATACTCGTATCGTTTCCCACTTGTGTGGTATCGAGCGTGAAACAATTGACTCACGTGTTCTACCGCTACGACACGTATATCTTCGGGCAGTAAACTATTTAATGCGCGTTGCATCGCATCACAGGGCATTTTTGCTGGATAATCAAAATGAATCACTTGCCCTTTAGCATGCACCCCCGAATCGGTACGACCAGATGCTACAACAGAAATCGCGTTACCTTTTGACGCTTTACGTAGTGCTTTTTCGATTTCCTCTTGTACGGTATTCCCATTGATTTGTCGTTGAAACCCAACATACGCACTACCATCATACGCTATGGTTACTTTAAATCTTTGCATTTTTGTCCTACCTTTCTATTGTTATCATCATACTAAGAACATTTTACTTTTTCAAGTGTATTTATTCACAAAAAAATGAATTTTAGTATATAATAGTCATAACAACACACTTTTAGAAAGAAGGGTTATTATGCGACTAGTCAACACCACAAACTCAAACTCGGAACTGATTAAAGAGCAACTGGAAAATACGGATGCTCATTTAGTTGAAACGTATTCATTAGGTAATACAACTGTGATTTATACACAAGCTCGAACACACGACAATTTAATTGTCTTAAATAAAAAGCGGGCGGTGCGTGATACAGAAATCGATTTTGTGGTACAACATTTATTCAAAACGACATGTAATGACCCTAAAATTGAAGTGATTCATTGCGATTATTTTATTGAAATTTCATTAGACAAATAAGTTTACAACTATACTAGCGGGGGTGACGGCATGCGCCGTCACCCCTATTTGACATAAAACTTTTAATTTGAGAAATTTTGTTTACATGTCATTAGAGTTGAAAGCTTATGCCATCAACCTTAAAAATGATATAGCCACTTTTTCACCAACACCAGATATTATAAAACCTAACATTCCTCGTTATCGGTTAATAAAGTCGCTTAATTTTTGATCACCAACACCATTTGACATAGAACCAAATAGTATAGAACACCTTTTATTTGTGAATATGCCACACAAAAAGCCCCGAATAAACGGGGCTTTTACTTTTTAATTTGGCTTAATCTAATGTTAAATCTGCTTCGTTTGTTACTTCGTAATCAATGTCAGCAATGCTGTAAACACCTTCAGTCTTATTGTTCATCACTTCTGGTTGCATTTTACGGTAACGTAACATCCCTGTACCAGCAGGAATAATTTTACCGATAATAACATTTTCTTTTAGACCTAATAAACGATCGCGTTTGCCACGAATTGCAGCATCCGTCAACACGCGTGTTGTTTCTTGGAATGATGCAGCAGATAAGAAACTGTTTGTTTCTAACGATGCTTTCGTAATACCTAATAACACTGGACGTGCCGTTGCTGGTGTATCGCCTTGCATTAACGTTGATAAGTTACGTTCTGTAAAGTCTGCAATATCCATTAATGTACCCGGTAAAATTTCTGTTGCCCCCGGATCCATAACGCGCACTTTACGTAACATTTGACGTACCATTACTTCGACGTGTTTATCGCCGATTTCAACACCTTGCATACGGTATACTTTTTGAACTTCACGTAATAAGTAAGTTTCCACTGACAACACATCACGTACACGTAACAATTCTTTTGGATCAATTGACCCTTCTGTCAACGCATCTCCACGACGAACGTCATCACCTTTCTCAACTTTTAATCGAGATGTGTATGGTACGTTGTATGTACGTGTATCTGTTGTTCCTTGAATCGTCACATCTTTACTGCGGTCACTTGCATTTTCAACAACATCAACAACTTGTCCAGAAACTTCTGTAATGACTGCACGACCTTTAGGATTACGCGCTTCAAAAATTTCTTGGATACGTGGTAAACCTTGAGTGATATCGTCTCCGGCAACCCCACCCGTATGGAACGTACGCATCGTTAACTGTGTACCAGGCTCACCGATAGATTGTGCAGCAATAATACCAACTGCCTCACCAACTTCTACTTCGCTACCTGTTGCTAAGTTGCGACCATAACAATGTTTACATACACCATGACGTGTATTACATGTAAATACGGAACGGATTGTTGCTTCTTCAACGCCCGCCTCAACTGCACGACGTGCATCGTCTTCTGTAATTAACGCTTCAGCAGGTACAATCACTTCTTTTGTTTCTGGATGAATAATTGAGCGTTTTGCATAACGTCCGATTAAACGTTCTTCTAAACTTTCAATAACTTCATTGCCTTCTTTAATCGCACGAATCGTTAAACCACGATCTGTTCCACAATCTGTTTCACGAATGATGACATCTTGTGCAACGTCTACTAAACGACGTGTTAAGTAACCTGAATCGGCTGTTTTCAAGGCCGTGTCGGTCATCCCTTTACGCGCACCGTGTGTTGAAATAAACATCTCTAAAACGGATAATCCTTCACGGAAGTTAGATGTAATCGGTAACTCCATAATACGTCCGTTAGGAGCTGCCATCAAACCACGCATACCCGCTAACTGAGTAAAGTTGGAAATGTTACCACGTGCACCTGAATCACTCATCATGAAAATAGGGTTACGTTCATCTAACGATTTCATTAACGCCACTTGAATGTCATCTTTTGCAGCATTCCATGTAGCAATAACATTTTGATAACGCTCATCATCTGTAATTAAACCACGACGGAATTGTGTCGTAATTTTATCTACTTTTTTATGTGCTTCATCTAAAATGTCTTTTTTCGCTTCCAAGTTCGTAATATCCGCAATACCAACTGTAATACCTGAACGTGTAGAATAGCTGTAACCTAAGTTTTTCATCTTATCTAACATTTCAGATGTTTGTGTAATGTGGAAACGTTTGAACACTTCCGCAATAATGTTTCCAAGATTTTTCTTCTTAAACGGTTTAACAATCTCTTGATTTTGAATAAATTCAACAACGTTAACACCTTTTTCCACAAAATACTTATCTGGTGTTGCCACTTCCAAGTTTTCTTGTGTTGGCTCATTTAAGTATGGGAACTCAACAGGCATAATTTCGTTGAAGAAAATTTTACCTACAGTTGTGACTAATAAACACTCTTTTTGAGCATCTGTAAACGGTTTGTCACCTAATGCATTTGGAGCAATAGCTACACGCGTATGTAAGTGGACATATCCGTTTTGATAAGCTGTTTTCACCTCATCGACTGTGGCAAAAATCATTCCCTCACCAACACGACCTGCAGATTCCATTGTTAAATAGTAGTTTCCTAAAACCATATCTTGAGACGGTGTAACAACTGGTTTTCCATCTTTAGGGTTAAGGATGTTTTGCGCTGCTAGCATTAATAAACGCGCTTCGGCTTGCGCCTCTTGACCTAATGGTACGTGTACGGCCATTTGGTCCCCGTCAAAGTCGGCGTTATACGCCTCACATACTAGCGGGTGCAGACGAATAGCACGACCTTCAACCAATGTTGGTTCAAAAGCTTGGATACCTAAACGGTGTAATGTCGGTGCGCGGTTTAATAATACTGGGTGCTCACGAATGACTTCTGCTAAAACTTTCCATACATCGTCATCTTGACGATCAATTTTACGTTTTGCATTTTTAATGTTTCCTGCCAATTCACGCTCTACCAATTCTTTCATGACGAACGGTTTAAATAATTCAATCGCCATTTCTTTTGGTAAACCACATTGGTACATTTTCAAGTTAGGTCCAACAACGATAACTGAACGACCAGAGTAGTCAACACGTTTACCTAATAAGTTTTGACGTAGACGTCCTTGTTTCCCTTTCAACATGTGTGATAGAGATTTCAATGGACGGTTTCCAGCTCCAACAACTGGACGGCCACGACGACCATTATCGATTAAGGCGTCAACCGCTTCTTGTAACATACGTTTTTCGTTTTGAACGATAATTGTTGGCGCGTTAATTTCTAATAAACGTTTCAAACGGTTATTACGGTTAATCACACGACGGTATAAATCGTTTAAGTCACTTGTCGCAAAACGACCACCGTCTAACTGTACCATTGGACGTAAGTCAGGTGGAATAACTGGAATGGTATCCATTACCATCCAACTTGGGTCGTTTTTAGAATTGCGAAACGCATCTAAAATATCTAAACGACGAATGGCACGAGTACGTTTTTGACCTTGTGCTGTTTTTAATTCTTCTTTTAATTCAGCAACTTCTGTTTCTAAATCAACACGACGTAACAATTGTTGGATGGCTTCAGCACCCATCATGGCCGTAAATTGATTACCATATTTTAATTTATGTTCACGATATTCACGTTCACTTAATAATTGTTTTGCTTCTAAATCTGTCGTTCCTGGATCCACAACAACATAAGACGCAAAATAAATGACTTCTTCTAATGCACGTGGACTCATATCTAATACAAGACCCATACGGCTAGGAATACCTTTAAAGTACCATACATGCGTTACTGGAGCAGCTAATTCGATGTGACCTAAACGTTCACGACGCACTTTCGCACGTGTCACTTCTACACCACAACGATCACATTTTACACCTTTATAACGAATGCGTTTGTATTTCCCACAAGAACATTCCCAATCTTTTGTTGGTCCAAAGATTTTTTCACAGAATAACCCGTCACGCTCTGGTTTTAACGTACGATAGTTAATTGTTTCTGGTTTCGTTACCTCACCAAATGACCATTGGCGAATTTTATCAGGCGATGCTAACGAAATCTGCATGCTATCAAAATTATTTACATCTATCAAGGGGCTACCTCCCTTTTGGTTATTTTTATTTGAGCTGCCCAAAGCCCGTAAAATTATGTGCTAGGCTATTGATTGTCAATAGCCTATTTGCACTACATTTCTAAATCACCGTTAAATTCATCTTCATCTAACGAGCCAAATTCATCAACTTCAATATATTCTTCTTCAACTTGATGTTCTTCGTCCACTTGTTTTAGACGATCTACATATTCATCTAAAAGACTTCTATTAACAAGTTCATCTTCATCGTCCATATCACGTAACTCAATTTCATCATCATTTTCATCTAATACTTTCATATCAAGACCAAGTGATTGCAATTCTTTAACTAATACGCGGAACGCTTCTGGAACACCAGGTTTTGGAATTTGTTGACCTTTAACAATCGCTTCATATGTTTTCACACGACCGACTGTATCGTCTGATTTATACGTTAAAATTTCTTGTAACGTGTATGCTGCACCGTAAGCTTCAAGTGCCCAAACTTCCATCTCACCAAAACGTTGTCCACCGAATTGTGCTTTACCACCCAGCGGTTGTTGTGTTACTAATGAGTAAGGTCCTGTTGAACGCGCGTGTAACTTGTCATCAACCATGTGGGCCAACTTAATCATGTACATCACACCAACAGATACGCGGTTATCGAACGGTTCACCTGTTCGACCATCGTAAAGAATCGTTTTAGCGTCACTAGCTAAGCCCGCTTCTTTAATTGTACCCCATACATCTTCATCAGATGCACCATCAAACACAGGAGTAGCGACATAAATACCTAATTCACGTGCAGCCATACCTAAGTGCAACTCTAGCACTTGTCCGATATTCATACGTGAAGGTACCCCTAATGGATTTAACATAATATCAACTGGTGTACCATCTGGTAAGAACGGCATATCTTCTTCAGGCATAATACGTGAAACGACACCTTTATTCCCGTGACGTCCCGCCATTTTATCCCCTTCATTAATTTTACGTTTTTGGACAATGTACACACGAACAAGCATGTTCACGCCCGGTGATAATTCATCAGAGTTTTCACGACGGAAAATTTTCACATCACGAACAATACCGCCACCACCATGTGGTACTTTTAATGATGTATCACGTACTTCACGTGCTTTTTCACCAAAGATAGCGTGTAATAAACGTTCTTCTGCTGATAATTCTGTCACACCTTTAGGCGTTACTTTACCAACTAAAATGTCACCATCTTTAACTTTCGCACCGATTCGGATAATTCCAAATTCATCTAAATTACGTAACATATCTTCCCCAACGTTAGGGATTTCACGTGTAATTTCTTCTGGTCCTAATTTTGTATCACGCGCTTCAATTTCATACTCTTCAATATGAATTGACGTATACACATCATCTTTAACCAAGCGCTCGCTCATGATTACGGCATCCTCGTAGTTGTAACCTTCCCATGTCATGAAAGCGACTAATACGTTTTGTCCAAGTGCTAGTTCGCCATTTTCCATTGACGGACCATCCGCAAGAATATCACTTTTCTCAACAGCATCACCAACTTTTACTAAAGGACGTTGATTATTACTTGTCCCCGCATTAGAACGTGCAAATTTTGTAACGGCATACTTATCTAAAGATCCGTTTTCACGACGCACACGAATTTCGTTTGCATCAACATATTCAACCACACCATCATGTTTCGCGATTAACGCTGCGCCTGAGTCGTGTGCCGCTTTATATTCCATACCCGTTCCAACAAATGGTGCTTTAGGGTTAATCAATGGAACAGCTTGACGTTGCATGTTCGCACCCATTAACGCACGGTTTGAGTCGTCGTTTTCCAAGAATGGAATACATGCTGTCGCTACGGCAACAACCTGTTTTGGAGAAACGTCCATGTAATCTACTTTTTCAATGGATACTTCTAAGTTACCTTGTGATGAACGTGCCATAACAACCGGATTGACAAAGCTACCATCTTCATTTAATGGTGAGTTTGCTTGCGCAATCACTAAGTTCGCTTCTTCATCTGCTGTTAAGTATTCAATACGGTCTGTAACTTTATGCGTACTTGAATCAACACGTCTATACGGCGTTTCAATAAAACCATATTTATTAATTTTTGCATATGACGATAAACTGTTAATCAAACCAATGTTTGGCCCTTCAGGCGTTTCAATCGGACACATACGACCATAGTGAGAATTATGAACGTCACGCACTTCGTATCCCGCACGGTCCCTTGTTAAACCACCAGGCCCTAACGCTGATAAACGACGTTTGTGTGCTAACTCACTCAATGGGTTTGTTTGGTCCATGAATTGTGACAACTGTGAAGAACCGAAAAATTCTTTAATCGCCGCAACAACAGGACGAACGTTAATTAACGTTTGTGGCACAACTGTTTCAACATCTTGAATTGACATACGTTCACGTACCACACGCTCCATACGTGTTAAACCAACACGCATTTGATTTTGTAGTAATTCACCTACTGAACGAATACGTCTGTTTCCTAAATGGTCGATATCATCAATATCACCAATACCGTAAGACAAGTTTAAGAAATAGTTTAATGACGTCATAATATCTGCTGCCGTTAGACTTTTCACATCTTCAGCAATCGTTGCATTCCCAATAATATGTAGCACTTTATCCGCATCCACTGGAGAATAAACTTTTACAACTTGTAACGTTACTGGATCTGTAACAACCGCATCTGCACTTGGTTCTAATACAATTGTATTTAATCCGTTCGCAAAATGTGGTGCCAAGTTTTCTAAAACATCTTTTTCTAAAACTGTCCCTGAAACTGCTAAAACTTCACCCGTTTCAACATCTACCAAGTTTTCAGCCAACGTTAAACCAAGCAAACGATTTGCCAAATCTAATTTTTTATTCACTTTGTAGCGACCAACCGGAGCTAAGTCGTAACGTTTTGCATCAAAGAAACGTGCAAACAATAAGTTACGTGAGCTATCAGCCGTTTTAGGTTCCCCCGGACGTAAACGGTCATAAATATCTTTTAACGCTTCTTCAACACGTGTATCAGACAGATTTTTATGCACATCTTTTTCAATTGTATTTTTCAATTGTTCATCTGGTCCAAAAATATCTAAAATTTGATCGTCTGAACCAAAACCTAACGCACGAACCAATGCTGACGCTGGCAATTTACGTGTACGGTCGATACGTGCATACGCAACGTCTTTAGCGTCCGATTCAAATTCTAACCATGCTCCTCGGTTAGGAATTAATGTCGTACCAAATGTGCGTTTACCGTTTTTGTCCATTTTATCGTTGTAGTAAACACCCGGTGAACGTACTAATTGCGATACAATAACACGTTCAGCACCGTTAATAATGAACGTCCCCATTTCAGTCATTAATGGAAACTCACCGAAAAATACTTCTTGATCTTTCACTTCACCAGATTCTTTGTTAATTAAACGTAATTTAACATACATTGGTGCGGAATAGTTTACATCACGATTACGTGACTCACCTAAATCATATTTAGGTTCTTGAAATTGATAATCTAAAAATTCTAACTGTAATTTACCGGCATGGTCTTCGATCGGTGAAATATCACGTAACACATCGCGAATCCCCTCTTGTAAAAACCACTCGTATGAATCCGTTTGGATTTCAATTAAGTTAGGTAACTCTAACACTTCGCTGATTCGTGCATAGCTGCGACGAATGCGATGTTTACCGTATTGAACATTTTGTCCTGCCACTACTGTCACCTCAAATATATATTTTTTGTTACAAATATTACAAATACGTTACAAAATCTGTTTGTAGGCATAAAAAAGGCAAAAGAAAATCGTGAAACACTCTTATTCTTTTGCTGAAAAAGCCTTTTAAATCAACGATTGGACAATATTTCAACCCTTAATTTCAGACAATATAATTCGTTTTGCGTTCTGATATTATACACGTTTTTAGCGTATATGTCAAAAAAATACTGCTACTACAGCTCTTTTTCTGATTTGGAAACACACACCTATTTTAAAATAAAATGTTCAGACTGTTTTTAGTATAAATCACCGTTTTTTCACAAAATTTAGCGTTAATTTTTGGATTATCCACAAAATTCGCCATGTTATCCACCGTTTTTTGTGGATAACTTTGTTACACACGATAAAATCACACTTTTTAAAGATGTTTCACAACTGATTTATCCACAAAAACAAATTTTATCCCCAAGCCATTTGTGTATAACCACAAATTATGGACAAAACCTAAAAAAACACCCCTACATTTAGGGGTGTTTCATCGGGATATTTTAGCTATCCACATTGGTTTGTGTATTATATATCTATATTTATTTTAGCGAACAACACGCGTTCCTGTACCGTTACTCAAATAACTTTCAATATTTTCTAACGACGTAATAACCGCTTCTCCTTCGGGATAATTTGTTACAAAATCAATAGCCGCCTTAACTTTTGGTAGCATAGACCCTTCAGCAAATTGTTTTTCGTCAATATATTGTTCTAATTGACTAATCGTTACTCTCTCTAACTTTTCTTGATTAGGTTGATTAAAGTTAACATATACGTTATCTACACCTGTCAAAATAATTAATTTATCTACACGTAATATTTCCGCTAATTTTGCAGAAGCAAAATCTTTATCAATAACTGCTTCCACACCTTTTAATTGACCATCTTTACGAACAAGTGGAATACCTCCACCACCGCAAGCAATGGTAATAATTTCATTATCTACTAATAATTGAATAACATCACTTTCAACAATATTAACCGGTTTTGGTGAAGCAACAACTTTACGATACCCACGACCAGAATCTTCAATGAATTGATCACCTGTTTCTTCATGTAATCGAGCTGCATCTTCTTGTGTCAAAAACGGACCAATTGGTTTTGTCAATTTTACAAACGCTGGGTCATCCGCTGAAACTTCCACTTGCGTTAAAACAGTGGCTACTTTTTTATCAATACCTTTTTGATTTAAAATATCTTGCATTCGATTTTGTAACCAATAACCGATACTCCCTTGTGTCATCGCAACGCAAGTATCTAATGGCAATGCCGGATTTTTTGGCGAATGAGCCGCTGCTTGTTGCAACAACAAATTACCAACTTGCGGACCATTTCCATGACTAATAATTAATTGATACCCAGATTCTACTAATCTTGTGAGTTGTTTGGCGGTTTTTTCTAACGCCTCCATTTGACCATTCGCTGTTGGATCATCTGTTAATATAGCATTTCCACCTAATGCCACTAATATTTTTTGTGTCATTTTTTATCTCCTTTAAATTAAGTAAACACACATTTGTATATGACGTCTACACGTCTGAAGTGAATTTTGAATTGATAAACTATAACTGGTGATCACCCTTATTTGCATTTTGCTCATCATTAACAAGCTACGTTATTGATACTTTTTCTTATTCCATCACTTTTTATAGTTGTTGGAGCGATATTTTATTACGCCACATCACGAGCTGTCATGCGGTCTACAACAACCGCTGAGAATACATCTGAATTAACATTTGTAATCGTTCTTAACATACCAACAAACCATTCAACACCAGCAAACAATGCCACGCTTTCTATCGGCAATCCTAATTGCGGTACAATAATCGCTAAAGATACAAGTCCCGCACCAGGCACAACAGCATTTGCTAGCGAAATAAATGTTGCTAAAATACCGATATACAACAATTTTGTAATATCAAATGGTATACCGTATAATTGACCAATTGTCACAACGGTTATTGCCATATGCATCGCTGAACCGTTACTATTTAAGGACACACCCATAGGTAAAACTAAGTCAACAACACGTTTTCTAACACCTAACTTATTGTATGTATCTTCCATAGCAATCGGTAATGTAACCGCTGATGATGTGGTAGCTAACGCTACAACCGACATTGTTTTCATACCCAAAACAATAGATTTAATTGATTTTTTACAATATAGCGATACAACGAGTACCCACGCACCTAAAAACGTTACGGTTGCAACACCAAATACAAGTAAATATTTAATCATTGGTAATAGAATATCTACACCTAGTCGACCAACAGATACGGCAATCATTGCAAATATACCGATTGGCGCAAATTTCATGACTAGACCAATTAAATTCATAATAATGTCGTTACATTCAATCAACAACGGCAAAACAATATTATCTTTTTGTTTGGATACATACATGTTTAGCGCTATACCCATAAAAATGGCAAATATAATAATTTGAATAATGGTTCCGTTGGCTAATGACTCCATTATATTTTGTGGTATAAAGGACACTATTGTTTCAGTTAAATTGATGGTTTGAGCTTGAATGGTACTATCACTAACTTGTGGTACGGTGATACCTGCGCCAGCTTGAAGAACTGTCGCAAATAAAATACCCCAGTAAGCAGCAATGAGTGACGACAATCCAAAAATGACAATTGTTTTAATTCCCATTGCAGAAAGATCTTTTCTATCTAGAGTTCCTAAAGCTTGTACAACTTGACCTAACACCAACAATGGAATACCCATTTGCATTGCTCTTAAAAATGTTTTTCCAAAAACGTCTAATACAGAAGCGGATTCTTTAAAAATGACTCCGATAATTACACCACATAATATGGCTATAAGAATTTTTCTGATAAAGTATTTATCGCTCATTTTTACTCACCTTCTTTTCTATAGAGTATCTCAGCTTTTTTTAGTATCTTTTGCAATAACCATGAAGAACACTAATCCAATACCTAACAATACGGCTGCTAGATAGAAACCAACTTGCATTGAACCTACACTATCTGCTAAATATCCTGTAACGTATGGCGCTAAAATTGAACCAGACATTCCGATAAAGTTATACGCACTTAATGTAGTAGATAAACTACCTTTTGGTGCATATGCATTTACATAAGAAATCAAAATTGGGTCTAACGCCAATTTACCAGTCAATCCGTATAACACTAATACCGCAATTAATAATGTTTGATCGGTTACATTTGCAATTAAGAAGACGGATAATAATGCTAGTGGCATTAAAAATAGCATCATTTTTTTCGTGCTACCAATTTTATCTTTCATTGTGGCAAATAATAATGCACCTGGAATAGATGCCCATGGCACTAGAGAAGCGATAAATCCTACACTATTTCCACTAAATCCACGTTCTTGAATTAAAAATGATGGTAACCATGTTAAGATAACAAAGTTTGCATAAATACTTACAAAACAAACAACAAATACGGCTACTAAATTTTTATTACCAAAAATTTGTTTTAACGTTACTTTTTCTTGTATTTCTTGAGTTGTTTCTTCAACTGGTACTACAGGCACATCGTTATATGTAACGCGTTCTTTTAATAAAGTGTAAAATAGCACACCGACAATCGCGGTTGGTACAGCTACCATGTAAAACGGTTGACTCCAATGCGCACCACCTTCTAACACAATCGAACTAGAAAGTAAAAATCCACCAGATGTACCGAATGCCATACCACTATTGATTAAAGCATTACCTAATGTGACTTTATTTTTTGGAATAGCTTCACTAGACATGGCATATTGCGGACCGTAGTATGCACCTTGTGCGATACCGGCTAATGCGCGAATCCATAAAAACATTGTAAAGGTTTGAGCTAACCCACTTAAAAATGTTGTAAGCGCTAATCCGAAAAATCCTACTGTAATAACTAATTTACGCCCATATTTATCACCCAAAATTCCAAATGGAATTTGTGCAAAAGCGTACGTTAAGAAAAATATACTATTGGCTAACCCTAAATCTGTTTTAGATAAACCGAATTGTTTACCAACTTCACCCATTACGGGATTAAATACGGTTCGTGTGGCGTACATTAAAATCCAACCTAGGAAAAACAATACGACCAATCGAATCCAATAACTTTGATTGACTTTTTCAACTTTATGTTTCATCGTGTATTCCTCCAAATTTATTGATAACAAAAGTAATTGCCATAGCGAATCCGAATAAAAAATCAACTCCCGAAGTATGTCCTATTTGTGAAACACTATCCAACGCCTTTTGTATTTTTTCTTTTTCTTTTACTTTAATCGCACAGTTTAATTCAAAAACTGGCGAAGCAACACGGTGATTTACCATCGCTTCTAAATAACAGCGACTAATGATTGTCGTGTTTAAAAAATGTGTGTGCATATTGCCTGTTAATTGATTGACACCCGTTAAAATATAAATACCAAAATGATAACCTAATAGGATGTCATCTCCACTGGGTGTTAAACCTATCCCACGACCAATTAAAAAATTCAAAACATCTTCAAATTGCTGTTTTTGTATAGGTGGTGTACATAAAATTTTTTGTACCGTTTCAAATCTGTCGCTATTTTCAATACCTATAGTTTGTCTTTTGAGAACATGATTCACCATCAGCAACAGCTCTTTACGTTCCAATTGGTTAACAGACACCTCGTGACTACACAAACAGACAATTTCACTATTTTCCCCATCTAAAACAAATGTATTTCGACGGGTATAAATTACAATTTTATGCGCTTTCAAGACTACAATATCGCCTATGCGTATACTCGCTTTTAATGTATTAAAATTTTCTTTTGACACGGCTATGCCGTAACTTGATAAATATTGACTCGAAGAAATATGTAGTAGTTGATTAGAAACACAAATATTTAGTGATGTTTCGAAGATACTATGGACTGTTCCGGTATTTCCGTATCGATGATACGGAAATACCCAGTCACTTGTTTGATAAATTTTAAAATATGGATTATTCACCAGGATATCCTTTTGAAATTGCATAGGCTTCTAACGCTTTTTCAAAACAGCCTAACGGAGCTAATACTGTTCCGGCACCCACTTGACCTAGCCCAGGTTGTTTATGCGCGATACCTGTATTGATAATTGGTGTAATACCTGTTTCAACAACTTTTCGAATATCAATACCTAATACACTACCTTCAAAATTCCAGTTTGGAATAGACCAATTTGAATTACGTGTCACACAAATACGTGCCATTTCTTGAGAAGTCGCAATCGCTTCTTGGAAACCACCAGCACCAACAAAGCGTGTTACACCCGGTGCGGCAATCATTGCCATCGCACCAACACCTACAGTTTCTGTAATAGCACTATCACCAATATCTGGGTTTCCATCTTCCTCACTAAAGCCAGTGAAGTATAAGCCACGCGGTGTATTTACCGGCGCTGTGTACCACGCATCATTTGTTTCCGCAATACGTACACCAAAGTCAACACCATTACGTGTCATTGTTGTTACAACTGTTCCTTTTGCATCTTTTCGTGCTACATCTACGATAACTTTTCCTGTTGCCATCATGATATTTAAGAAAAATTGATCTGTATCTGACAAAAATTTAATAACATCGTATTTAACTTTTGAATCAATATCTAATTGTGTAATTGCTGGAACAATTTCTTTCACAAAGTTTAATGATGCTGCGATATTACGTTGGTGGAACTCATCACCCATAGTAATTGCTTTTGCTATTAACACGTTTAAGTTAATACCCTCACCATATACTTTCAATGCACTGGCAATTGTTGGACCAAGAATATCTCTCATCCACTCTAATCGTGTTACAACTTCAGGAGAGTATGCTCCGAAACGTAATACCTTACCAATACCTTCATTCATTGTACAGTAAGCCCGCGTTTTATCCGCTTTATTTTCAACAACAAGAACCGCCATATCTCCAGACGTGATCCCACCCATTGGACCAACAGCATTCACATGATGACATGGGATGAAACGAACTGCACCACTTTCAAACAATTCACGTGCTTCTTCTTCTGTTTCTGCCCATTTTTCAAATAATGCAGCACCTAAACATGACCCTTGCATTGGACCAGTCATTGTTTCCCAAGTGATTGGTGGCCCAGCGTGTAGTAACGTTTTTTGTTGTGGATCATTTAACTCTGGAATAACTGTTTTAGCTTTCACCACATCTACCAAGAACGGCTGTACTTCTTTCATGCGTTGAACAACTGTTGCATTTTCTGCATCGATTTCTTCACTAAATTGCTCTAAGTAATTTAAAATGCTAATCATTTTTTTATTACCACCAGCAATTGGTCTCCAGTTGTATTGAACAGATTCCCCTTCGTATTTAATGATTGGTTCATTGAAGCTTTTTAGACCAATATTAATTACTTTAGGTTTTTGATGTAATAACGCTTTAACCGCTTGTGATGGTGGTGTTAGTGTTACTTGTTTACCTGAATAAGACACAACACTTTTAGCGTCTGCTTCATAGTCAACACCTTTAAATTTCAATGCTAAACGTACGGCTTTTTCATTACTTGATTCTACTAAAACACCTGCTTCTTTTAAGCGTTGAATAGTTGTTTCGTAATTTTGTGGATCGTGTTTTGTTCCGACAACAGTAGCAATAAAGTGTACGTTAGGATTTTGTGCAATGATATCTTTAATGGATGGCAATAACGCACCTGCCATATCATCATGTGCACCGTAACCTAATACAACGTCAAATAAGATAACCCCTGTATTTGCTTTAGCCGCATACTCTTTAAATTTATTTATACGTACTTCTGGGTCAATCATTGGGTGTGGACGACCTTGTGTATAAATATCATCACCTAAATCCATTACGTCGTAACCGTTATGACGTAATATATAACCTTCAGATTTGACAAGCTTGCCTAAATCAAGTGCTTCAGAAATAAGCATACCCGCTTCAGATGCTAACGTTCCACCAGAATATAAACCGATAACAACTTTATCGTCTGCCAACGTTTCATTAACAGTGTTTTCTAGCGGTTGTTGGTAACGGCTGTTTACAGCAACTCCTTTTGCTAAATCAACAGCAATACGTGCTGTTTCTTCTAAAGTATGTGCTAAGTAAACTTTACCTTCGTGATGTTCCGGTTTTTCGCCCAAGAAAATAGCAACAACTGGTTTTGAAACACTTTGTAATAACGCAACAACTTCATCACGCACTTCTTTTGCAGCAGGTTTTGAAATAACACAAATCACATCTGTTTCATCGTGATATTCTAATGCTACAATCGCATCTTTAACTGTAATTGCACCTACTTTATCAGATAAGTCACGTCCACCTGTTCCGATTGCGTGTACAACACCACAACCTAAACGGTCAATAATTGTTGCAACTTCTTGAATACCTGTACCGGACGCACCGACAATACCAATATTTCCTGGTGTAATAACGTTCGTAAAAGCAAGTGGCACACTAGAAATAACACCTGTCCCACAGTCAGGACCCATCATTAATAACCCTTTTTCGTGTGCTAGTTTTTTCAAGCGCACTTCATCTTCAATCGGTACATTGTCAGTAAATGAGAAAACATTTAAACCTTTATTTAATGCTTTTTCCATTTCTGACGCACCATATTCACCAGGAATACTAAATAACGCTAAATTAGCATCTGGCATTTGTTCTAATGCTTCTTGTAAACTTGTTACTTCTTTAGAACTTGTTGAGTCATTTTCTTTTACTGATAAATCAGATAAAAATTCATCAACCACTTCTAAAACAGCTGACTTAATTTCAGGGTTATCTGTATCAATAACGATAACCAAGTCATTTGGCGTAGCTGTTTTCGCTTCGTCAGAAAGTAATCCTCCGCTTTCTAAAATATCTTTATTAGCATCAGAACCCATCATAATCTGACTTTTGATCACACCGTCCATTGTATTAACTTGTTGAGTTAATAACATCAAGTTGATCGAGTCTTGATAATTATTTTTGATAATTTCAGTTACTAACATAAACTTTACTCCTTTGTTTTTATTTGTTAAACTAATTATAAATCGGTTATGATTGCGTTTCCATGCCATATTTTTTAGAATTTTTGCCGTTTTTTTATCCATTTGTCTAAAGGAGGAGCTATGAAAATTGTTGATTTACTCAAATTAAAATTACTAGAACACGCCAAAGTGCTTGCTGGAGAACATAAATTAGATAATATTATTGAATCCGTTATGATTATTGAAGCAATTGATATTGAACGTTGGGCAGTTAAAAACCAAGTTTTAATTACCTCTTACGCTGCTTTTCAACACCAAAATGAAGCGGCACTTCTTTTGTTTTTTGACAAAATTGCCGCAATTGGTATTAGCGGTATTATTTTTAAAATTGAACGTTTAGTTGATGAAGTTCCTCAATATTTCATTGATTTGTGCGAAACAAAAGAAATCCCTTTAATTCAAATTCCTGGAACACTAGGGTATGAATCGATTATTTTATCTATCCATGAACCAATATTAAATTATGAATCGTTTTTATTACGTCAATATTATGATGCAAATAAACAATTTTCTCCGTTTATCGATTCACGCTTTTCATATGAAGATCTTGCCCAGCAATTTGTCAATTTTACGAATCAACACATTTCACTCTCATTAGAAGATAAACTATTTACATCTAGTCAATTTGAAAAACCACTTAGTTCAAGATACTCCGAACAAATTGTGGATAATGGTTTTGCAAAACACACTTACCGGATACGTTCCTATAACACTGCGCCAGACACCACCGCAAACCATCATTACGTATACATTCACAACCATTCAGATTTCAGACAATACACTTTAACAATTCAATTGGATAGCGACACAATTGATAGTTCTCTCGTTCTAGCGATAGAAAAATTTTTAGATATTTTAGTTCAAAAAATTGACGCAGATTATTACAAAAAAAATGAACTGTTTTTACATCGTAACAAAACCATTTCTACGATTTTATTTGGCATGCATGATGATACGTACGATTTAAAACTTTTATTGGAAGACATCAATCTATTTCATCATCCGTACTATCAAATTTTATTGATTAACTTACCTAGACATATAGACGTATTAAAATTAGATACTTTAAAAAAAGCTTTTTCAAAAAGTGATATTTTATTTGTTTATTACGAGAGTAAAAATACACTTATTTTTCTATTTAACGTACATAAACCAAATCAAAAAATATCAAAAACTTTATTACAAAAACTGTTACCAAAAATCGATAATGTTCATTATTATTTAAGTACGGTAGGCACATACCAAGAAATTCGTACATTATTAACAAATACATTACGTTTAAAAGAATTTAACGATTCATTTTTCACAAGCTACATCATTGATGAAGATGATTTAGGTGTATTCAACTTTTTAATTCGTTTACCTAAAGATGATTACAATGCCGCTATTCCAAATAATCTCAAGCAGTTATTCGATAATCATTACGAACTATTTTGTACATTGCACACATTTATAAAAAATAATCTCAATTTTGCCGCAACAGCCAATGAAATGTATTTACACCACAAGACCGTCCGTTATCGTATGGGTAAAATCGAACAATTACTCAACTTAGATTTAAATAACCCTATTCAATTGACGAATTACATTATCGGCTGTGTTTTACTGCATTTAGTGAATGATCGAAAAGAAAAAGCCAACCCAAAAGCGGAGCCACATAAATTGGCGCTGTACGAATAAACACAAAAACAACGAACACGCATCAAGTCGCAGATGTACATGTCATTACATCGTGCATTCAACAGTGTTCGTTGTTTTATTTTCTTATTTTTGTATTTTTCAATTTTATCGATAACCATCATAGGCAACGTATGGCGTCTTTTATTTTCTTTTTACCCCGATACAAATGATGATTACGTCCTTTTTTCTCTTTGTTGACATAATATTTTTGATAAATTGCTTCTTTTTCTTTTTTTGTTAATGTATCGTACGCACAATCAAATTGTTCGCGAACTAATAATACGTCTAGCGGATTTAATGATTGAGAATATCCTTTTCCTACATAGTTATCCATTTCAAAAGCATCATATGAAACGCATTGCTTTTCACCACATCGTTTTTGGGTTGTTGTATTCCGTAACAATCGACAGAAATGATTGTGTAATAGCCGATTTAAATACGTAAAAAAGCAAACATTATAAGTTTCATCAAATTTTTGAATCGTACATAGCATGACTAGACGGCACTCTTGAAGCATATCATCAACGTCATACCCTTTTATACGATACCGTTTTATACTGGACTGAAAATACGGCATATAACGTTGAATCAGCATTTCAAGACAATCTTCATCCCCTAATTTATATCGCATAATCATTTCTTTTTCTGATAACAACGACAACACACTCCCCTTTGCATAATTAAGGGTTACAGTTGTCTACCACGAAAAACTTCATACATTAAAATACCCGCAGCTACACTGGCATTTAAACTTTGAACATGCCCAACCATTGGAATGGTTAATAGTTCATCACAACTTTCTTTAACTAAACGTGATACACCTTTGCCTTCATTGCCAATGACAAGCGCCAGCGCCCCTTTTACGTTCCATTGCGTATATGTTGTCCCTTGCATATCTGTCGCAAATACCCAAACACCACGTTTTTTTAACTCTTCAATCGTTTGCGTTAAATTCGTGACGCGTACAACACTCACGTGTTCAATGGCACCTGTTGATGTTTTTGCCACAACTGACGTCAAACTGACCGCGCGTCTTTTTGGAATGATAATACCATGCGCTCCAACCGCATCGGCTGTTCGCATAATAGACCCTAAATTATGCGGATCTTCAATTCCATCTAATATCAGTATGAACGGTTCTTCGCCTTTTTGCTGTGCTTTTTCGAAAATATCTTCCAATTGAGCATAGGCGTGCGCCGCAACGGTTGCAATAACACCTTGATGAACTGCATGATTAGACAATGTATCTAATTTTGTTTTTGGTACAGACTGAACTTGTATCCCTTTCTTTTTAGCTAATGTCAGTATCTCATTGATTTTTTCACCAGACAATTCACTTTGTATAAAAAGTTTATTAACATCACGATTTCCCTTTAATAACTCAATGACAGGAACACGTCCCATAACAAAATCATTATCAACGGCGTCCTCTTCTACTTTTTGTACAAACGGCTCTTTTTTTGTGACTACTTTTCTATTTTTGTAATGTCCACGCTTATTTTGTTGTTTCTTTTCCATTTTTGTCTCCTATATACGCAAAACTCCATGCAATCAGTTCTTCAAGACGATTGATTTGTTTATCTAAATGTAAATAACCCATCAACGCTTCAAACCCAGTTGCAACACGATACGTTAAAATATCAGTATTTTTTGCTGACGTTGCACTTTTTGTATTCCGCCCACGCTTATAAATAGCGATTTCTTGTTCGCTTAACAACCCGTCACAATCTAACATCGCTTGCATAATCATTGCTTGTGCTTTTGCCGATACAAATTGTGTTGAAGCACGATGCAAATGGTTCGGTTTTGTAATCCCGTTTCGCACCAAGTAATCCCGCACATAAATTTCATAAATGGCATCTCCAACATACGCCAAAGTTAGCCCGTTTAAATAATCAAATTGTCCCATATTTTCCCTTTGCTGTGGTGTATATCCAACGCATTAAATACGCAACGCTCAACTCACACCACCATCATTATTGTCCTTGACAGTATAACATAAAAAGCACAACAACCGTTACCCCTAATGAAGTAACGACTGTTGAACAATAGATAAATCGTTATCCATGTAAATTATTTAACCATGTATGTCACCATAACTTGCAGAAGTGGGCAACTGACTATTGTAATTTGCATTACTTTTTTAATCTAATGTACTTTCTATATTTTGACTTTACTTTATTTATCAATTATCAGACTTTCATTACTAACCAATCCATTTCCAATAGATTATAAAAATCATTTGTTCTCATATTTTCCTCCTTGTTTTTTTGAATAAAAAAGTCAATAGAATATCATTTTCTATCGCCGAATTTCCATACTATGTTTTACTTTGTATTTTTCTATTTAATTCCTGTTCATATTTTTCTATTTCTTCTAGCATTTCATCAAATTTAGGTTTCTCCCCAAATATCATGTTTTTCATACTATCATAATCTTTAGAAAATATTTCTAATGCTTCTTTATTAGGAATAAGTTTTAAATTTCCCTTCATGATTGCATCATATTTAGCCCAATTAGAAGTATAAAACTTTTTCTTAAAGTCAATTACTGAAGATAATAGTTCCATATTCATGAAGCTATCTTTCCTCATTTCTGTACATACCATTTGATATACATCATAGAAGTGTCTTGAATATCTTGATGGATAGTTTCCGTTTACTCTATTTGCTTCTCTGTGAAGAATCGTAATCTTTTCATAGAAAGTTCGTAACGAATCTACAGCTATTACCTCTATTTCTTCATCAAATACATTGGGATAGACCTCTTTAATATAGGTTTGTATTTTTCGTCTATTTGCTGGAATAGGTTCTGCTAGACTTCCAAATTCTAAACGTATAACTTGCAATATAGAACTATCTTTATGATTTTTTGGATAATCAAAACAAATCGTCTGTTCATCATTTTCATCAATATAAAAGCAAAAATCTCTATCTTTTAATATTTCTTTAAAATCTTTTTCTAAAGTATAAAGTACCTCTTCCTTTAGAAAAACTTTTGTATCTTCATTTAACTTGTCATTGAATTTTGATTGCTTTGTATTACTTCTTTCCTCATAAGGTTCTTTTTCCCCATAACCTAATACTCTCCAGTCAAGTGCAAGATCAATATCTTCTGAAAAACGTTTAATCAGTTTGTATACTTTAGATAGGCTGGTTCCACCTTTAAATACGATATTATCCTTATATTTAAAGCTTCCAAACAAATAATTCAATATCACACAAACCCATAAATCTTTCTCAATAATTGCCTTTGAAAGATTTAATTTATCTGATGTATTCTGTATAACAAGCTCTAATTCTTCGTTTGATAAATCTAATATTCTATTCATATCGTTGATCCTCTATTTTATTTAAAACTTCTTGAATCCAAAAAGGAAGTTTTAAAGTATCTTTTTTCAAGTCTTCCTTAATGTTCTTACTAAAAATCGCTAATTTCTTAATGTTTTCATTTGTAATACGATCCTTACCAAGTGCTTTTATTGCTTGTATCAAAATAGACAGTTTTTTTGAGTATGATGTAATATTTCGATTAGTCGTATGCTTAAAAATAATCTTTTTATTTCGATATTCATACTCTCTATATGCTCCATCTGAAATATAAATATACTCATTAGGTACTTGTGTAGATAGTCCTGTATAATTTAGTGCAGTATCTCCTGTTGGAGCAATCGTCCAAGAAAATTTTTCTGCAATTTTTTCTGCTACTTTATTTGTATCAGGATACGAGTATTCATTCAATATTTCACTATATTTTGGCATTGTGTATAATCCATCTATTAATCTCTCTATTTTATTTTCTTCATTCAAGCGATATAAAATAGATTTAACAGTATTTTTTGTACCTAAAGAATAAAAATCATGAATTGAATAAATTTCGCCTTGATTTTCTCTCATTGTCTTTTCAACCTCATTTGTGATTGTTGTCATAAAAGTCACCCCCCTTGCACCTAAAATTATATACTTTTGGGTGCAGAAGTCAATTTATAAATTTCTTACATCAAATTCTTTCAACATTAGAATGGCAACACTTTTTCTTACACTCTCCACTTTGGTCATACTTCTTCTCCTGCAACATTATTTTACACCTTTAGTTTATCGTAATTGGTATTTTTTATATAACCTGCGCAACGTATCTTTCGGTCAATGACTAGCTAAAAGGATAAAACAAAAAAACTAAGCAGTACCTTGATACCACTTAGTTTGATTTCTATTTATTTAAACGTGATAAAATGTAGTTCACTTCAAATTCTACCCCTAAACTTAACGCACGTTCATCAATATTAAATTTTTCGTGGTGATGACCGTATGCGGTATCATGACCACTTTGTGTACCTAATAAAACGTACACGCCTGGTTTTTTCACTGTATAGTCTGCGTAATCGTCTGCACCCATTGATTTTTCATACGTATCAACAAATGTATCAAAGCCATCAATCGTTTGAGCAACTGCTAATGCCTCTTTTGCACATTCTGCATCGTTAATGACCGGTGCTGCGGCATCGTGCCATTTAATGTCATACTCACAACGATACGTTGTCGCAATACCACTCACAACACGTTCAATCGCCGCTTTTAATTGTGCGCGCGTTTCATTAGAATACGCACGAATGGTTCCTTCAATTTCGGCGTCGTTGGCAACAATGTTATAGCGTGTTCCCGCTTGTAAGCGACCAACACCTAAAACGGCCTCTTCAACAGGCGATATTTCACGAGCAACGATAGTTTGTAACGACACGACAAGTTGACTTGCCGCCACTACCGCATCAATTCCCAAGTGAGGTTTACCGACGTGTGCGCTCAACCCTTTTAAATGAATTTTAAAAATATCACATGAGGCATTTACAGCACCACCACGCGCTAAAATCGTACCGACTTTGGATGCTGAGTTCGTATGTACACCAATCGATTCATCAATATCATCAATTAGACCAGATGCAACAAATTGTTTGGCACCCGCACCAATTTCTTCAGCTTGCTGAAAAGCAATGTACACTTTACCAGCGAACGTATCACGCAAATCATTTAAAATACGCGCTGTTCCTAATCCCATTGCAGTATGTGCGTCGTGACCGCATGCATGGCTTAACCCTTCATTTAACGACGCATAAGATACGCCTGTTTTTTCAGCAATCTCTAAAGCATCGATATCGGCACGCAACAAAATTGTACGGCCATCGCCTTTTTGACCTTTAATAGTCGCTAAAACACCCGTTTCGCCTACACGAACATGCGGAATGTTCAACTTGTCCAATTCACTTTCAATTTTTTTAGCCGTTTCGTACTCTTTTAAACTTGGCTCGGGATGTTGATGAAAATGGCGTCTTAACGCAATCACATCTTGTTCAATCGTTTTAACATACTCTTTTATACTACCCATCGTCATTCTCCTTATAAAACAAGGCTAGGATAGCCTAGCCTTATGATATTACTCTTCTAATTTTGCACGTGTCCAAACTTCTAATGAAGATCCTTTAAATGCTTCTTCTGCAATTTTAGCAACTTCTGGTGTTTGGTAATATTTAACAACGGTTTTGAAAACTTCTTCGTTTGCACGATCTTCACGCGCAGCGATAACGTTGTAATATGGTTTTGATGATTCGTTTACGGCTTCTAAGTAAATCGCATCTTTTTTAGGTTGTAATCCGGCTTCTGTTGCATAGTTAGAGTTAATAACTGACGCTGCAACGTCATTTAATGCTTGGAAAGTTTGTGCGGCTGGTAATTCAACAATTTCAATGTTCTTTTTGTTTTCAACAACATCTGCAACAGTTACTAATGTGTTGTTAATGTCGTTTAATTGAATAACACCGGCATTGTGTAATAAACGTAACGCACGCGCACCGTTTGTTGAGTCGTTTGGAATCGCTACTTTATCACCTGTTTTCAATTCATCTAAAGATTTAATTTTTTTAGAGTATGCGCCGATTGGTGAATACATTGTGTATCCAATCGCTTTAACGTGTGTTCCTTTTTCAGCATTAAATTTTTTCAAGTATAAAATGTGTTGGAATGCGTTTAAATCAATTGATCCTTCTTCTAAGGCAGTGTTTGGTGTGACATAGTCTTCAAATTCAACGATTTGTAAATCAATATTTTCTTTTTCTTTCAATTGTTGCTTCACGTAATCCCATTGCGGATGATTTGTTCCGTTTAACCCAATTTTAACGACTTTTGCTTCGTTTTTGTTTTGTGTTGTTGTTGCTGTACCACCTGTTTGTGTGCCACACGCTGCTAAAGTAAAGATAGTTGTTGCTGCTAATACTAATTTTTTAAATGACATATTCATTCTCCTTGTTGTTTCATTTTATTTTGTTGTTGCTTTTTCTAAAAAGTCACCAATTGCTTGGCAAATAAATACAATAATTAAAATAATAACGACCGTAATGATCATCACGTCCCCTTGGAAGCGATTATATCCACGAGCGATGGCTAGATTTCCTAAACCACCACCACCAAATGCACCCGCCATTGTTGTTAAACCAATTAAACTAATAATTGTCAACGACCCGGCACGAATTAAACTTGGTAAGCCTTCTTTTAAATAGACTTTAAATATAATTTGTAATGGCGTTAATCCCATTGCAACACTCGCTTCAATCACACCCGCGTCAACTTCTAAAAGTGCTAGTTGCACTTGACGAGAGAAAAACGGAACAGTGGCAAAAATCAATGGGACAACCGCCCCCGGAATACCAATCGTTGTTCCGACAAGTGCACGGGTAATCGGTATAATTAACATGGATAAAATTAAAAATGGTATCGAACGAAACACGTTGACTAATTTATCCAAAACGGTATAAAGAAATACATTTTGTAAAATACCGCCACGTCTTGTAATGACCAATAAAACACCGAGTGCAATACCTAGCGCCCCTGCAATAACGGCGGTAATTGCCGTCATAGTTAATGTTTCAATTGTACTTTTTACAATTTCTTGATAGACACGTTCGGTCACATTTGGAAAAATTGATGTTAAATCCATTAGTTGTCACCTCCTTTTCGTCTATCTTCAATAATATCAACGTGTGCATTTTCTTTAATAAAGTTAATTGCCTCTTCAATGTTGCCAACTTCGCTGGACAATGCGACTAATAAATTACCAATCGGTGTATTGTGAACAATTTCCACATTTCCAAACAAGATATTGGCAGAAACACTGTACTGTGTCGATAATCGTGTAATTAACGGTTCCCCCGTAGACGCTCCCGTAAAAGCAATTTTTACTAAAACATCGCCATCTTTTAAATTCAATAACTCTTCATGTTCTAAAACGGTTTGAATGCCTTTATTCACATGCGTTGCCGTATCAATGAAATCTTTTGTTAAATCATTTTGTGGATTTGTGAAAATATCCAAGATATCGCCTTGTTCAATAACACGCCCGTCTTCCATAACAGCCACTTTATTACAAATTTCTTTAACGACCTGCATTTCATGCGTAATAATGACAATGGTAATGCCGAGCTGTTTATTCACTTCTCTTAATAACTCTAAAATCGCATACGTTGTTTTTGGGTCAAGCGCACTTGTTGCCTCATCACATAACAACACATCCGGGTCATTTGCTAACGCACGTGCAATCGCAACACGTTGCTTTTGACCACCTGAGAGTTGACGCGGATACGCATCGGTTTTATCCGATAAACCAACCAATTCCAGTAGCGAACTGACTTTTTGAGCGATTTCCGCTTTGGATAATCCTGCTTTATATAACGGAAAGGCGACATTTTCAAACACGCTAATACTATTCATCAAATTAAAGTGTTGGAAAATCATCCCTATTTTTTTGCGTGCTTGACGCAATTGTGATGCACTCAATTGTGTCAAATCTACACCATTGACATGAACTGTTCCATTTGTTGGACGTTGTAATAAATTAATTGTCCGTACCAATGTACTTTTTCCTGCCCCGCTATAACCGATAATGCCGAATACATCACCTTTTTCTACATTTAGCGTGACATCATCTACCGCTTTAATGATGCGTTTATCTTGCTTAAACGTCACGCTGACATTTGTTAAGTTAATCATTTGCTCTTCCTTTCTTTTGTATAAACAAAAAACTCGCCCTTTCTAAGCTTTCGCTTAAAAAGGACGAGTGTCAAAGTCTACTCGTGTTACCACCTTTATTCGTTTTATTATCACTAATAAAACCTCTACCAGTACGTTCAAAAGAATTATACTGTGTTGCTATAACGGGCACTCCCGTACTACCTTCACTATTCGGGTAGTCCACTCAAAAGCCATTTTCAAACAATTTTTTGTACTAACTTTCACCAAACGTTAGCTCTCTAAAACAATCCGTTGTTTTACTTTCTTTATCGTCGTGTTTCATTTACGAGGCAAGTATAACAAAACTAATTAATCATTGTCAACACCATTTTTAAAATTATTTTCATTTTTACTCTTTTTGTCATAACGATATTTAAAGTAACAAAAAATGAGCGTTGATAACACTATGGAAAATGCAATAAAAATTAATCCTATTTTAATTTCTTCACCAATACGTCCTATATTATCCACAAATGAGTCGTATCGAAAGCGTTCCAACCAATCCAAATTATTCATTTAAACATTCTCTTTCTATTTTATTTAAAAATTTACATCATTCAAATATAAAAATCACCATTCTTATATCGTGATACATTGTAAAAATTCATAAGCGTTCCCCTTTTTTTAAAAATATTTTATATTATCCAAAATGATTATTAAATTTGCATAAACTTAAATGACGTATTGTCATGCATTATCAAATATACCAGATTACCACTTACAAATTCCCCAACGATTACATTCAGTAGGAATGGATTTTACAAAACAAAATACTCCTGAGAAAGGCTTAAATACTCGCTTCTTCCCTTTTTCACCTCTCAAACCTTCTGTACCTTGCAAGATTCCCCTATAATATAATACATATCCTGTTCCATATTTTTTGACATCAACGAACTTTTTTGTAAGCGTCATATTAGGTATCCAGCCTAATAATAAAATGTTAGGCTTAATTGCATCCGTATACTGACCATCAACTTCATCAACGTATATCGTGCCAATTACCGTTATATTAGGATGTATGTCTTTCCTTCTATCTAAAAATTCAGCGTCTACCTTTGACGGACAAAACAATAGAATTGACGATAAAAATAGAATACCCAACATGACTTTACTAACTACTTTTTTCATTTTTCTGCCTACTTTCTTTCTGCGATTTTTTACAATCCACATCACTTCATTGTAAATCACCATTACGATAACGTGATATATTATAAAAAAGCATACACGTTCCCCCTTTTAAACCCGTTTATGCGATTTATTTTTAAAATTCATACAAACTCAAATGACACGCTTCATAGGTTATTAACTACGTTTAGCGATACACACTATTGTTCTGGCAACAAAACTAAAAAGGAATCATTTGCCAAATTTTTCTACACCGTTATTTTATCATTAAAATTTAATTCTGACAACGCTTACATTATCGTTTTTTAATCTTTCTAAACAAAAAAGAAGCCTTTTAACAGCTTCTTTTTTTACGTTAAATGCTTTATACCTTGATATGTTCCCAGTGGATTTGTGCCTTAGCCGCACTTTTATCTCCGTTTTTTAAATGATGAATGGTTATCTCATCTATTTCGTACAATTCATGTGTGATGCTATCGCCTAAACGCACTTCATTTTCGTACACAATGGATACTTTTTTAGGTAGGTGTGTTTCTAAAAAGGCACTATCTAAACTATCCACCACCCAGTCTACATACACTGCATTATTGACGTGTTGATTCATATCAATATGGCTAAAATACGTTGCATAATCATTGATTTTGATAGGGGCATTTTCAACACGTTTTATTTTGACCATTGCGTCTAATTTTATCATCTCACTTGCTTGATAATGTTCAACAAGTTCTGGTGAAATGCGCACTAATTTTCGCTCAAGCATATCCACCACCGCAAATCGCATCATCGTTTCAACAATCAATTCTCCATTGCACCAAACACGAAATTGGCGATGGGTGAAAAAACGATTATACGCTAACGCTTCTGTTTCAATCGTAATGGTTTCATCACATGTTGGTAAACGATGAATGTTCATGTCGTGTTGTAAAATAAACCACGTTAAATTTTTATCCGCCATTGGATTACCATGCTGATGAATTAAGTTTTGCGTTTGTTGTCCGGATACCTCTAACAATAAACGAACAAGCATTGACAACTTTACCTTACCGAAGCGATCCACATCTCGATGACGAATTGTAAAATTTTCTGAATAGATTAGTCCCATTTATTCACCTTTTCCACAGTTTTATCCACTTATCCACGTAATATCTATGAAAATTGTGGATAACTTTTTGTTTTATAGCTCTATTTTAAAGATTTTACTATTTTTATCAATTATTTTATATTTGCTATTGATTTCCCGCTTATTCAGTTATATACTTAATTACATAAATAACTAACCGATTAGGGAAGGGGGACATCATGAAATTTGATTATTCTGGCGAAAAACCGTTATTTCAACAAGTGGCAAACGAATTAGAAAAAGCCATTTTTGAAAAAATTTATACAGCTGGCGAACAAGTTCCGTCAACAACTGAAATTTCTAACGGCTATCAAATTAATCCTGCAACGGTGCTAAAAGGTATTAATTTACTTGTCGATGAAGGCGTTGTTGAAAAACGACGCGGCATCGGTATTTTTGTAACAGAAAATGCACATACGCTAATTGCTAAAAAGCGTAGAGATACGTTTATGAAAAAACAACTATCACAGTTTGTTTCTCTTGCAAAATCTCTTGGTCTATCACAAGAAGATGTTGTAACACTAATTGAAAAGGAGTATATAAAATGAGCTTACAAGTTAAAAATGTAAACAAATATTACGGCAAAAAATTAGCGGTAAACCAAGTTTCTTTTGACATTGAGCCTAATCGAATTTACGGTATTTTAGGGCGAAATGGAGCGGGAAAATCCACGTTGTTAAATATGATTAATAATCGATTATCCGTTTCCTCTGGAGAAATTTTATTAGATAATCAACCGTTATTAACAACACCTGACATGTTAAGACGCGTTTATTTAACAAGTGACGAAGATTGGTTCTACCCTGACTATAAAATCAAACGCATTTTCAATTTAGCGGAAACGTTATACGGCTCATTCGATTGGGAATTTGCTAACGATTTATGTAATGCCTTTGATTTAGATATTACACGTAAATTAAAAGCCGTTTCAACAGGTTATCGCAGTATCGCAAAATTAATCGTTGCACTATGCGTGCCATGTGACTACGTCTTTTTAGATGAGCCAGTTCTTGGTTTGGACGCTAACCATCGTATTTTATTCAACAAAAAATTATTGGCTGCCAACGAACGTCGTCAACGCACTTTTATTATTTCAACACACATCATTGAAGAAGTTGCCTATTTATTACAAGATGTCATCATTATTGATAATGGTGAAATTATTGTTGCAGATAGTACCGATAATTTAACACAAATGGCAAAATCCGTTGCAGGAAATGCACAATTAGTTGATGAATTTACACGTGGCATGAGTGTCATTGGTAACGATTATTTAGGCGGTTTAAAACAAAGCGTTGTTTTAGGCGATATTTATGGACAAATACCAGAAGGTTTAACCGTTACACCTGTTAAACTGCAAGATTTATTCATTCATTTAACAAAAAGAGAAGGAGAACAATAATGCGTATTCTAAATGGTTTAAAATATACTCTTGTCGATCAATTTAAAGTTTTACTCATTAGTATAGCTTCTGTTTTCGGTGTTGTTATGCTCTTTAGTCTACTGGCCACTAAAGGTAGAGGAATTTCTATAGCTCCTGAATTTTTAACGATATTCGTTTGGATAGGTTTCTTAATTTTGATTTTTATGGGTTTTTCCTATACGCCCATTTATTTCAGAACACTGATTCAAGGTGGTTTTACACGTTTAGAAATTTTTCTTACACAAATCATTACAGATATCATTATTGTGATTAGTGGTTGTGTGCTATGTTTATTCTCACTCTTTTTTACAGCACCAACAGAAGTTGCCTATGCTTATAAGACAGCAACATACGTCTTTAATCCATTCATCATGCTACTGCTAATTTTATTAGGATTTTTTGGTTCTCGAACATTATTCAATTGTCTAGGATTAATTGCCAATAAATTTAGCAACAAATTTGCTGGTATTATCATTGTTTTTGTAAGTTACTACGGTGCTGGCGTATTACTATCAAGTTTTGATATTTCCCCTACAGCAGACTTTATTGTTGATTATGGTATCTACTTTTCATTAATTTACGTAGCGGCTTTGCTATGCGCACAATACTTTATTATGAAAACACACAATAGTAAACCAATTACAAAATAAAGTTTTTAGGGTGGATGGCACAAGCCATCCACCCTATTTTGATAAAGCATCTCTCTTATCCACTGCAGAGCAATACAACGTCAAACAGCGTTAAGTCTAGAACCTAACGCTGTTTTTATACGGTTATTACGCCACACTATTAATGTGTACTAAGCATTTTTCTTTGCCTAGCGCTTCAATTGTTTTGGCTAATTCGGGTCCGTGTAACGCACCACTTGTCGCCACACGAATCGGCATGAACAAGTTTTTACCTTTTACGCCTGTTTCTTTTTGTACTTCTTTAATCGCATGTTTAATATTTTCTTCGTTAAACACCGTTAATGCTTCTAACTTACTACGGAACGCTGCCAATACAACACCTACCGTCTCGCCTTGTAAAATCTCTTTGGCTTCATCATTCAACGTAAATGTTTCTTCAAAGAAAATTTTTGACGCTTCAACAATATCTGCTCCACAATGAATTTGTTCATGGTATAGACTAATCACTTGTTTAGCATGTGCTAGTTCAGCATCTGTTGCGTTTTCTGAAACATAGCCTTTTTCGATTAAGTGAGGCAACGCCAATTCAACGACTTTATCAAGAGGCGCTTTTTTCATGTAGACACTATTTACCCATGCCAATTTATTCGCATCAAATGATGCTGGTGATTTACTTAAACGTTTTTCGTCAAATAATTCAATAAATTGCTCTTTTGTAAAGATTTCTTCTTCACCAACTGGTGACCAACCTAATAAACCAATAAAGTTAAAAATAGATTCTGGTAAATAGCCTAAATTTTTGTACTGTTCAATAAATTGTAAAATAGACTCGTCACGCTTACTTAATTTTTTACCCGTTTCCGCATTCATAATTAATGTCATATGACCAAATGTTGGACGGTCCCAACCAAACGCATCATAAATCATTAACTGTTTTGGTGTATTGGCGATATGCTCATCACCACGTAAAATATGCGTAATCTCCATAAAATGATCATCCACAACAACCGCAAAGTTATACGTTGGCATACCGTCACGTTTCATAATGACAAAATCGCCACCTAAACTATTACTGTCAAATGAAATATCCCCTTTGACCATATCTACAAATGAATACGTTGTATTTTCTGGTACGCGGAAACGCACAACAGGTGTACGCCCTTCTTTTTCAAAGGCATCACGCTCTTCTTGCGTTAAATACGCATGTGCACCACTATAATGTGGCATTTCTCCACGTTCTTGTTGCGCTAGACGTTCTGCTTCCAATTCTTCTTCGGTACAGTAACATAAATACGCTTTATCTTCTGCCAACAATTGATCAACAATTGGTCGATAAATATGCAAACGTTCTGACTGACGGTACGGTGCATATTTTTCGTTTGGCTTGTCCGGACCTTCGTCCCACTCAATACCCAACCACGATAAATTATCTAACTGACTTTTTTCTCCGTGTTCAATATTTCGTTTTGTATCCGTATCTTCAATACGAATGATGAACTCTCCGCCGTGGTGGCGAGCAAATAAAAAGTTAAAAAGTGCCGTTCTCGTATTTCCGATATGTAAATGTCCAGTAGGACTTGGTGCGTAACGCACGCGAATTGGTTTTGACATGGTCAATATTCCTCCTTAGCAATGTTTCGTCTTTGCCATTGAATAGTTTAAACATTTCTATTCAAATTGTCATGTTTTTATGCTTTTGTTTCATTTATTTTCTTTTGAGAATGTACTGGTTTAGCGAAAATCATGCGCCCAGCCGCCGTTTGAAGCGCACTCGTAATCACCACATCAATCTCTTCATTCATGTAATAATGCCCATCTTCAACGACAATCATCGTGCCGTCATTTAAGTAAGCTACCCCTTGTTGACGTTCTGTTCCATCTTTAACGATTAACACACGCATTGTTTCTCCCGGTAAAACAACCGGTTTAATAGCGTTTGCCAATTCATTAATATTGAGTACAGGCACATTTTGAAATTCACAAACTTTATTCAAGTTATAGTCATTGGTTAAAACAATGGCTTCATACGTTTTTGCCAATTTTACCAATTTACTGTCAACTTCGGGAATATCTTCAAAATCCCCCTCGTAAATTTCCACACTAATTTTATCCGATTTTTGTAATCTATTTAACACATCTAGTCCGCGACGCCCTTTAGCACGTTTTAAATTGTCAGATGAATCGGCAATGTACTGCAATTCATGCACAACAAACAACGGAATCACCAAAGTCCCTTCAATAAAGCGCGTATCCACAATGTCGGCAATACGCCCATCAATGATGGTACTTGTATCGACAACTTTGTATTGATGCATTGTATCATTTGCTTTGCGCGATAAAATTTGTGACTCTACTTTTTGTGGTTTTAATTGATTCAACAATTTGCCCCACGTATCACTACGGCGTGTCCCAACACCAAAGCCAAGATACCCGGCTAAAACAGTAATCATGACCGGTAATACATCTGAAACACCCGGAAGGGGAATGTATTGGAAAATGGAACTAATCAACGTCCCAATGACTAATCCGACAATCGCACCAATACTTCCAAACAATAGATAGAATGGTGATTTTTTTAATAATTTATTTTCAATTTGCATCACAACATTTAATATCGGATTGGCTAGGAATAATGACAGTAAACTAAATAAAATAGCGCCAATAATACCATTTATAATGCCGTTTTGCAATAAAGCGTTCTCCATATTTAATAGAGACCAAAATTGTGGTAGCCACAACGCACCTAAACTGGCACCTAATAGTACGGCTACAGCCACAATAATTTTCTTGCCTATATTTTTCATATGCTCTCCTCCTTTTCCTTAATGTCATGTGAAACAGGTACGCATACCTGTTTCACACCTTTTAGCGTTTAAAAATTTCACTTAACGCTTGTTTAATCGTTGAAACACCGATAACGTGTATCCCATTTGGGATTTTCACACCTTTAATATTGTTTTGTGGAATAAATAGACGCTTAAACCCTAATTTACTAGCTTCGTTTACCCGCTCTTGAATCGCGGTTACACGCCTAATTTCACCAGTTAATCCAATTTCTCCAATAAAGGCATCGGTTAATTGCGTTTCTTGTTCGTAATAACTTGATGCCAAACTCACAGCAATCGCTAAGTCAATTGCCGGCTCTTCTAAACGCACACCACCAGCCACTTTAAAATACGCATCTTGATTTTGTAGCAACATGCCTGTTCGTTTTTCTAAAACCGCCATAATTAACGACACACGATTGTATTCTAAACCACTCGATGTGCGTTTTGCATTGCCAAATGCTGTTGGCGTCAATAAACATTGCACTTCAACCAATAATGGACGCGTGCCTTCCACCGATACAACAACGGCTGAACCATTGGCACCTTTTAATCGCTCTTCCAAGAAAAACTCTGATGGATTGATAATTTCTTTTAAGCCGTCGTGATGCATTTCAAATACACCTATTTCATTTGTTGAACCAAAACGATTTTTAACCGCACGTAATAAACGGAAACTTTGATGTTTTTCGCCTTCAAAATATAGTACCGTATCCACCATATGTTCTAACATACGCGGTCCAGCAATGGTGCCTTCTTTTGTAACGTGACCAACAATAAAAATCGCAATATTATTGGCTTTTGCCAAATGCATTAATGTAGCGGTATTTTCGCGAATTTGTGACACGCTTCCAGCAATACCAGACGTTGCCCCTTCGTGTACCATCGTTTGAATAGAGTCAATAATGACATATTTCGGTTTAACTTGCTCAATGGCTTTAATAATAGATGCCATTTGCGTTTCGGGGTAGATATAAAATTCCCCGTCCGTAATGCCAATACGTTGAGCACGCATTTTAATTTGTGAGGCACTTTCTTCTCCCGAAACGTAAAGTACACGATGATTTAATTTGTGTAACTGTGCCGATACTTGAAGCAACAAGGTTGATTTCCCAATTCCAGGATCGCCACCAATTAAAACGAGTGATCCGGAAACAATACCACCACCAAGTACGCGGTCTAACTCTGAAAGTTCCGTTTGAACGCGACTTTCTTTTGTGAATGCCACATCTTTAATGGGTAATGCTTTTGTTGTGTTGCCTTCAAAATCTACACGTGTGTTTGTCTTTGCGTTATCTTGGAATTTTGAGACTTCTTCCATTTCGCCCCACGCTTGACAATTCGGGCATTTTCCGACATATTTTGCAGATTCGTATCCACACGCCATACATTGAAAAATCAGTTCACTCTTTTTTGCCATGGCTACTCCTATTGCTCAAGCGATTGCGTTCCAGATGATCCAAAACCACCTTCACGCTGTGATGACGTGCTGTCATCGTCCGCTTTTAAAAACGTCAAGAAAATACCTTGACCGATACGATCGCCCTTTTGAATCACTTTATCTCTCAATCCAAAATTACTCATTTGGAAATAAATGTGTCCCTCGTTGTCGGCGTTGTCGTAATAATCCGAATCCACAATACCTACCCCGTTTGACAAAACTAAAAAGTGTTTTAACGGATTGCTTGAACGGTTTGTCAATTGCAAATACTCATCGTCGTTCATGTACGCCTTAATGCCTGTTGGTACCAAAACTGGTTTTAATACTTTATTCACTTCGTTTTCTTGCGCTTGTTGTGGTGTCGTGGTGCTTGGCTGAATAAACTGCTTCAATTCAATAGCCACTGCTTTAAATAATGTTTTCCACACACTTGGAATAACCGTATCTTCTGCCGCTTCAAAGTCATAGCCTGCTGCGTGATGTGTAGCACGCTTTGGTAAGTTAATGCCTTTATCTGCATATTGCGATACAATTTTAAACCCTCTACTCATCTAGAAACCTCCTATACATTCCTTTATTATAGCATATTTTCATAGGCTATTTATGATAATATAGCCGTTTTTTTGCAAAAAGTGGCACAAAAATCATCGATTTTCAATCTCTAATTCATTTTAATGGATTTTACCACCGTTTTTTTCTTTTTTACATTTTCTTAAAAAATTGTATAATGAAGCTAGCGTGTTTGTCGTATACGGCAAATGATTTTATGCTTTAGAGGCGATTATGTTAAAAAGAAAAGCAAATAAATTATCACAAATCGATAATTTATCGAACAATGAAAAATTAATTAACGGCTTTGCTTGGCTATCTGCCGGGCTTTTACTGTCCCGTTTAATTGGTGCCGTTTATATTATTTTCTGGTCCAAATGGATTGGCGAGCATTACGAATTGGCGAACAGTTTATATGCGATTGCCTATAATCCGTATGTTTTATTTATTGATATTGCTACGGCTGGGTTCCCAATGGCGATTACAAAACAAGTGTCTCAACTCAATGCACAAAAAGAATATAAAGCGAGTATGCAACTGTTTAAACATTCCGCAATTGTCATGGTGGCATTTGGATTAATCGCTGCTTCTATCTTTTACTTGTCAGCGGGGTTTATCGCGAACAATTCAGTGCAGCCGACACATAACATGATGGACAATATTCGCGTGTTGCGAACATTGACCCCGACGCTAGTCATTTTGCCACTGATTAGTATTTTGCGCGGGTTCTTTCAAGGTAATCAGCAGATGACAACACCTGCCGTATCACAAATTATCGAACAATTTGTGCGTGTTGGTTATATGCTAGGGATGACCTACTATGTGATGAAAATCAAGGGCGGTTCATTCATCGAGGCGGTGGAACAATCCACTTTTGCGGCGTTTGTAGGGGCAGCTGTTACCTTAATCTTTTTACTCATTGAATTTGCCAAAGCGTATCCATACTTGATGGATCGTATACGCCTAGGCGAAAAAAATATTCATATCAATTTCAAAATGAGTTTGATGACGGTTTTAAAAGATTCCATTCCATTTGTTTTAATGAGTATGGGAGCTTCCGTACTAGCCATTATCGATCAATTTTTATACCGTCCGATTTTACACGATTTTTCTGACTACGACGCTAGAAAAACGGCTATATCGTACTCATGGTTTAGTGCCAACACCATTAAATTGACATCAATCGTTGGTTCATTAACCATGGCGATGACAACGGCAACCATTCCAAATATTGCCACGCTATACCACAAAAAAAGTTTTAAAGAATTGGCACAATCCATCACAAAAAACTTACAATTTTACTTGTTTATTATTTTGCCAACCGCTATTGGTTTAAACATTGTGGGTAATTCGATGTATCGTGTGTTTTATAGTGATGCCAACGGTGCGCACGTCTTAAAATTTGTGTCACTGGCATTAATTACGAGCGGGTTATTTAGTATTTTTGTTAGCATGTTACAAGGTATGGGCAAACACCATGTTGCACTGCGCGCATTTAGTATCTTAATTGCGACCAAATTATTAATGGACATGATTTTCATTGCGCTATTTAAAGAAATTGGTCCGGGATTAGCCGATATTTCAGCCGCGCTATTGGCACTCTTTTATTTATGGACAGAAATGAAACACCTCACACGCTTTAATGCACGAGCGGTTTTCCACTCGTTAGAAAAAACGATTTTGAGTACCATTTTCATGTCCGTTTTTGCAAGTCTATCTTACTTAATCTTAACTAGACTATTATCTGAATTTGGCTTTTTACCAAATATCATTCGTGTTGTCGTTACGGCTATTGTCGGCGCAATCGCCTATGCTTACGCCTCATTAAAACTTGGTCTATTGGAAACGCATTTTCCACAATATACACCAAAAATAAAACGGCTATTTCGAATGAAATAAATTCACTTACTAATGTGAACTACTCTACCTAATTAAAACACCGTTTGTGCGGTGTTTTTTCATATCCTTTGAAATCACTCTAAAAAACAACCCTAAAAATCACTTGAAAAAATTTTCTAAAATCAAAAAAATACGTTTGAAAAGGCTTTCAAAAAAATAAAAAATATGTTACACTATTCACGTAGAGAAATCTATAAAATATTCTAGACGATAGTCGGCTGGAAGGAGAGATAATTATGTTAACATTTAATATCAGAGGAGAAAACATCGAAGTTACTCAAGCGATTCGTGAGTATTGTGAAAAGAAATTGACACGCTTAGAACGTTACTTTACACACGTGCCGTCTGTTATATCTCATGTAAACTTAAAAGTTTATCCTGATAAAACTGCAAAAGTTGAAGTAACTATTCCACTTCCATTTTTAGTTCTCCGTGCTGAAGAAACATCACCTGATTTATACGGAAGTATTGATTTGGTAATTGATAAATTGGAACGTCAAATTCGTCGTTACAAAACAAAAATTCAAAAAAAATCACGTGATAACGGTTTTGCTTTTGAAAATGCCTTTGCACCGAACGAAGACGTTGTTGAAGAAAACGATAATTTAGAAATTGTACGGATTAAACGCATTCCTTTTAGACCAATGGACGCTGAAGAAGCTATCTTACAAATGAACATGTTAGGACATGATTTCTTCGCCTACATCGATATGGAAACAGAAGACATGTGTGTCGTATACCGCAGAAAAGACGGCAAATACGGCTTAATCGAAGCGGATAGATAAAAAATTTAATCAAAAAACTATACAATTTTTAGGGTTGACGGCATAAGCTGTCGACCCTAATTTATTTTGTGTTAAATCACTACTTTTTTACTAATAACCACCATTTGACATAGAACAAAAAAAAACAGTGAACCTTTTGATTTACTGTTTCTATGTTAGTTCTTTTCTAAATTTTGAGTGTTTATTTTGTTTATAATTATATCATTTTTAACCGCTATTATCGTATCAGACGTTGTTGTACGAATGGCTTCGTTCTCGCACGTAGTAGAGAACGAGCGATGTATCGTGTACATCGCGGTAAGCCGTACAACTTAACGTCTGATACGAAAAAAGACTGTTGACAGTCTAATTTGTCAACAGTCTATGCTTTTTTTAATACGTCATCAATACTTTAATATCGTAATTGCCAATTTTTTCACGGCCGTTTAAGTCTGCTAATTCAATTAAAAATGCTGCGCCGACGACGATACCACCTTGTTTTTCGATTAATTCAATTGTTGCAGCGATTGTACCGCCTGTTGCTAATAAGTCGTCTGTAATTAACACGCGTTGCCCTGGTTTGATGGCATCTTTGTTCATTTCTAAAACGTTTGAGCCGTATTCTAAATCGTAGGATACCTCAATCGTTTCTCCCGGTAATTTACCTTTTTTACGTACAGGCAAGAAACCAACGCCTAATTCTGTTGCCACTGGACACCCAACTAAAAAGCCACGTGCTTCTGGTCCAACGATAACATCCACTTGATTTTCTTTTGCATACTCTACAATTTGTTGTGTTGCATAGTGATATGCTGGCCCATTAGCCATTAATGGTGTAATATCTCTAAATAAAATTCCCGGTGTTGGAAAATCCGGAATAGTTGTAATATATTGTTTTAAATCCATAAGTTACTCCTTGTTATCATCCATTTTTAAATGTATTTGAAGTGTCGCAAACGGCGTAAATAACAATTCTTTTTGAACTACCATAAGTTGTTGATGTTTTTTCATCACTTGCGTTTGCATTAAATCCACTTTTTGTGTATTGCCAACAAAAGTTAGCGTACCATCCTCTATTTTAACAAATTCAGCTTCAAAAAACACCTGAATAATTAAAATTAATAAATCTTTTTGCATGCCCAATACTTTGGACAAACGATCTAACTGATTTTTAAGGACGACTTGCTTTTCATTGGCTAAAATTTTATAAACATTAGCGAATTGTTGTCGTGTCGGTGTGCCAATTAAATATAAATTCTTTTGTGTATGACACATCACATGGACATTGTCATAGGCTACCTTGTTTAACACATGTTGTAGCGATTCTATTGTTTCTGGACAATCAAAAATTACCAAATGTTCACAAAATAAATTTTCATGATGATCAATCGTCTCTGCCATTAAACTTTTTGACGTTGTTGGCACTTTTGTAGCAAAAAAGTCGTAATATTTTTGATTGAAAAAGACATAAATGGCATTTTCAATCATCACATCTTCTTTTTTGATAACGGTTGTCCGTTTATCAAACCACTGTTTTTTCGTAATTTGCGTATCTAAAACGTGTCCTTGGACACTTTCAATACCATTCCACTCGTTAATGCCTAACTGCACCCAAGCCGTTGTTTCAATATCATCTAATAACTGGGATTGCACATGTCCTGCATTAAACAGTACAAAATCAAGTTGCCCAATACGTCCCTTCAAGTGTTGTTTTTTGTCGCCAATAGATTTTGTTTGTGACAATTTCTCATTTTCAATTTTAAAAATAGGCTTGTCATGATTGGTACCATACGGTTCAAATTGTTTTAATTCGTGTAAAAAATCAATCGTTAAATCGCTACTTTCTACGCTTAAATCATAATACCGTGTTGGTCTTTCAACGACTGGGACAATGTGTTGCAACGCTTGTTTCAATGCATCAATGTTATCTATCGACACACTTAATCCAGCAGCCATTTCATGACCACCAAATTTTGCGATAAAATCGCTACACTCCGTTAAAACATCATATAAATTAACGCCTTCAACACTTCTTCCCGAACCTTTTGCAATACCCGTTTCTTCATCAATTTGCAACAAAATTGTTGGTTTACCGGTTTTTTCAACGACTTGACTGGCCACAATACCTAATACACCAGCATGCCAATTTTTACTCGCTAATAAAATGAAATTATCTGCATTTCCTTGAATTTGTTGCATCACATCATTCACGATATTGGCAACAATTTGTTTACGTTCATCATTTTTTGCATTAATTAACGCCACTAACTCATCGGCTTGTTCATCATCAAACGTCATCATTAATTCAACGCCCGGTGTTGCATCATCTAATCGACCAATCGCATTTAATCGTGGTCCAATTGCAAAACCAACATTATCCGCCGTCAATTTTTGTGTATTAACGTTTGCACTTTCCATGAGTTTTTGCAATCCAATGCGTTGCGTTTGTTTCAGCATATCTAATCCGTAATGAATAAGTATTCGATTTTCGTCTGTCACACTGACTAAATCAGCAATGGTACCAATAGCTACTAAATCCAAACTTTCCATTGGCACATCGTCCAACAATGCCGTTGCAACTTTAAAAGCAACGCCTGCACCCGATAAATCACCAAAAGGGTACTGCCCTTTTGGGTGTCTTGGGTGGACAATCGCATACGCATTTGGTAATTCAGCAGGTAATTCATGGTGATCCGTTACCACCACATCAACACCTTTAGACATAGCAACAGCAATCGCTTCGTGACCGGCTACCCCATTATCACACGTCACAATTAAATCGACTTTATCGACATCAATCATGTACCGAAACACTTCAACGTTTGGTCCGTACCCATCTGTAAACCGATTTGGTAAATAAAAATGAACATTTCCACCAAGTGTATCAATCGCTTCACATAAAATCGACGTACTCGTAATACCGTCCGCATCGTAATCACCATAGACTAGAATTTTTTCGCCATTTTCAATAGCACATCGAATGCGCTCTACCGCTTTTTCCATGTCATGCATTAAATACGGATCATGTAATTGTGATAAATCTGGTCGTTTAAACGTTTCTAATTTTTCCCGTGTATCAATGCCACGTTGTAAGCACAGTTGCGCAAATAGTCGTCCCACCCCCGTTTCTTCTTGAAAGGCTTTAACGTCTTGTTCGCTATGTAGCGCTTTTTCTACCCAATGATATTTTGCTTTTTTTGCCATATTTTCCCTTTTTGTGTTAGTTTTGTACAGTATACTGTAAGCGATAGCGTCCAAATAATTGATTGTCCTGTTTCAATTTGTAATGTAAATGAAAGGCAATCATGTCGCCTTGCTCATTGAACAGATAATCTAATTTTGTTGTTTGCACATCAAAAACCATCATACCTTGCGGCAAATGATAGTGCATTTGCGTGTCATCCTGTTGTGAAAAAACCACTCTTTTAATGGCGTGTTTTTCCCACAAAAATGTCATGACCTTTTGTTTGACATCAATTTTTACTGTATTTTTCCCCGTTTCATCATCTTCAAATCGAAAATAATGTACACCATTTACAAGATGATACGTTGCTTCATATTTTTTTTCGATAACATCTGTATCGTGTTGCTGTTGAATAGATGATCGTAACTGTAATTGAACCGTCTTATTTTCCAATGAAACGCACTTCCGTTTCTAATTCAACATTGAATTGTTTTTTTACGGTGTTTTGCACGTGTTTGATTAACGCTTCATAGTCACTTGCTGTTCCATTATCAACATTGACCATAAAACCGGCATGTTTTTTAGACACTTCAACACCACCGATACGATACCCTTGTAATTGTGCATCTTGAATCAGTTTACCAGCGAAATACCCTTCCGGTCTTTTAAACACACTCCCACAACTTGGGTATTCTAACGGTTGTTTTGATTGGCGTAAATCTGTCAATTTTTTAATTTTTTCATCAATAAGATTTTGTTGTCCAACGGCTAATTGTAACGTCATCGATACAACAACATCGCCTGTTTCTTGAATTTTACTGTGTCGATAAGCAAATTGCATGTCTTCATTTGTATAGGTTTTCATTTCACCATCTCGTGTGAGCACATCAACCGATACAATAACGTCTTTCATTTCACCGTCATACGCACCGGCATTCATATACACCGCACCACCAACACTTCCAGGAATACCGCATGCAAATTCAAATCCTGTTAGCGTATGTTTTTGAATAAATTGTGATACATCCACTAATTTTGCACCAGCTTGTGCATAAACCTTTTCACCATCAATTGAAATGTCATTCATTTTTTCAAGCATGACAACTATACCGGATAATCCGCTATCTTTTACAATAACGTTACTGGCATTACCTAAAACGGTTAATGCAATATTTTTTTCTTTTGTAAATGTTAAAATATGGTGTAATTCGTCTTTAGTTTTCGGAAAAACAAGTAATTCTGCTGCTCCACCTGTTTTTGTATACGTATAATCTTTTAATAAGCCATTTTCGGTGGCTATAATGTGTGGATATTTTTCTTTAAATTCTGTTTGAAACATATTTGCCTCTTCTTTAGTGAATTAATTGCTCTACCATTATAATGGACTTTGCCCTAAAAATACAAAAAAATCACGCTTTTTAATGTTTTCTTTCTTTTTTGCGACATCTTTTTAAAATTGAAAGCATTTTACACCACAGCAAGAACTTGCATTTTGAACCATTTATCTATATGATGATTGAGAATAAAAAGCAAGGAGTTAGAAAATGAGTTTACCAAATTGTCCGAAATGTGCTAGTGAGTATGTTTATGAAGATGGCGCTTTACTTGTTTGTCCGGAATGTGCGTATGAGTGGGACGCAAACGAGAGTGATGCAGAATCAACTTTAATCGTTAAAGATGCGAATGGTGCTTTATTACAAGACGGGGATACTGTTACAGTCATTAAAGATTTAAAAGTAAAGGGTGCTCCTAAAGACATTAAACAAGGAACACGTGTTAAAAATATTCGTTTAGTTGAAGGTGACCATAACATTGATTGTAAAATTGATGGGTTTGGTGCAATGAAATTAAAATCAGAATTTGTGAAAAAAAATTAAATTTCATGTAGCTTTCATTGAAAAAACACTAATTTACTGATAAACTAAAACATACAAATGTGAAAGGGTGTACCGATAGATGACATTGATTGGTTTAGAAGGCATCAATAAAAATGAATTATCCATGGTTGAAGTAGCACACGCTATTTTAGAACAAAAAGGTGACGTAATGGAGTTTAATGAACTGTTAGTCGCTGTTCAAGAATACATGGAATTAAATGACGAAAAATTGGAACGTCAAATGCCTGTATTTTATACGGAATTAAATATTGACGGCAGTTTTATTTCTTTAGGCGATAATCGTTGGGGATTACGTTCATGGTATGCAATTGATTCGATTGATGAAGAATTAGTTTCATTAGAAGAAGAAACAACTGTACGTCGTAAAAAACGTAAAAAACTTAATGCGTTCGTTACAAGTGATGACGATGTTGATTACAGCAACGATGATCCAGAAGACGAAGATTTAGATACATTAGATGATGATGAAGACATTGATGAATTAGATGATAGTGAGGAAACAACTGATTTAGACGATTACTCATCAGATTTAGATACATTAGTGGATGATAAAGACGCTATTGAAGACGAATTAACAATTGTTTCTGATGAAGAAGCATTTGAAGATTTATAAAATAAAATCCAACCTGTTTTTGCTTGTAAAAAATAGGTTGGATTTTTTGTTGTTTTAAAATTGGCTGTATCATTTTTAGGGCGAATAGCATAACACATCAATCTAATTTAACAGTACCTTTTGTTTGACTACTTACGATAATGAACATAAAAAAAGACTGTTGATGATTTAGTTTATCAACAGTCTAGATTGAAAAATTTCGATTTTAATGATTTATCCTTTAAAAAGGTTTTTGATTAAATTCCACTTTTAAATAGCGATGTGGTTCTTTACCTTCTGATTGTGTTACCAATTGATCGTATCTACTAATACGTGCATGAACAATTTTACGTTCAAATGCTGGTAGTGGTTCTAAATAAACCGCTTGGCGTGTACGAAGCACTTTTTTTGCTGTACGATCAGCCATCTCTTTTAATTTTTCTTCACGTTTTTGACGATAATCACCAATATTTACAATAACCATTGGCGCTTTTTCATCTTCACGATACACCATTGTTTGTGTCAACACTTGTAAAGCGTTAATGATTTTACCGTATTTTCCAATTAATAAACCAGCTTTAGCCGTTTCAATTTGGAAAATTAATTTTTTAGATGTTTCTTTTACATCAACTGTAATATCCGCACCGTATTCTTTTGAAATATTCACTAAATAAGTAACAACTTCTTTATATTTTTCATTAGCATCAACTTTATGATGATGTGTCGGTTGTGGTGTTGCCTCAACTGTTTTTTGAGTAGTTGTTGAAACCTTTTTTTCTTCAACAACTTTTTCAGTTAATTTAACATCTTTTTCAACTGATTTTACTGATTTTTCTACAATTGTTTCATTTTGTTCAAATGATTTTGGTTTAACGGTTAATGAGACAATAGCCTCTTTTTGACCAAAACCTAAAAAACCTTTTTTATTTTCTTGTAACACAACAATAATCACATCTTCGCGAGAAGCATTTAATTTTTTTAAACCATTTTCAATTGCTAATTCGACAGTTGCTGCTGTCATTGTAATTGTATTCATTGGCATTCCTTTCTATTTACGTTTTAATGCACGTGCTTTAGCTTTTTTCAATGCACGTTGTTTTGCTTTTTCTTCTTTAATTTTGTTTTCGCGTTCTGCTTTAATTTTAAACGGATTATTTAACAATAATGTTTGTAATACGGTAAACATATTCCCTACTACCCAGTATAAAGCTAATGCAGAGTTATAACTAATTGATAAGAAAAAAATCATTGTTGGTAAAAAGTATAATTGTAACGCTTTTCCTTGTTGCATGTCTTTTGTTTGACCTTGTAACGTCAACCATGAGTTTAACCATGTAAAGAAAGCAGCCAATGCAGGTAAAATAAACGTAGCATCTGTTTTACCTAACTCTGCCCAGAAAAAATGACCGGTAGTTAATTCTTTTGTCGTAGAAATTGCTTGATATAAAGCAATCATAATTGGCAATTGTAGTAATAATGGTAAACAACCTGCCCATTGATTCACACCATGTTTTTTATTTAATTCACTAATGGCTGATTGTAATTCTAATTGTGTTTGACGATCACGTGCTGAATATTTTTCACGTAATTTTTTCATTTCAGGTTGCAATTCAGCGGTTTTACGTGTGATTTTCATTTGATATTGCATTAATGGCAATAAAATAATACGTGTAATTATCGTAAATGAAATAATACCCATTGCATAATTATTGTTAAATAATTGTGATAAATACAAAATAAATTGTGATGCTAATTCTACAAAACTAGTCCATAAATTTCCCATATAGTCTCCTTAATTCATAATTTGGCATAATTTTGCCACATGTAATAAACTTTTTTTAATGTCTTCTACACTCATATCAATGATAGGTGTTCGCGCAATGACAATTATATCATAATTTGTTTGAAAACTACCTTCCAATTCGTGAAAAGCACGACGAATTTTTCGCTTAATGCCATTTCTAACAACAGCATTTCCCAATTTTTTACTTACGGACAACCCTACACGAATATGCGTTTGATTTTCTTTCTCTAAATAATAAATAACAAACTGTTTATTGGCTTTTGATTGTCGTTTATCAAAAATTTTTTTAAAATCCATTTCACTTTTTACACGAAATTCTTTTTTCATTAAACTACCTTTATCTTGTCATAATCTTATTCATTATAATATATTTTTTTATTGAAAACTACATTAATACAAATAAAAAGACCACTGTTTCCAGTGATCCTTGCATTTTTTATTAAGCAGATAATACTTTTCTACCTTTACGACGTCTGCTTGCTAATACGCGACGTCCATTTTTTGTACTCATACGTTTACGGAAACCGTGAACTTTTTGACGATGACGTTTTTTTGGTTGATAAGTTCTTTTCATTCATGACACCTCCTGTGGAATATATCTATCTTCTAAATGTAATGTAAAACACTAAGACAGTCCCCAATAGTATAAGAAACTCTAGCATTTTTGTCAATTTTATTTTTGATTTTTTTAAGGTTATACACACTTTTTTTTACAATTTTTTTAAAATCATTTGTTATACACACATTATGAACATTTTATCCACAAATTAACATATTGTTTATTGATA